>NC_021505.1:863844-1175189 GCF_000412675.1 Pseudomonas putida NBRC 14164 | reverse complement strand
TGCACAGTTCCAGAATCCGCCACACCCTTGCCCGGTAGTAGTTCGGGTGGTCGAGGAAATCGTCGGAACTGGCGAAATCTGCCAGAAAACGAAACAGGTCTACCGACTGCGGCTCCTCGGCCAGTTGGTTCCAGATCTGCACGCGCCGTGCCCTGACAGGCTCGTTGGCGCTACCCAGCCATTGGTCCTGCAAGCCGGCATCGGCAATAGCGTGATGGTAGGAGGGGCTACGGTTTACAGACGAATCGCCAAGGCTTTCGGCAAGCGACGCCGCGCTCGCTTCGTCCAGCGGGTTGTCATGCAGCGACAGGCGTCCCATTCGCGCGCCCAGCGCGCGCAGGTGCCCGTTCACCTGGCGAATCTGGTTATCACGCAGGTCCACCAGGCCCCGCCATGGCATCACATCGTCGCCTGGCAAGGTTTGCAGCTCGGTTGCGCGCAGCGAAACCTCACGCAAGTGGCGCAGCCCCGAAAGATCAGGCACCTGGCCCAGCGGGTTGTAGTTGAGATCCAGCACCTGGAGCATCGAGAGGCTGGCCAGCCTTTGGCTGCCTTGGGCATCGACACTGATCTGGTTACCCGCCAGACGCAGGCTGCGCAATTCGGTAAATCGCTCCAGGCCAGCGGGCAAGCGGGTCAATTGGTTGTTGCGCAGGTCGAGCTCGCGAAGGTGGGTGAACCTGCGCAGGAAATCCTCATCGATCTGTTCAAGGCTCATGTTGCGCAAAGCCAGGCGCCGAACATGGCCGAACTCTATGCCCTCCGGCAACGTCGGCAAGCTGCCCACCTGTTCGCCATCTATGTGCAGCACAAAGTCGTCACCGGCCAGACCGGCCGTCTTGCGCCGCCAGGCGCGACGAATCTGGTTGGCCACGCGTTGCCGGCGCAGCCCGTCCATGAAACTGACGCGCTGTCGCTGCCAGCTGTCAAGCGCGTCACGCAGGCTTTGCATCTGCCATTGAAGCTCGCTGAGATGTGCCCACTGGCCGACCCTGCGGTCCGACAGGTCGCGAAGGTAGGCGTCCAGCTGTGCATCGGTCAACGTCGGGAATATGTCATGTATGCCGCGACGCAGTGCCCGTCGGCTGCTTTCTCCCCGTCCACTCAAGGCGTAACCGATCCGGCCATCGGCGATGCGTAGCGGCGGGCGATAGCGTTCTGCGACAGGCGCCAGCCCCATCAAATTCGCCGTTCTTTCTCGATCCGAGCTAGCCAGGTGCGCAAGCTGCTCGCCGAGGTCGCGGGCCGTGAGCTGACTTCCTCCAAAACTGGCCTTCTGGCCCTGGTCAAGGGTGCGGATCAGGCATGGCAACAGGCCTTGGCCAAGTACTGGCGGCTGGCCATCGGCCAATTGGTACCCCTGCTCGGTGTGGATGATGGTTTTGATCTCGGTGGCACTGGCGGCCCCCTTGGCTGCCAACACACGGCCGCCTGCCTCCCCGAGGCGCAGGTCGATCCGCACCGAGGCTGGCCAAGGTGCGTGGTGGGCGATCCATTCCAGCACCAGTCGCTGGGTATCGGCATTAACTGCCCCTTCGTGCTCGAACCCCATCAGGGCACGGTCCACACGGCTCTCGCGCAAGAACCAGCGGGCCCGCTCAGCCATGGCCAGCGGCACCCGGCCGGTAGCCAGCAGCGCCTTGATCTGCGCACCACTGGCCGACGCGAGGATTTCTTCGGCGCCACGCACCGACAGGCCTGGGAATACCTTGATCAGCAAGGCACCTGTAACAGAAGGCACAGCTTGCCGAGCGGCCAGTTCACGTTCGAACGCGCGCCCCCGTAATCGGGGCTCTAAGGTATGGAGTTCGTAGCGTTCATGGGCATCACCCAAGCGAGCAGGGCTCTCCCCCCCGTCAAGGTGGATATGGCGCACCTGGGCCTCTTCAAACCCGGTGATGCGAAGCAGTGTTTCAGCGCTTTGGTCAGAGGTTTCGGCAAAGACACCGTCAAACCTGCGTACCAGCGGCCCGCCGCCATCAAGATGATGAGCAGAAGGCGGCCAGTGCGCCAGCCTGGCCCGGCCCTCACCCTCGTGCACTGGCGTCAGCGCATCGACAAACGACACCCGTTCGAGTGCACGGCTTATGCCCATGTGTACGGCACCTATCACGGCGCCGGCTGCCAGGTTCTGTGCTACGCCCATGAGGTGATCCAGCGCCCCCTGGCGGTCGCCTATGCGCCAATCCTCATAACCCTTGTAGACCTCGCTGACCACATCCACGGCCGCCACGGCGAGCATCACCTCCCCCACTATCGGAATGAACAGTGCTGCCAGGTTCAACGTATCGAGGCCTGCACTCTTGAGCGCCTCCAGCCGCTGATGGCGCTCGATAGCGGTCTCGTCGGCGGTAGGGACCGCGAGGATTCTTGCATCATCCAGCATCTTGTCCACCTGCAAGCCACGCAGGTAGGCAAACAACGGTACATCGATGGCGAAATTGCGCCCATCCAGCACAGCCGGTACTCGCACACTGCTGGCTTCGATCAGGCGCTCCAGGGTTGCCGTGAACGTCGTCCGGTCGCGTTCACTGATGAAGCGACTGAAAAACGAACGGTAGTGAGGCGCACGCATGCGCCTGGCCAACCATTGGTACAAAGCCTCCCAGGAAACGTGCCTGGTCACCGGCCGCTGCGGGTCCTGTGGTACCCAGCTGATGATCCCTTCCAGTGGCCCGTCGGCGCGCTCGCGCACCTCCAGCGTGACGATTCCATGGATACGCTTGCCCAGCAGATAAAGCTGACGCGGTGTGACAACGCCACTGATGGCAGGCACCACAGGTTTGGCAGCGAACACAGGCAACAAGCGCAGGTAGTCGGCTTCGTCCAGCTCGGACTTGATGCGGGCCATGCGTACCGCGACTTCCATCTTTGCGCGCAGGTTTTCCTCAAACATGCGCTGAACGGCCTCTCGGGCGAGGTTTTCAGGCGCTGGCGGCCGGCTTTTCGGAAACAGTTGTGCGCGCAACTTTTGTTGGTACTGCCCACCGATGTCGAGTTTCCTGCAGCAGCGGGCAAATGCCTCGAACGTCAGTTGCAGCTTCACCCCATCAGCGCCCTGCAGGTGGGCGCGCCTATGGATTGACGGCAAGGTATCGGCTTCGTGGAAGTTATGCAGCGCGGCCGTGACCAAAGGTTGCACGCTGTAAAGGGTACGCCAGGGCGTATGCAGGCGCGGCGCAGCGCTGAGCATCGGCACATCCTCCTCAATGTGCACCTGCATGCTGCGCACATCGACATCGGCCAGGCCTTCGGCGCGTAATGCCGGTTCGAGCACCTGCGCGGCAAAGGCTTCCAGGCTGGGCACGCTGGCCAATCTGGTTTTCACTCGTTCGGCCACAGCCTGCTGATTGGACAGCGCGCGGTGAAAGGTCAACAGTTGATCGACATCGGCCGTTTTCAACCAATCCGCCATCTGGCGGGCAATGAAGGCGTCGACGGAATCGGAAGGAATCGGGATCACGGACACGGCAAGAGCTCCAGAAGATGAAGCAGCAAGCTCAACAGTTGGCCTTGCGCGACGGGTGTTACTTATTGCTGGAGCACCCCGTTCAGAGCCCCCACATTCGTTCGGATAGCCGAACGAAATACCACCCCTCGTTCGGTGATCCGACAGCAGAAGAATGTTCAAAAACCTGCATACAGGGTTCATGCCCAGGCTTTGCGCGGGGTTATGATCTTTGGCAGGGCTTGGCACGACTCATGCTCTACACTTGGTAGCCGAATGCACTCGCTTCTTGCTGTATTCGTTGAACGAAAGAGTCCGCCAACGGCTCCATAAAAAAAACAAACACGTCGAGGAAAATTTGATGCGTATCGTTCGTCAATTGCTGGGCGCCGCCATCGCGGCCGCTGTGATCGCTTCGCCGGCCATGGCCGAAGAACTGACTGGCACCCTGAAGAAGATCAAGGAATCGGGCACCATCACCCTGGGCCACCGCGACTCCTCCATCCCGTTTTCCTACCTGGCCGGCAAACCCGAGCCCGTGGGCTACTCGCATGACATCCAGCTGGCTGTCGTCGACGCCCTGAAGAAGCAACTGGGTACGGACATCAAGGTCCGTTACAACCTGGTCACCTCCCAGACCCGCATCCCGCTGGTGCAGAACGGCACCGTCGACCTTGAGTGCGGCTCCACCACCAACAACGTCGAGCGCCAGCAACAAGTCGGCTTCTCGGTCGGCATCTTCGAAGTCGGTACCCGCCTGTTGACCAAGGTCAAGGACGGTGCGCCTGCATACAAAGACTTCCCGGACCTGGCCGGCAAGAACGTGGTGACCACCGCCGGTACCACCTCCGAGCGCATCCTCAAGGCGATGAACGCCGACAAGCAGATGAAGATGAACGTGATTTCCGCCAAGGACCACGGTGAAGCCTTCAACATGCTCGAAAGCGGCCGCGCGGTGGCCTTCATGATCGACGACGCGCTGCTGGCCGGTGAAATGGCCAAGGCGCGCAAGCCATCCGACTGGGTCATCACCGGTACCCCGCAATCGTACGAAATCTACGGCTGCATGGTGCGCAAGGAAGATGCTGCGTTCAAGAAAGCGGTCGACGACGCCATCGTGGGCTACTTCAAGTCGGGCGAAGTCAACAAGAGCTACGACAAGTGGTTCAATCAGCCGATCCCGCCAAAAGGCCTGAACCTGCAGTTCCCGATGAGCGACGAGCTGAAAAAGCTGATCGCCGAGCCGACCGACAAGGCTGCGGACGAGAAGAAGTCCTGATCCTCAGATAGTGGCCTGGTGCTCAACAGCACGAATCAATTCTGCAGGCCACTCATTAGTGTCTAACCTTTCATCCGAGGGCGCCAAACGCCCCCGGATGCTCGAAGGTGCCCGTGAAACAACCGTCTGAGGGGAAATCCCGATGAATTACAACTGGGACTGGGGCGTGTTCTTCAAGTCCACCGGCGTGGGCAGCGAAACCTATCTGGACTGGTACATCACCGGCCTGGGCTGGACCATCGCCATCGCCATCACCGCCTGGATCATTGCGCTGCTGCTGGGGTCACTCCTCGGTGTCATGCGTACCGTGCCGAACCGCCTGGTATCGGGCATCGCTACCGCCTACGTGGAACTGTTCCGCAACGTGCCACTGCTAGTGCAGCTGTTCATCTGGTACTTCCTGGTACCGGACCTGCTGCCGGAAGGCTTGCAGGAATGGTTCAAGCAGGACCTCAACCCGACCACCTCGGCGCTGATCAGCGTGGTCGTCTGCCTGGGCCTGTTCACCGCCGCCCGCGTCTGCGAACAGGTGCGTACAGGGATTCAGGCGCTGCCCAAAGGCCAGGAAGCCGCCGCCCGTGCCATGGGGTTCAGCCTCCCGCAAATCTATAACAACGTGCTGCTGCCGCAGGCTTACCGGATCATCATTCCGCCGCTCACCTCCGAGTTCCTCAACGTCTTCAAGAACTCCTCGGTGGCGTCGCTGATCGGCCTGATGGAGCTGCTGGCGCAGACCAAGCAGACCGCCGAGTTCTCCGCCAACCTGTTTGAGGCGTTCACTCTGGCCACGCTGATCTACTTCACCCTGAACATGGGCCTGATGCTGCTGATGCGCATGGTCGAGAAGAAAGTCGCCGTGCCTGGCCTGATTTCCGTGGGGGGCAAGTAAATGGACATGGATTTCAGCGAAATCATCCCGGCCCTGCCTGCCCTGTGGGAAGGCATGGTCATGACCCTGCAGCTGATGGTCATGGGCGTTGTCGGTGGTATTGCACTGGGCACCATCCTGGCCCTGATGCGCCTGTCGTCGAGCAAGCTGCTGTCCCGTGTGGCAGGTGCCTACGTCAACTACTTCCGCTCGATCCCACTGCTGCTTGTAATTACCTGGTTCTACCTGGCGGTGCCGTTCGTGCTGCGCTGGATTACCGGCGAAGACACGCCAGTGGGTGCGTTCACCTCTTGCGTGGTGGCCTTCATGATGTTCGAGGCCGCGTACTTCTGCGAAATCGTGCGTGCCGGCGTGCAGTCGATTTCCAAAGGCCAGATGGGCGCCGCGCAGGCGCTGGGCATGAACTACGCGCAAACCATGCGCCTGATCATCCTGCCCCAGGCGTTCCGCAAGATGACCCCGCTGCTGCTGCAGCAGAGCATCATCCTGTTCCAGGACACCTCGCTGGTATACACCGTGGGCCTGGTGGACTTCCTCAACTCGGCACGTTCCAACGGCGATATCATCGGGCGCTCCCATGAGTTCCTGATCTTCGCCGGCGTCGTCTACTTCATCATCAGCTTCTCCGCTTCGTGGCTGGTCAAGCGCCTGCAAAAAAGGATCACCGTATGATTTCCATCAAGAACGTCAACAAGTGGTACGGCGACTTCCAGGTACTGACCGATTGCAACACCGAGGTCAAGAAAGGTGAAGTGGTGGTAGTCTGCGGCCCGTCGGGCTCGGGCAAGTCCACCCTGATCAAATGCGTCAACGCGCTGGAGCCGTTCCAGAAGGGCGACATCGTGGTCGACGGCACGTCGATCTCCGACCCGAAAACCAACCTGCCGAAGCTGCGTTCGCGGGTGGGCATGGTGTTCCAGCACTTCGAACTGTTCCCGCACCTGACCATCACCGAGAACCTGACCATCGCGCAGATCAAGGTACTGGGCCGGAGCAAGGAAGAAGCCACCAAGAAGGGCCTCGCCCTGCTTGAGCGGGTGGGCTTGTCAGCGCATGCGCACAAGCACCCTGGCCAGCTTTCCGGCGGCCAGCAGCAGCGAGTGGCCATCGCCCGTGCGCTGTCAATGGACCCGATCGTCATGCTGTTCGACGAACCCACCTCGGCACTGGACCCGGAAATGGTCAGCGAGGTGCTGGACGTAATGGTGCAACTGGCCCACGAAGGCATGACCATGATGTGCGTGACCCACGAAATGGGCTTTGCCCGCAAGGTCGCCAACCGGGTCATCTTCATGGACAAGGGCAGCATCATCGAAGACTGCACCAAGGAAGAGTTCTTCGGTGATCAGAGTGCCCGCGACCAACGCACCCAGCACTTCCTCAGCAAGATCCTGCAGCACTGATCCGGCCACAGCATCCGCTGCCACGGGACCCACCGGGCAGCGGATGCTGGTCGTGACAAGGCCACTGTGATGAAATGCGACCCCTCGCTACTTCGCCCTGCCAAGCCTGCCGTGAAATCCCGTCTGATCCGCCAATTGCTGTTACCTCCACTGATCATCCTGCTGATGGTCGGCTTAGGGCTGGCTGGCTACCTGATCAGCGAGAGCAACGGCATCCGCACCCTCAGCGAAAACGGCGAACGCCAGCTGGAGCTGCATGCGCGCACGGTCGAAAGCGAAATCAGCAAATACACCTACCTGCCGAGCCTGCTGGAGCTGGAAGACAGCGTCTCGCACCTGCTCACCGACCCGGACGGCGGCTCCCGCCAGGCGGTCAACGAATACCTCGAAGGCCTGAACAGGCGCAGCCGCAGCCGCGCCATTTTCGTCCTCGATACCAATGGCCGGGTACAGGCCACCAGCAACTGGCGCGACGCCGACTCGTTCCTCGGTGAAGACCTGTCGTTCCGCGCCTACTTCCAGACCGCCGTGCGCGGCGAGCCCGGGCGTTTCTACGGCATCGGCAGCACCACGGGCGAGGCCGGCTATTACCTGGCCCATGGGCTTGAAGAGCACGGCAAGATCATTGGCGTGGCAGTGATCAAGGTGCGCCTGGACACCCTCGAAGAGCGCTGGCAACGTGCCCGCCTGGAGGCGTTCGTCAGCGACGAAAACGGCATCATCATCCTCTCCAGTGACCCGGCCCGGCGCCTGAAATCGGTGCGCCCCCTGACCCCGCAAATCAAGGAGCGCCTGGCGCGCAGCCTGCAATACTACTGGTGGCCGCTCAACGAACTGCAGCCACTGGCCCGGGAAACCCTGGCCGATGGCGTGGAAAAACTGACCTTCCCGGCCAACAGCGAGACTGCCCAGGGCAAGCCGCACGAAGTCGCCTACCTGGCCCAGACCCGGCGCCTGGCCGACACGCCTTGGCACTTTACCCTGCTGACCCCGCTGCAGGACCTGCGCCGCGAATCCATGGTGCAGGGCATCCTGGTGGGCGTGGCATTTGCCTTGCTGGCAATCCTCGGCATTGCCTGGAACGAGCGACGCAAGGTCATCGCCACCCGCTTGGCGGCCCGCGAGGCCCTTGAGGAAGCCAACAGCCAGCTGGAACGGCGCATTGCCGAACGCACGGCAGACCTGCGCGCCAGCAACGAACGCCTGAAAGGCCAGATTCGCGAGCGCCGGCATGCCGAGCAAACCTTGCGCCACGCCCAGGATGAGCTGGTGCAGGCTGGCAAGCTGGCCGCCATCGGGCAGATGTCCACCAGCATTGCCCATGAGCTCAACCAGCCGCTGGCCGCGCTGCGCACGTTGTCTGGCAACACCGTGCGCTTCCTCGAACGCGGGGCACTGGAAACCGCCAGCACCAACCTGCGCACCATGAACGACCTGATCGACCGCATGGGGCGTATCACCGCCAGCCTGCGCTCGTTCGCCCGGCGTGGTGACGACAGCGGCCAGGCCTCGCTGGCCAAGGCGGTTGAAGCCACCTTGCAGGTGCTGGCCAACCGCATCAGCGCCTGCCATTTGCAGTTGCACCACCAGTTCGAGGACCAGCAACTGGCCATCGACCAAACCCGCCTGGAGCAGATCCTGGTCAACCTGATCGGCAACGCCCTCGATGCCATGGCCGCGCAACCGTTGCCCGAGCTGTGGCTGGAAGGCGAGCTGCAAGGCGACAAGTACCGCCTGCAGGTGCGCGACAATGGCCACGGCATCGACGCCGAGGCGCGCAAGCACCTGTTCGAACCGTTCTTCACCACCAAACCGGGCGAACATGGCCTGGGCCTGGGCCTGACCCTGTCGGCGAGCCTTGCCGCCGCCGCCAAGGGCAGCCTCAACGTCGAGCACCCCGTCACCGGCGGCACGGCCTTCGTCCTGGCCCTCCCCCTGGTCTCCCCCCCTAGCGAATCGGCAGAGCACCCATGAACCAAGCGCCTCTTACCGTCCTGATCGTCGAAGACGACCCGCATGTGCTGCTCGGCTGCCAGCAGGCCCTGGCCCTGGAGGATATCGCCTGCGAAGGCGTGGGCAGCGCCGAACAAGCGCTGGAACGCATCGGCGACGATTTCGCCGGCATCGTCGTCAGCGATATCCGCCTGCCGGGCATCGATGGCCTGGAGCTGCTAAACCGCCTGAAGGCCCGTGACCGCAGCCTGCCGGTGGTGTTGATCACCGGCCACGGTGATATCGACATGGCGGTCGGCGCCATGCGCAACGGCGCCTACGACTTCATGGAAAAACCGTTCTCCCCCGAACGCCTGGTCGACGTGGTGCGCCGCGCCCTCGAACATCGCGGGCTGTCGCGCGAAGTGGTGGCCCTGCGCCGCCAACTGGCCGAGCAGAGCAGCCTGGAGGGACGCATTATCGGTCGTTCGTCGGCCATGGAACACTTGCGCGAACTGATTGCCAACGTCGCCGATACGTCGGCCAACGTGCTGATCGAAGGCGAGACCGGCACCGGCAAGGAACTGGTCGCCCGTTGCCTGCACGATTTCAGCCGGCGCCAGGGCCAGCCCTTTGTGGCGCTGAACTGTGGCGGCCTGCCGGAGAACCTGTTCGAAAGCGAAATTTTCGGCCACGAGGCCAACGCCTTCACCGGCGCCGGCAAACGCCGTATCGGCAAGATCGAACACGCCAACGGTGGCACGCTGTTCCTCGATGAAGTGGAGAGCATGCCGATCAACCTGCAGATCAAGCTGCTGCGCGTACTGCAGGAACGCACGCTGGAGCGGCTAGGTTCGAACCAAAGCATCCCGGTGGACTGCCGGGTAATCGCCGCGACCAAGGCCGACCTCGACAGCATGGGCCAGAGCGGCCAGTTCCGCAGCGACCTGTACTACCGCCTGAACGTGGTGACCCTCGAGCTGCCACCCCTGCGCGAGCGCCGCGAAGACATCACGCAGCTGTTCGAGCACTTCCTCCAGCAGTCCGCACTGCGCTTCGACCGTGAAGCACCGGCGCTGGACAGCCAGATCCTCTCACGCCTGATGGCCCACGACTGGCCGGGCAACGTGCGCGAGTTGCGCAACGTGGCTGAACGCCATGCCCTTGGCCTGCCAGCCTTCAAGAAAGGCCCCAGCGGCGGCGCCAGCCAGGGCCTGGGCTTTGCCGAAGCGGTGGAAGCATTCGAACGCAACCTGCTTGGCGATGCCCTGCAACGCACGGGGGGCAACCTGAGCCAGGCCAGCCAGGAGCTGGGCATGGCCAAGACCACGCTGTTCGACAAAGTGAAAAAGTACGGCCTCGGCTGACCTCAACCTGAACTGGAAAGACAACGTGGATCTGGTATTCAAAGCTGCCCTGGGCGCTGGCGTGGTGCTGCTGCTGGCGGTGCTGTCGAAGACGCGCAACTACTACATCGCCGGGCTGGTGCCGCTGTTTCCCACCTTTGCCCTGATTGCCCACTACATCGTTGGCAAGGGGCGCAGCATTGCCGACCTGAAGACCACCATCCTGTTCGGCATGTGGTCGATCATTCCGTATTTCGTGTACCTGGCGACCCTGTATGTGCTGGTCGACCGCCTGCGCCTGGAGGCGTCGATGGCGCTGGCCACAGTAGCGTGGCTGATAGCCGCTACCGTGCTGGTGACCTTGTGGGTGCGAATGCACTGATCAAAATTCGTGCTGGCTTCTTCGCGGGCTTGCCCGCTCCCACAGGTTCTCCACAATGCCTGAGATTGGTCCGGGACCTGTGGGAGCGGGCAAGCCCGCGAAGAAGCCAGCGCGGAGTCACAGCCCTGCGATGTGCTTGACCTCTTGCCTATGCGCCTGCAAATAAGGCAATACGGCCCCCAGCAGCGGCGCCTTGAACGGCTCCTGAAAGCGGTGCGCCAGCCCCGGTATCAGCCGCAGCTGGCTGCCTTGAATGTGCGCCGCCAGGTGCACACCGTGCATAACCGGCAACAACGGGTCGGCCGTGCCATGCACCACCAGGGTCGGCACACGAAGTTGATTCAAAAGCTCGACACGGCTCGGCTCGGCCAGTATCGCCATGATCTGGCGCTTGGCCCCATCAGGGTTGAACGCCCGGTCATAGGCGACCGCCGCCTGCTGCAGCAACACAGCGCGGTCGTCCCGCACCTCGGGGCTGCCCAGGGCCGCCAGCAGGTCGGCCTGCTGCTCGATGGCCACTTCGCGGTTTGGCGCGCTGCGCCGGGCCAGCAACTGCACCAATGCCGGATCCGGCGCCGGCAGCCCAGCCGCCCCTGAACTGGACATGACCAAGGTCAGGCTGCGCACGCGCTCGGGTGCCATGGCCGCCAGATGCTGGGCGATCATGCCGCCCATGCTCACGCCCAGTACATGAAACTGACGCACACCCAACGCGTCCATCAGGCGCAAGCCATCATCGGCCATGTCCGTCAGCGTATAGGGCGCCGCCACCGGCAGGCCCAGCTTGTAACGTAACAGCTCGACCGTCAGGTTGGCCGACGGAGGCATCTGGTTCCAGCGCGACAGGCCAACATCGCGGTTGTCATAACGGATCACCCGAAAGCCTTGGCGGCACAAGGCCTCGACCACATCGTCCGGCCAATGGATCAGTTGCCCGCCCAGGCCCATGACCAGCAACAAGGCCGGGTCACCAGGCACCCCGACGCTCTGGTACACCAGGCTGACCGCTCCCAGTTCGGCACGCTGCACCGGTACCTGGGCGTCACAACGCTGGTCGGCGAAACTCGCAGGTACGCTGAATATCAAGAAAAGAAAAAGCCAAAAAGCCCGCATGGAAGAAACACCAGAATGCAGATCCCCAGTAGAGCGCGAGTCTGATGAATTCTGTTCGGGCGCGCTGCCACAGTTCGGTGACAGTTTCATGACGCCCGCCAGGCGGTGCGGCCGAACGCCCAGTCGACAGCTGCATCAACATGAGAGAAACTCAACTCATTTCCTGTTTCTTCAAACCTACACCCCGGAGTCAGCAGTGCTGGAGATCCGTCACCTGAAAACCCTTCATGCCCTGCGCGAAGCCGACAGCTTGGTGGAGGCCGCCGAGCGCCTGCACCTGACCCAGTCGGCGCTGTCGCACCAGTTCAAGGAGCTGGAAGAGCGCCTGGGCCTGCCCATTTTCGTGCGCAAGACCAAGCCGATCCGCTTCACCAGCGCCGGGCTGCGCCTGCTGCAACTGGCCGATGCCACCCTGCCACTGCTGCGCGGCGCCGAGCGTGACATCGCACGCCTGGCCGGTGGCACTGCCGGGCGCCTGCACATGGCCATCGAATGCCACAGCTGCTTCCAGTGGCTCATGCCGACCATCGACCAGTTCCGCGATGCCTGGCCGGAAGTTGAGCTGGACCTGGCCTCCGGCTTTGCCTTCGCCCCCCTGCCAGCACTGGCCCGCGGTGACCTGGACCTGGTGGTGACCTCCGACCCGGTGGACCTGGCAGGCATCACGTACGTGCCGCTGTTCACCTACGAGGCAATGCTGGCGGTGGCCAACCAGCACCCGCTGGCCAGCAAGCCTTACATGGTGCCGCAAGACCTGCTCGACCAGACGCTGATCACCTACCCGGTGGAGCGCGACCGCCTGGACATCTTCACCCGCTTCCTGGAGCCGGCCGACATCGAGCCGGCCGCCGTACGCACCTCGGAGCTGACGGTAATGATGATGCAGCTGGTAGCCAGCGGCCGTGGGGTATGCGGCATGCCGCACTGGGCACTGCACGAGTACAGCTCGCGCGGCTATGTGAAGGGCAAACGCCTGGGTGAGAAAGGCCTGTTCGCCACCCTTTATGCCGCCGTGCGCACCGACATGCTCGATGCGCCTTACATGCGCGACTTTTTGCTGACCGCCAAAGACACCTCGTTCGCCACCCTCGATGGGGTCAGCGCGGTGCGTTGAGTGCCTGGCGGTACAGCGGCAGGATCAGGTCGCGGGTCAGCGGCGCCAGTTGCATGACGGGCGCCTGGTCAGCGGCCAGCCAGACAACCTCTTCGATCTCCGCAGCCGGGACCACGGCTGCGGCGCTGTCGACACGGAACAGCTCGGCCTGCACTTCGAAGCCTGGCTCGTTGGCGGCTGGGGCACTGAACTGACCCAGGTGCACGGCCTGGGCAGGGTCGATGTGCAAGCCCAGCTCCTCGTGCAACTCGCGCACCAGTGCCTGAACCGGCGTTTCACCGGCATCGATCTTGCCGCCTGGCTGCATGAAAGCGACGGTGCCGCGCTTGCGCACCAGCAGGGTCCGGCCCTGAGGGTCGATCAGCAGGGCGGCGGCGATGCGGATTATGTTCGGCATGGATCAGCTCACTTGAGAAATCAAAGAAGATATCGCCTGCGCCGGCCCTATCGCCGGCAAGCCAGCTCCCACAGGTACCGTACATGCCTCAAGCTGGCGGGGACACGTGGGAGCTGGCTTGCCGGCGATAGGGTCGGCGCAGGCAACATAGCATCCGCGACGAACGGCCCCTTGCCAACCCGCGGCATACCCTCCATAACCAACACATGAACCTGCCCGCCAAACACCACCCGGTGCTCGAGCTGTTTCACCCTGCCGTGCGCACCTGGTTCCGTCGCCATTTCGCCACGGTCACTGAAGCCCAGGCACAAGCCTGGCCGCTGATCCACGCCGGCCAGTCGATGCTGCTCGCCGCGCCGACGGGCTCGGGCAAAACCCTCAGTGCTTTCCTGGCGGTGCTCGACGAACTGTTCCGTGAAGGCCTGGAGCACCAAGGCGAACTGCCCGCGCAAACCCAGGTGATCTACGTTTCGCCGCTGAAGGCCTTGTCCAACGACATCCGCCTCAACCTGCAAGCCCCGCTCGAAGGCATCAGCCAGGCCCTCGCAGACCAGGGCCTGAAAGCCCCACGCATCACCACGGCCGTACGCACGGGCGACACGCCACAAAAGGAACGTGCCGCCATGCGCAAGCTGGCCCCGCACATTCTGGTGACAACCCCAGAATCGCTGTACGTGTTGATGGGCTCTGCTTCAGGCCGTGAAGGCCTGGGTACTGTGCATACGGTAATCGTCGACGAAATCCACGCCCTGGCCGGCAACAAGCGGGGCGCCCATCTGGCGCTGACCCTGGAACGCCTGCAAGCCTTGTGCAAACGGCCACTGCGGCGCATCGGGCTGTCCGCCACACAACGCCCGGTCGAGCGGGTGGCTGAGTTTCTGGCCGGTAGCGGGCGCCCCTGCGCCATCGTCGATGTAGGCCATGCGCGCCAACGCGATCTGGCTATCGAAGTGCCGCCGGTGCCACTGGGCGCGGTGATGGCCAACGATGTCTGGGGCCTGGTCTACGACCGCCTGGCCACCCTGGCGCGCGAACACCGCACTACGCTGGTATTCGTCAACACCCGGCGCCTTGCCGAGCGCATCACCCGTCACCTCAGCGACCGGCTGGGCAAGGAGGCGGTAGCCGCGCACCATGGCAGCCTGTCCAAGGAGTTGCGCCTGAATGCAGAGCAGCGGCTCAAGAGCGGTCATTTGCAGGTGCTGGTAGCCACCGCTTCGCTGGAGCTGGGCATTGATATCGGCGATATCGACCTGGTGTGCCAGATCGCCTCGCCGGGTTCGATTGCCGCCTTCCTGCAACGGGTTGGCCGCGCCGGCCACCAGGTTGACGGTGTGCCCAAGGGGCGCCTGTTCCCCACCTCACGCGATGACCTGATCGAATGCGTGGCCCTGCTGGACTGCGTGCGCCAAGGCGAACTGGACGAGCTGCACATACCCCGGGCACCGCTGGACGTACTGGCCCAGCAGATTGTCGCCGAAGCCAGCAACCAGGACTGGCACGAACAAGCCCTGTTCGACTGCCTGCGCCAGGCCACTCCCTATGCCGAGCTCGACCAGCGCCACTACCAGGCGCTGCTCACCATGCTCGCCGAGGGCTATAACGGCCGCCAGGGCATCCGCAGCGCCTATTTGCACCGCGATGCGGTAAGCGGCACGCTGCGCGGCCGTCGTGGCAGCCAACTGACGGCGCTGACCAGCGGCGGCACCATCCCTGACAACGCCGACTACACCGTGCTGCTGGAACCGCAGGCGCTGAACATCGGCAGCGTCAATGAAGACTTTGCCGTGGAAAGCATTGCCGGCGATATCTTCCAGCTGGGCAACGCCTCTTATCGCATCCTGCGCGTCGAGCCGGGCCGCGTACGGGTGGAAGATGCCCATGGCCTGCCGCCAACCATTCCGTTCTGGCTGGGTGAAGCGCCGGGGCGCAGTGACGAGCTGTCTCGCGCCGTAGCCCGGCTGCAGGCGCGAATCGACCAGCAACTGGATCAGGCTGACGGCGACACGTTGAAGGTACTCGCCTGGGTGCAGGCTACCTTTGAACTGGGCGAAGACAGCGCCAGCCAGTTGCTCGACTATCTGGCCCGCACCCGCGATGTGCTTGGCGCCCTGCCTTCGCAGGACACGCTGGTGATGGAGCGCTTTTTCGATGAGTCGGGCGGGACCCAACTGATCATCCATTCACCCTACGGCAGCCGCATCAACCGGGCGTGGGGCCTGGCCTTGCGCAAGCGCTTCTGCCGCACCTTCAACTTCGAGCTGCAGGCTGCCGCCAGCGAAGATGCCATCGTACTTTCACTGTCGACCAGCCACAGCTTCGAGCTGGACGAGGTGTGGCGTTACCTGAACAGCCGCAGCGCCGAGCCGATCCTCGTCCAGGCCCTGCTGGATGCACCGCTGTTTGGCGTGCGCTGGCGCTGGAACGCTGGCGTGGCCATGGCGCTGCCACGCTTCGTGGGCGGGCGCAAGGTAGCGCCGCAGATCCAGCGCATGAAGAGCGAAGACCTGGTGGCCGCCGTGTTCCCAGACCAGATCGCCTGCCTGGAGAACATCGCCGGCGAGCGGCAGATACCCGATCACCCGTTGGTCGAACAAACACTCGACGACTGCCTGCACGAGGCGATGGACAGTGAAGGTTGGCTGGCCCTGTTGCGACGCATGGAAAGCGGGGCGGTACGCCTGCTGTGCCGCGACCTGCCCGCCCCTTCGCCACTGGCGTCGGCCATTCTCAACGCCAGGCCGTACGCTTTTCTGGACGATGCCCCGCTGGAAGAACGGCGCACCCAGGCTGTGCTCAACCGACGCTGGAGCGAAGTGCGCAGTGGCGACGACCTGGGCGCCCTGGACGCTGATGCCATTGCCGCCGTCGCGGCCGAAGCCTGGCCGCAACCGGGCAATGCCGACGAAATGCACGAAGCGCTGATGGGCCTGGGCGCGATCAGCCAAGCTGAAGTGCAAGGCAATGCCAGCTGGGACCTGCTGCTCAGGCAACTGGCCAAGAACGGGCGGGCCTTGCGCCTGGCGGACGAGAAACTGTGGTTGGCGCGTGAGCGACTGGGCCTGCTGAGGGTGCTGTATTCGGATGCTCTACCAGAGCCTGCGTTGCAGGTGTTGCCAGGGTTTGATCAGGCCATCGACCCGGACCTTGCCCTGAGTGAACTGTTACGTGCCCGCCTGAGTGGCCATGGCCCCAGGACCGCGACGCAGATTGCGGCACCGCTTGGCAAGCCGTTGCAAGCCATCGAACAGGCGCTGGCCCGCCTGGAAGCCGAAGGCTATGTGCTGCGCGGGCACTTCAGCCCTGGTGCCACCGACCTGCAATGGTGCGAACGCCATTTGCTGGCGCGCATTCACCGCTACACGGTCAAGCGCCTGCGCCGCGAGATCGAACCGGTCAGCCTGCAGGACTTCATGCGCTTTCTGTTCGACTGGCAGCGCCTGGCGCCCGACGAGCGCCTGCGTGGCCCGCAGGCGGTGGCCGAAGTACTGGGCCAATTGCAGGGGTTCCCCAGCGCCGCCGGGGCGTGGGAGGCGGAACTGCTGCCTTCGCGCATCAAAGACTACAGCCCGCACTGGCTGGACGATGCCTGCCGCAGCGGCCAGTTCGCCTGGAGCCGGCTGGCGGCAACGGTGGCGAGCAGCACCCTATCGAGTACCCCAGTGGTGCTGCTGCCGCGCGACCAGCTGAACACATGGCGCAGCCTGGCGCCCGCACCAACGGTGGATGCCCTTGGCCTGCGTGCGCAACGTGTGTACGAAGCGCTGAAAACCCAGGGGGCGCTGTTCTTCGATGAACTGGCGCAGGAGGCGCACCTGCTGCCCAGCGAACTGGAAACCGCGCTGCAGGAACTGGTGGGCTCGGGCCTGGTCGGCGCTGACAGTTTCACCGGCTTGCGCAGCCTGATCACGCCTGCGGCCAAGCGCAGTTCACGTAATAGCCGCCGAGGTCACCCGCCGCTTTCCAGCAGCATGGCGCATGCCGGGCGCTGGGCACTGCTGCGCCGCAGCGATACGCCGCCGGATCACGACCAGCGGCTGGAGGACGTTGCTCGCACCCTGCTGCGCCGCTATGGGGTGATCTGCTGGCGGCTGCTGGAGCGCGAGAGTGATGTTCTGCCGCCCTGGCGTGAACTGCTGCGCTGCTATCACCGGCTGGAGGCGCGTGGCGAGATCCGTGGCGGGCGCTTCATTGCCGGGCTGGCGGGTGAACAGTTCGCCTTGCCGGAGGCGGTGGGGTTGCTGCGGCAGGTGCGCCGCCGCGACCCGGACGGGACGTTGCTGGTAGTGAGTGCCAGTGACCCGCTGAACCTGATCGGCGCGTTACTGCCTGGGGCGAAAGTGCCAGCGGTGAGTGGTAACCGCTTGTTGTATCGCGACGGGGTACCGGTGGCGGTACGGGTGGCCGGGCGTTACACGTATCTGGTCGAGGCGCCCGCACAAGAGCAGGAAATCTGGCGGCAGAAACTGCTGCGTGACAAGCACTGAGCATTATTGGGTTTACCGGCCCTATCGCCGGCAAGCCAGCTCCCACAGAGATGTCACTTCGCTTGACGGTGGTGATGACCTGTAGGAGCTGGCTTGCCGGCGATAGGGCCGGTACAGCCAGTACATAACTTGGCGAGAATGATTTTCGCTACCCCGATTTTAATTTGCAGGGCCCTGCAACTTGGCTATGGTCGGGGTTTGCCCCCAGGCCCTGAGCCTGACCGCGCCATCGCAAGGACCCTGTATGAGCCTGTCACTACTCAGTCGCTATGCCTTCTTCGCAGCCTGTGTGCTGTTCACCTTGGCGAGCCTGCCCTTCATCCACCACGAATGGCTGTGGCCGTTCACCCTGACCACGGGCATCCTCAGCCTGATCGGCCTGTTCGACCTGCTGCAGCAACGCCATGCCGTACGTCGCAACTACCCGATCCTGGGCAATATCCGCTATCTGGTCGAGGCCATTCGCCCGGAAATCCGCCAGTACCTGCTGGAGTCCGACAGCGACGCCCTGCCATTCTCCCGCGCCCAGCGTTCGCTGGTGTATGCCCGGGCGAAGAACGAAGCCTCGGACAAACCGTTCGGCACCCTGATCGACGTGTACGAGTCCGGCTTCGAGTTCATCGGCCATTCCATGCGCCCGGCGCCGCTGGCCGACCCGGCCAGCTTCCGCATCATTGTCGGCGGGCCGCAGTGCAGCCAGCCGTACTCGGCCTCGATCTTCAACATTTCGGCCATGAGCTTCGGCTCGCTCAGCGCCAATGCCATCCGCGCCCTCAACCAGGGCGCCAAGCTGGGCAATTTCCACCATGACACCGGCGAAGGCAGCATCAGCCCCTATCACCGCGAGCATGGTGGCGACCTGGTCTGGGAGCTGGGCAGCGGCTACTTCGGTTGCCGCACGCCGGACGGGCGCTTCGACCCCGAACGTTTCGCCGCACAGGCGCGCAGCCCACAGGTGCGCATGATCGAAATCAAGATGAGCCAGGGCGCCAAGCCCGGGCACGGCGGCATCCTGCCCAAACACAAGGTCACTCAGGAAATCGCCGAGACCCGCGGCGTGCTGATGGGCGAAGACTGCATTTCGCCGTCGCGCCACAGCGCTTTCTCCACGCCGATCGAGATGATGCAGTTCATTGCCCAGCTGCGTGAGCTGTCCGGCGGCAAACCGGTCGGCTTCAAATTCTGCCTGGGCCACCCGTGGGAGTTCATGGGCATCGCCAAGGCCATGCTGGAAACCGGCATCCTGCCCGACTTCATCGTCGTCGATGGCAAGGAAGGCGGTACCGGCGCCGCACCGGTGGAGTTCACCGACCATATCGGCGTACCGCTGCGCGAAGGCCTGCTGTTTGTGCACAACACGCTGGTTGGCCTGAACCTGCGTGACAAGATCAAGCTAGGGGCCAGCGGCAAGATCGTCAGCGCCTTCGACATCGCCAGCGTGCTGGCCATCGGTGCCGACTGGGCCAACTCGGCGCGCGGCTTCATGTTCGCCATTGGCTGCATCCAGTCGCAAAGCTGCCACACCAACAAGTGCCCGACCGGCGTGGCCACGCAAGACCCGCTGCGCCAGCGCGCCCTGGTGGTGCCGGACAAGGCCCAACGGGTGCTGAACTTCCACCACAACACCTTGCGAGCCCTGGCCGAGATGCTCGCGGCGGCGGGCCTGGAGCACCCGGCGCAGCTGGAGGCCAAGCACCTGGTGCGGCGCGTCTCGGCCACCGAGATCAAGCTGTTCTCGCAGATGCATGTGTTCTTGAAGCCGGGGGAGTTGCTGACCGGCTAGGTGGATGGGCAATTCTATTCGCGCATGTGGCAGCTCGCCCGGGCCGACAGCTTTGAGCCGCACAGCGAAGTGGCGGCCTGATAGAGCCCTGGGGCCGCAAAGCGGCCCCAGAGGTTTCAGATCAGGAAGCAGTACTGGCTACACCTTGCACGTCTTTCGGCGCCAGACGGAACGCGTAGTACAGCACCGTCAGCAGCACCAGGAACGCCGGGCCAATGTACAGGGCCACACGGGTATCCTCGAAGTACGCCATCAAGCCAACCACCAGCACCAGGAAACCCAGCGCCAGGTATGAGCTCAGCGGCCACAGCCACATGCGGTACTTCAGCGCCTTGCGTTCGGCGGTAGTCAGGCCGGCGCGGAACTTGAGCTGCGCCAGCAGGATCATCACCCAGGTCCAGATCGCACCGAAGGTGGCAATCGACGTGACCCACACAAACACCTTTTCCGGCACCAGGTAGTTGGCCAGCACGCCCAGCAGCAGCGCGCCAATCGACAGCAGCAGCGCATTGCGCGGTACGCCGTTTTTCGAGGTGCGGGCGAAGGCCGCCGGGGCCTGGCCGTTCTGCGCCAGGCTGTAGAGCATGCGCCCGGTGCTGAAAATGCCGCCGTTGCACGAAGACAGCGCCGCGGTGATTACCACGAAGTTGATGATGCCGGCGGCGGTCTTGATGCCGAGGCGCTCGAAGGTCATGACGAACGGGCTGCCCTGGCTGCCGATTTCGTTCCACGGGTAGATCGACAGGATCACGAACAGCGCGCCGACGTAGAACAGCAGGATGCGCCAGAATACCGAGCCGATGGCCTGCGGGATGGTCTTTTGCGGGTTGCGTGCTTCGCCGGCGGTGAGGCCGATCATTTCCACACCCAGGTAGGCGAACATCACCATCTGCAGCGACATCAGCACGCCGGTCACGCCATTGGGCATGAAACCACCGTTGCTCCACAGGTTGGAGATACCCAACGCCACACCGTCATTGCCGAAGCCGAAGGCAATGACGCCGATGCCGCCAAGGACCATGGCGATGATGGTGACGATCTTGATCAGGGCGAACCAGAACTCGAATTCGCCGAAGGCCTTCACTGCCACCAGGTTGACCGCGCCCATGCTGCCCAAGGCCGCCAGGGCCCAGATCCAGCGCGGTACATCGGGGAACCAGATGCCCATGTAGATGGCCACCGCAGTGATTTCGGCAACGCAGGTCACCAGCCACAGGAACCAGTAGTTCCAGCCGGTGAGAAAGCCCGCCAGCGGGCCGAGGTAGTCCTGGGCATAGCGGCTGAACGAGCCGGCGACGGGGTTATGCACGGCCATTTCGCCAAGGGCGCGCATGATCACCAGGATGGCCAGGCCACCGATGATGTAGGACAGCATGATGGCAGGGCCGGCCATTTCGATGGCTTTGGCCGAACCGAGGAAAAGACCGACGCCGATACAGGCGCCCAGCGCCATCAGGCGGATGTGCCGTTCGCCCAGTTCACGCTTGAGCGGGCCGCCTTCATTGGCCTGGCCATGGGCAGAGTGGTTGCCGACTGGCATAGCAATACAACCTCATTTTGTTATTGGATTTGACCTTCGTGCAGCACCGGCCATGCCGATAGGCGTGACGTAGGCTTGCCAGGCTGGCCTCGTGGGCCGGCCCGTGTGCCGGGGTAGAGCGCCCGGCAGGGCGAAGGGGCCGAGCAGTATAGGAAGACCGTTGCAGGGATTTTCGCTGTATATACAGGAATAATCAGCAAGTTTTCTGGCGGGCGCAGCGGCCCTGAAAGCTGCCCCGGCACCATAACAACATCGCCGTATCAAGAAACCCACACCAAAGCCGCATAGCCCTACCCCGCTTTTCTCCACCTCCTACAAAATTTTCACCTCACCCGCTCAACGTCTAAGCTTCAGTCAAGCAAGACGAAAACACCTGGCCGGATTGAAGACTATGGGCGCACTGTGGCAATCGGAACCAAGCAGAACGGAAGCACCCGAGATACCTCCGGCCGAGACGCCACAACCGAAGTCCCCCCGTCAGCGTCGGCTATGGTGGCGGCTGATCATCCTCATCCTGCTGGTGGCGCTGGTGGCCATCGGCTTCGCTGCATATGACGAATTCCGCACCTCCGAACTGCAATCACGCGAGTTCAGCAAACTGGCCGGTACCCTGACCTACTCGCTGGAGCCCGGCCCTAGTGATGCAATCATCTATCCCGGTGACGGGCCGTTCGACAGGCGCCTTGGCTACAGCGCCCTGGGCGAATTCCTGCCACGCCTGCTCAAGCGCGACTACCTGATCACTGAGCAGGTCAGGTTCTCACCCGCGCTGATGAACTACGTCGATCATGGGCTGTTCGCCCCCTATATCGAGAAGATCCAGGCCGGCCTGTCGATCACCGACTGCCGCGGCGACACGCTGTACCAGTACAACTACCCACAGCACCTGTACCCGGACTTTGCCGCAATCCCGGCGGTGATGGTCAACAGCCTGCTGTTCATCGAGAACCGCGACCTGCTCGATACCCAGGACCCACGCAACAACCCGGCCGTGGACTGGCCACGCTTCGCCAAGGCCGCCTACAGCCAGGTGGCCAAGTACCTGGCCTTGCCCGGCCAGTCCGCGGGTGGCAGCACCTTGGCCACGCAGTTGGAGAAGTATCGCCACTCACCGGACGGCCTGACCGTGTCCGGTGCCGAGAAAATCCGCCAGATGATTTCTGCCAGCGTGCGCGCCTACCAGGGCGGCCCGGATACCACCGAGGCACGCCAGCGCATCGTGCGCGACTACCTCAACAGTGTGCCGCTGTCGGCCGTGCCCGGGCACGGCGAAGTGCACGGCATGGCCGAAGGCTTGCGGGTGTGGTACGGCGCCGACTTCGACCAGGTCAACCAGGCCCTGACTTCCACCGCCACTGACGCCGAAAGCATGGCTGCACGCGGCCTTGCCCTGCGCCAGGTGCTGTCGCTGATGATTGCCCAGCGCCGCCCGTCCCACTACTTGTCCAAGGGCCGGGTGGAGTTGGCCGAACTCACCGATTCGCACATCCGCGTGCTCGCCGCCAACAAGGTGATCGAGCAGCCATTGGCCGAAGCCGCGTTGGCCAGCAAGGCGGTCTACCGCGACTGGGTAGCGCAGCCAACCATCGTGCCGATAGTTACCAACAAGGGCATCAGCCTGGCGCGCAACCGCCTGGCAGCCATGCTCAACCGCCCGTTGTACGACCTCGACCGCCTCGATGTATCGGCCACCAGTACCCTGCAGGCCGACCTGCAACTGCAGGTCAGCCAGTACCTGAAAAACCTTGCCGACCCGGAGTTTGCCGCGCAGATGGGGCTGATCGGCGAGCGCCTGCTCACCACCAAGACCACCGACCAGGTCAGCTACAGCTTCACCCTGTTCGAGCGCACCGCCGACGGCTCGCGGGTACGGGTGCAGACCGACAGCACCAACCAGCCCTTCGACATCAACGAAGGCAGCAAGCTGGAACTCGGCTCCACCGCCAAGTTGCGGGTGCTGACCACGTACCTGGAGATCATCGCCGAACTGCACGACAAGTACGCCGGCAAACCCGCTGCCGAGCTGAAGAAGGTCGAAGTCGCCGAACTCGACCGCATCACCCAGTGGTCGCTGGAATGGCTGACGCAGAACAGCAAGAACCAGAGCCTGGACGCCATGCTCGACGCCGCGCTGGAGCGCAAGTACTCCGCCAATACCGGTGAAGCCTTCTTCACAGGCGGCGGCATGCACGTGTTCAACAACTTCCGCAAGGAAGACAACAGCCGCAACCCGACGCTCAAGGATGCGCTGCGCGAATCGATCAACCTGCCGTTCATTCGCCTGATGCGCGACCTGGTGCGCTACGTGACCTACCAGCAGCCGTACAACCGCGTGCCGCTGCTCAAGGACGACGCCGACCCTCGCCGCCAGGAATACCTGGCCCGCTTCGCCGACAAGGAAGGCACCAACTACCTGATGCGCTTCTGGAAGAAATACCAGCGCAAGACCTCACAGCAGCGCCTGGACACCTTCCTGGACAGCATGCGCGTAACCCCGCAACGGCTGGCGGCGGTGCACCGCTACCTGTTCCCCGAAGCAGGGCAGGAAACCTTCAATGCCTTCGTACGTGCCCACCTCAAGGGCGACAAGATTACCCTGGGCAAGCTGACCGACGGCCGCCTGTCAGAGATGTATGACGCCTATGGCCCGGGCAAGTACGACCTGCCCGACCAGGGCTACATTGCCAAGGTCCACCCGCTGGACCTGTGGCTGCTTGGCTACCTGCTGAAAAACCCGAGCTCGACCTTGACCGAAATGGTCAACGCCAGCCGCTTCGAGCGCCAGGAGGTGTACAGCTGGCTGTTCAAGAGCCGCCACCAAGGGGCACGCGACAGCCGCATCCGCACCATGGTCGAGATCGAAGCCTTCCTCGACATCCACCAGCGCTGGAAACGCGTGGGCTATCCATTCGACCACCTGGTGCCCTCCCTGGCCACCGCCATCGGCAGTTCGGGCGACCGCCCCGCCGCCCTCTCCGAACTGGTCGGCATCATCCAGAACGACGGCATCCGACTGCCCACCCTGCGCATCGACACCCTGCACTTTGCAGCCAACACACCTTATGAAACCAAGTTGATCACCGACCCAGACCGGGGCGTGCGGATTCTGCCGGTGGAAGTGGCACGCGCACTCAAAGGCGCCATGTCGCAGGTGGTCGATGCAGGCACTGCGCGGCGTATTTCCGGCAGTTTCAAGCTGCAGGACGGCACGCCACTGGTGATGGGGGGCAAGACCGGTACCGGTGACAACCGCATCGAAAGCTTCGGCGCCGGCGGTCGGCTGATTGGCTCGCGCTCGCTTAACCGCACCGCCACCTTCGTGTTCTTCCTGGGCGACAACCACTTCGGCACCCTCACTGCCTTTGTGCCTGGGCGCTCGGCAGAAGCGTTCAAATTCACCTCGGCGCTGCCGGTGCAGGTGCTCAAGGGCATGGCCCCGATCCTCATGCCATACCTGCAGCCGGGCAATCCGAATGAATGCAAACCGCCGCAGGTTGCGGTACATACGCCACCGCCTGCAGGAAACGTATCGAATGACTAGATGATAATCATCTGCATTAAAGGGGTTGTCTTTAGATATATCTTGAGTAGTATCTTACGATATATCGCAAACGACGGAGCCCTGCCCCCATGCGTGAACACACCCCCCATGACCCCTTCGAGCGGCGCCCCGGCCGCGGCGAGCGCGGCCCACGCGTCTTCGCCCCCGGTGACCTCAAGCTGCTGATGCTGGACCTGCTGGCCGAGCAGCCCGGCCACGGTTACGACCTGATCCGCCAGATCGAAAACCTGTTCGACGGCAGCTACAGCCCAAGCCCAGGGGTGATCTACCCCACGCTGAATTTTCTTGAAGAGGCCGAGCTGATCAGCGGCCAGGTGCAGGGCAGCAAACGCCTCTATGCCATCACCGACGCCGGGCGCAGCGCCCTGGCCGAGCAGGCTATCGCCCTGGACGGCGTGCGCATGCGCATCGAAGTCAGCAAACGCGCCCTGCGCGGCCACGACCGCCCGCCTGAAATCCATGAAGCGGTCGGCAACCTGCGCCACGCACTGCACATGCACAGCGGCCGCTGGACTCCGGAAGAAATCCAACGGGTCCGCGACTTGCTCAACCATACCGCCAAGGCCATCGCCTCCGGGCCGGCCGACCCTGTCGGGGAGACTTCCCATGAGTGACACCATCCACCGCGTCAACCACGAGATCCGCCAACGCCGTCTGCAGGTACTGCGCGTCACCGAGCTGACCCCACGCATGCGCCGCATCACCCTCGGCGGTGCCGAACTGCAAGGTTTCAGCAGCGTCGGCAGTGACGACCATATCAAGCTGCTGTTCGCCGAAACGCCGGAGCAACAACAGGCCATCGAGGCCCGTAATATGGGCCGGGACGGTGGCGCACGGCCCACCATGCGCGAGTACACGCCACGGCGCATCGACCTGGTGGCCAATGAACTGGACATCGACTTCGTGCTGCACGGTGACGGCCCAGCCTCCACCTGGGCCGCCCAGGCCACCCCGGGGCAAACCCTGGACATCGCCGGGCCACGGGCCTCGCTGGTGGTGCCGGATATGTTCGACAGCTACCTGCTGATCGGTGACGAAACCGCCATTCCGGCGATTGGTCGGCGCCTGGACGAACTGCCGGCTGGCCGCCAGGTGCTGGCGGTGATCCAGATCGAAGACGAGCAGGAGCGCCAGCCGTTGCCGAGCAAGGCACAGGTCGAAGTCATCTGGGTGCGTCGCCAGCAAGAAGATTTGCTGGAACTGGTGAAGAACCTGACCTTGCCGCAAGGCCGGTTGTATGGCTGGGTGGCGCTGGAAAAAGCCCTGACCCGCCAGGCCAAGGCGCTGTTGCTGGAAAAAGGGGTGCCTGAGGATGCGCTGAAGGCTGCGGCCTACTGGCGTGCCGACGGGACTGCGGACGACGAGTGATCTTGGTTGCCTACACCGGCCCCATCACCGGCAAGCCAGCTCCCACAAGTACTCCACTGCCCTAAAGGTTTGTGAAGTACCTGTGGGAGCGGGTTTACCCGCGAAGAGGCCAGCACAGGCTAAGCAAATTTCCGCACCCCGCGCCACCGATCCAGCCCAAGCAGCACCAACCCGATCCCCCAGAACCCCGCCAGCACCCCCAGGGCATTGAGCATCACCTGCCCATATCCCAGGCTCGCCACATCGATGAAGGGGTAGGCGTATACGCCAATCTCGCTCCCCCGCCACAGCGCATAGGCAAAATACACCGCCGGGTACATCGCCCACACTGCCAGGTGCCATAGCCGCAGGCTGCCCTTGGGCACCTCGCACCACCAGTACAAGGCATACAGCAGCGGCATCACATCGTGCAGCAACTCGTCCGCCAGCCACTGCCAGCCTTGCGGGTGCCACAAGTGGCGCAGCAACACGCTGTAGGCCAGCGCCACCAGCACGATGCTGGCTGCCACTGCAGCACTCACCGACGGCGACAGGAAGAAGCGCCTGGCGCGGCCTTCACGACCGAACGCTGCATAACTGAGCACCGTCGCCACCAAGGTGTTGGTCAGCACGGTGAAATAGCCGAACACATTGATCAGGCCGCCAATCAGGCTGGCCTGTTCCTGCCAGCGCGCCAGCAGCACCAGGTATACCTGCACGGTCAGGCCGAACCAGCCCAGCACGGCCATGCCGGTCAGCCAGGGGCGGCGCGGCATATCAGGCCTTGCGCTGCAGCTTCACGTACAACTGCTCGACCTTTTCTCGCGCCCACGGCGTCTTGCGCAAAAAGGCCAGGCTCGACTTGATGCTGGGGTTGCTCTTGAAGCAACGCACATCGATGCGCTCGGCCAGGCCCTGCCATTGGTAGTGCGCCACCAGCTCGGTGAGGATCTGTTCAAGGGTCTTGCCGTGCAGCGCGTTGTGTTGGGCCGTGCTCATGCTGTGCTCCGTAGGAAAGATGCGCACCTTACACGAGTGTAGTGGCGGGTGGGATGCGTCAAGCCCACAGAAAAAATGCTGGCCAGGGGCAAAACCTCTGTGCTGAAATAGTTATGTTATGTTGTAACACTATAAAAGCATCTGCCAAGGAACGCCCCATCCCCATGCTGTACTCACCGCTTCGCCTCTCCCCCCTTGCCGTCGCGCTCTGGCTGGCTGCGTCGCCCAGCCAGGCCGTGGAACTCGAACCCCAGGTCATCACCGCCAACCCATTGGGCAACCGCCAGTTGGCCGCCCCCAGCACCGTGCTCGAAGGCGACAACCTGCTGCAGCAACAGCACGGTAGCCTCGGTGAAACCCTCAACAAGCAGCCCGGGGTCGCCTCGACCTGGTTCGGCCCTGGCGCCAGCCGCCCGGTAATCCGCGGCCTGGACGGCGACCGCATTCGCATCCTGCGCAATGGCGTCGGCGCGCTGGATGCCTCGTCGCTGTCCTATGACCACGCCGTGCCGCTGGACCCGGTCACTGTCGACCGCGTCGAGATCGTCCGCGGCCCGGCCGCCCTGCTCTACGGCGGCAACGCCATCGGTGGCGTGGTCAACACCTTCGACAACCGCATCCCGGATGCACCGATCGAAGGCATCCACGGTGCCGGTGAGTTGCGCTACGGTGGCGCCGACACCACGCGCAGCAGCGCCGGCAAGCTGGAGGCGGGTAACGGTGCCTTCGCCCTGCACCTGGATGCCAACAGCCGCCAGTTCAACGACCTGCGCATCCCCGGCTACGCCCGCAGTTCCAAGGTGCGTGACGCCGATGAGCCCGGCAGCAAACACCGCCTGGAAAACAGCGACGGCCGCCAGGACGGCGGTGCAGTCGGTGGTGCCTATCACTGGGATCATGGTTACGCCGGCCTGTCGTACAGCGGCTACGACAGCAATTACGGCTCGGTGGCAGAGTCCGGTGTGCGCCTGGACATGAAACAGGACCACTACGCCTTCGCCTCCGAGCTGCGCGACCTGGACGGCCCGTTCAGCTCGGTCAAGGTCGATGCTGGCTATACAGATTACGAACACAGCGAGATCGAAGAAGGCGAGGTGCACACCACCTTCAAGAACAAGGGCTACGAAGCACGTATCGAAGCCCGCCATCAACCGCTCGGGCCGGTGGAGGGGGTGATCGGTGCCCAGGTCAGCCGCAACGAATTCTCTGCCCTCGGCGAGGAAGCCTTTGTCCCGCACACCAACACCGACAGCCTGGCGCTGTTCATGCTGGAGCAATGGCAGGCCACAGAGCGGCTGAACCTGAGCCTGGGCGCACGCCTGGAGCACACCCGGGTAGACCCGGACGCCAAAGGCAACGAAAACTTCGTCGATGCCGACAGCGCCAGCAGCTTCAACGCGTTCAGCCTGTCTTCCGGTGCGGTGTACCAGCTCGACCCGATCTGGTCGCTGGCCGCCAACCTTGGCTACACCGAGCGCGCCCCGACTTTCTACGAGCTGTACGCCAATGGTGCGCATGTGGCCACCGGCGCCTTTGAAGTGGGTGACGCCAGCCTGAACAAGGAAAAGGCCATTTCCGCCGACTTGGCGCTGCGCTTCGACAATGGCACCCACAAAGGCAGTGTCGGGGTGTTCTACAGCCACTTCCGCAACTACATCGGGCTGATCGGCACCGGCAACCTGCGCGAGGGCGGGCATGACCACGACCATGGCGAGGATGACCACGACCACGATCATGACCACGATGGCTTCCCGGAATACCAGTACCAGGGCGTGCGCGCGCGCTTCTACGGCATCGAGGCCCAGGATCGCTGGCAGCTGGTCGAGAACCGCTACGGCAGCTTCGCGCTGGAGTTGTCCGGTGACTACACCCGGGCCAAGAACCTCGACAGCGGCGAACCTTTGCCACGCATCGCCCCGCTGCGCCTGAACAGCGGCCTGGTATGGGAACTGGACCGCTGGCAGGCGCGGGTAGATGTGCAACATGCGGCATCGCAGCACCGCAAGCCGGCCAACGAAACCAGCACCGATGGCTACACCACATTGGGGGCGAGCGTGGGTTACCGCTTTGACATTGGCCAGAGCCAGTGGCTGGCATTTGTGCGCGGCGAAAACCTGACCGACCAGACCGTGCGTTATGCCAGCTCGATCCTGCGCGATATCGCACCGGCACCGGGGCGCAGTGTGGAAGTGGGGTTGCGTACCACCTTCTGAAATCGCGGGGGCGCTTTGCGCCCCAATCGCCGGCAAGCCAGCTCCCACAGGTACTGCACTGTCCTCAGTGCTAGCGCAATTCTGTGGGAGCTGGCTTGCCGGCGATGGGCTGCAAAGCAGCCCCCTTCAGACTATTGTTACCCGCTGAACAACAATCCCCTGCGACAATTTGTCTTTTTTTCTTACAACTTCCGCTATATCCTCCCCGCCTGAAGCTGAATCGCTTCACTGAAACCATCTTGTCGCCATATCCATTGAAGGGCCTGCCCTTCGATGCGCTTGCCGTTTTTTCAACAATCAAAAGATAGCGCTATCTCATGCTTCAACTGCCCAAAACCTGTTACATCGGCCTTGCCCTCAGCGCCTTGGCGACACCCGCCGCCGCCAGCGAAATGTTTGCCAGCGACTCCCCATGGATGCTCGGCGACTGGGGCGGCACCCGCAGCGAATTGCTGGAAAAAGGCTACGACTTCACCCTCGGCTACACCGGGGAGATGGGCAGCAACCTGCACGGTGGCTACGACCACGACCGTACCGCGCGCTACAGCGACCAGTTCACCTTTGGCAGCCACCTGGACCTGGACAAGATCCTCGGCTGGCAAGACGCCGAATTCCAGCTGACCATCACCGAGCGCCACGGCGACAACATCAGCAACGACCGCATCAACGACCCCCGCGTTGGCGGCTTCACCTCGGCCCAGGAAGTCTGGGGCCGTGGCGAAACCTGGAGGCTGACGCAGATGTGGATCAAGCAGAAGTACTTCGATGGTGCGCTGGACGTGAAATTCGGCCGCTTCGGCGAAGGCGAGGACTTCAACAGCTTCCCTTGCGACTTCCAGAACCTGGCCTTCTGCGGCTCGCAGGTGGGCAACTGGGTGGGTGGCATCTGGTACAACTGGCCGGTCAGCCAGTGGGCTCTGCGCGTGCGCTACAACCTCAGCGACGAGCTTTACACCCAGGTCGGCGTGTTCGAGCAGAACCCCTCCAACCTGGAATCGGGCAACGGCTTCAAGCTCAGCGGCAGCGGCACCCAGGGCGCGGTAATGCCGATCGAACTGGTATGGACCCCACGCATCCAAGGCCTGAAAGGGGAATATCGCGCCGGCTACTACTACAGTAATGCCAAGGCACAGGATGTTCTCAAGGACAGCAACGGCCAGCCGGCCGCCGTCAGCGGCGCCGCCTACCGCAGCAGTTCGAGCAAGCACGGCATGTGGCTCGGCGCCCAGCAGCAGGTAACTTCGCTGGCCTCCGACCAGTCGCGTGGCCTGAGCCTGTTCGCCAACGCCACGGTGCATGACAAGAAGACCAATGCCATCGACAACTATGTGCAGGCAGGACTGGTATACAAAGGGCCTTTCGACGCCCGCGCCAAGGACGACATCGGTTTCGCCGTCGCCCGCGTGCACGTCAACCCTGCCTACCGCAAGAACGCCCGCCTGGCCAACCAGGCCGCCGGGCTCTACGACTACGACAACCCCGGTTTCCTGCCTGTGCAGGACACCGAGTACAGCGCCGAGCTGTACTACGGCATCCATTTGGCCGACTGGCTCACGGTGCGCCCCAACCTGCAGTACATCCGCCACCCGGGCGGGGTGTCGCAGGTCGATGGCGCCCTGGTCGGCGGCCTGAAGATCCAGAGCAGTTTCTAACCCCCTTTTTGACCTGACGGAGAACCTACGATGAGCACTGAAGGTGCCAACCAAGGAAGCCGCTGGCTACCTCGCCTGATCGGCGCGCTGCTGTTGCTGATGGGCCTGGCCCTGCTGGCCGGCGGTATCAAACTGAGCCAGCTGGGCGGATCGCTGTACTACCTGATCGCCGGTATCGGCTTTGCCCTTTCGGGCATCCTGCTGCTGGCCCAGCGCCGCATTGCCTTGGGCCTGTATGGCCTGGTGCTGCTGGGCAGCACCGTGTGGGCCCTGCTCGAAGTGGGCCTGGACTGGTGGCAACTGGTGCCACGCCTGGCCATCTGGTTTGCCATCGGCGTGGTGCTGTTGCTGCCATGGGCACGTCGCCCGTTGACCGGCCCGGCCAGCAAGGCCAACACTGCACTGCTGGGCGTTGCCGTGGTTGCTTCGGGGGCATGTGCCCTGGGCAGCCAGTTCACCCACCCCGGCGAAGTGTTCGGCGAACTGGGCCGCGAAAGCAGCGAAATGGCCAGCGCCGCCCCGGCCATGCCTGACGGCGAGTGGCAGGCCTACGGCCGCACCGAGCATGGCGACCGCTATTCGCCGCTGCGCCAGATCACCCCGCAGAATGCCTACCGCCTGGAAGAAGCCTGGCGTATCCGCACCGGCGACCTGCCGACCGAAAACGACCCTGTGGAGCTGACCAACCAGAACACCCCGCTGAAGGTCAACGGCATGCTCTACGCCTGTACCGCACACAGCCGCCTGCTGGCCCTGGACCCGGACACCGGCGCAGAAATCTGGCGCTACGACCCGCAGGTCAAGAGCCCGACCGGCACCTTCAAAGGCTTTGCCCACATGACATGCCGTGGCGTTTCGTACTATGACGAAAACCGCTACGTCAGCCGCGACGGCAGCCCGGTACCGAAAATTACCGACGCAGGCCAAGCCGTGGCGCAGGCCTGCCCGCGCCGCCTGTACCTGCCTACCGCAGATGCTCGCCTGATCGCCATCAACGCCGACAACGGCAAAGTGTGCGAAGGCTTCGCCAACCAGGGCGTGATCGACCTCACCACCGGCATCGGCCCGTTCACTGCCGGCGGCTACTACTCCACCTCGCCTGCCGCTGTCACCCGTGACCTGGTGATCATCGGTGGCCATGTCACCGACAACGAGTCGACCAACGAGCCGTCGGGCGTCATCCGCGCCTACGATGTGCACGACGGCCACCTGGTGTGGAACTGGGACAGCAACAACCCGGAAGACACCAAGCCGTTGGCCCCAGGCAAGATGTACAGCCGCAACTCGGCCAACATGTGGTCGATCGCCAGCGTCGACGAAGACCTGGGCATGATCTACCTGCCGCTGGGCAACCAGACCCCGGACCAGTGGGGCGCCGACCGTACCCCGGGCGCCGAGAAGTACAGCGCCGGCGTGGTCGCCCTGGACCTGGCCACCGGCAAGGCCCGCTGGAACTACCAGTTCACCCACCACGACCTGTGGGACATGGACGTCGGCAGCCAGCCGACCCTGGTCCACCTGAAGACTGACGATGGCGTGAAACCTGCGATCATCGTGCCGACCAAGCAAGGTAGCCTGTACGTGCTCGACCGCCGCGACGGTACGCCGATCGTGCCGATCCGCGAAATCCCCACCCCGCAAGGCGCAGTGAAGGGCGACCACACCTCGCCGACCCAGGCCCGCTCCGACCTCAATCTGCTCGGCCCTGAGCTGACCGAACAGGCCATGTGGGGCGCCACGCCGTTCGACCAGATGCTGTGCCGCATCCAGTTCCGCGAACTGCGCTACGAAGGCCAGTACACCCCGCCATCCGAGCAGGGCTCGCTGATCTATCCGGGTAACGTGGGGGTCTTCAACTGGGGCAGCGTGTCGGTCGACCCGGTGCGCCAACTGCTGTTCACCTCGCCCAACTACATGGCCTTCGTGTCGAAGATGGTGCCGCGCGAGCAGGTCGCCGAAGGCAGCAAGCGCGAAAGCGAGACCAGCGGCGTGCAGCCCAATACTGGCGCGCCCTACGCGGTGACCATGCACCCGTTCATGTCGCCGCTGGGCGTACCGTGCCAGGCCCCGGCCTGGGGCTATGTCGCCGCCATCGACCTGTTCACCAACAAGGTGGTGTGGAAGCACAAGAACGGCACCACCCGCGACAGCACCCCGGTACCGATCGGCCTGCCGGTTGGCGTGCCGAGCATGGGCGGTTCGATCGTTACCGCAGGCGGCGTCGGCTTCCTCAGCGGCACCCTCGACCAGTACCTGCGTGCTTATGACGTGAACAACGGCAAGGAACTGTGGAGTGCCCGCCTGCCAGCGGGTGGCCAGGCCACGCCGATGACTTACACCGGCAAGGATGGCAAGCAGTATGTGCTGGTGACTGCTGGCGGCCATGGCTCGCTGGGCACCAAAATGGGTGATTACATCATCGCTTACAAACTCGCTGACTAAGTTACCGAGCCCTGCTTGCAGGGCTCATTCCCCTGTACCGGCCTCATCGCCGGCAAGCCAGCTCCCACAGGTATTGCACCGACCTTGAAAATGGTGGGTTACCTGTGGGAGCTGGCTTGCCGGCGATGAGGCCGGTGCAGGCAATCACAGATGAAACCCTCCCCTGCTCCCTTCGTCTACCATTGAAACCGATTCCCCTGCGCCCCATCTAAGCACCATAGTCATTCACGCAGGTGCCCCATGAGCGACCAGCAGGATTTCCCGGAACACCCCGACGAACACAGCGAAGTCGAGCACACCACCCAGGCCGAAACCGGCCACGCCCTCGCCCTGCCCGGCCAGCAGCTGCCGGACAAGGTCTACGTGATCCCGATCCACAACCGCCCGTTCTTCCCGGCCCAGGTACTCCCGGTCATCGTCAATGAAGAACCTTGGGCAGAAACCCTCGACCTGGTGGCCAAGTCACCCGACCACTGCCTGGCGTTGTTCTTCATGGACACCCCGCCAGAAGACCATCGCCATTTCGACACCTCGGCCTTGCCGCAGTACGGCACGCTGGTCAAGGTGCACCATGCCAGCCGCGAAAACGGCAAACTGCAGTTCGTCGCCCAGGGCCTGACCCGGGTACGCATCCGCAACTGGCTCAAGCACCACCGCCCCCCCTACCTGGTCGAAGTTGAATACCCGCGCCAGCCCGCCGAGCCGACTGACGAGGTCAAGGCCTACGGCATGGCCCTGATCAACGCGATCAAGGAACTGCTGCCGCTCAACCCGCTGTACAGCGAAGAGCTGAAGAACTACCTCAACCGCTTCAGCCCCAACGACCCCTCACCGCTCACCGACTTCGCTGCCGCGCTGACTTCGGCCACCGGCAACCAGTTGCAGGAAGTACTCGACTGCGTGCCCATGCTCAAGCGCATGGAAAAGGTCCTGCCGATGCTGCGCAAAGAGGTGGAAGTCGCGCGCCTGCAGAACGAGATCTCGGCCGAGGTGAACCGGCAGATCGGCGAACACCAGCGCGAGTTCTTCCTCAAGGAGCAACTCAAGGTCATCCAGCAGGAGCTGGGCCTGACCAAGGACGACCGCAGCGCCGACCTTGAACAGTTCGAACAGCGCCTGGAAGGCAAGACCCTGCCGCCCCAGGCACGCAAGCGCCTGGATGAAGAGATGGGCAAACTGGCCATTCTCGAAACCGGTTCGCCCGAGTACGCCGTCACCCGCAACTACCTCGAATGGGCCACCGCCCTGCCGTGGGGCGTGTACGGCAAGGACAAGCTCGACCTCAAGCATGCGCGCAAAGTCCTCGACCAGCACCATGCCGGCCTCGACGACATCAAGGAACGCATTATCGAATTCCTCGCCGTGGGGGCCTGGAAAGGCGAAATCAGTGGCTCGATCGTGCTGCTGGTGGGCCCGCCCGGGGTGGGCAAGACCAGCATAGGCAAGTCCATCGCCGAGTCGCTTGGCCGGCCGTTCTATCGCTTCAGCGTTGGCGGCATGCGTGACGAAGCCGAAATCAAGGGCCACCGCCGCACCTACATCGGCGCCCAGCCTGGCAAGCTGGTACAGGCCTTGAAAGACGTCGAAGTGATGAACCCGGTGATCATGCTCGACGAGATCGACAAGATGGGCCAGAGCTACCAGGGTGACCCGGCTTCCGCCTTGCTGGAAACCCTCGACCCGGAGCAGAACGTCGACTTCCTCGACCACTACCTCGACTTGCGCCTTGACCTGTCCAAAGTGCTGTTCGTGTGCACCGCCAACACCCTCGACTCGATCCCCGGGCCGTTGCTCGACCGCATGGAAGTGATCCGCCTGTCCGGCTACATCACCGAGGAAAAACTGGCCATTGCCAAGCGCCACCTGTGGCCCAAACAACTGGAAAAAGCGGGCGTTTCAAAGACCAGCCTGAGCATCAGCGACAGCGCTCTGCGCCTGGTGATCGAAGGCTATGCCCGCGAGGCGGGCGTGCGCCAGTTGGAGAAGCAACTGGGCAAGCTGGTGCGCAAGGCCGTGGTCAAGCTGCTGGAAAACCCCGAAGCCAAGCTGAAGATCGGCACCAAGGACCTGGAAGCCGCACTCGGCATACCGGTGTTCCGCAGTGAGCAGGTACTGGCGGGCAAAGGCGTGATCACCGGCCTGGCCTGGACCAGCATGGGCGGCGCCACGTTGCCGATCGAGGCAACCCGCATCCACACCCTCAACCGCGGCTTCAAACTGACCGGCAAACTGGGTGACGTGATGAAAGAGTCGGCCGAAATTGCCTACAGCTACGTCAGCTCCAACCTCAAGCAGTTTGGCGGTGACCCTGGCTTCTTCAACGAAGCGTTCATCCACTTGCACGTTCCTGAAGGCGCCACGCCCAAGGACGGCCCGAGTGCCGGGGTCACCATGGCAAGTGCCCTGTTGTCGCTCGCCCGCGACCAGGCACCGAAGAAGGGCGTGGCCATGACGGGCGAGCTGACGCTCACCGGCCAGGTGCTGCCGATTGGCGGGGTGCGCGAGAAGGTGATTGCGGCGCGCCGGCAGAAGATCTTCGAACTGATCCTGCCGGAGCCTAACCGTGGCGACTTCGAGGAACTGCCGGACTACCTGCGCGAAGGCCTGACAGTGCATTTTGCCAAGCGCTTTGCCGACGTGGCCAAAGTCCTGTTCTAACCTGCACCGGCCACTTCGCGGCTTTGGCTTCGAAGTGGCCGGCACTGGCAACACAAAACCCGTCGATCATCGGTTATCCTCAGGTCATCGTCAGCCCCCCGGAGCCAACATGACCGCCCCTCGTCTGCTCGTTCCCCTGAGCTTCGCCCTGCTTTCTGCCTGCACGCAACACCCCACGCAGCCCGTAGAACTGGACGCCGAAAGTGAATGCCCAAAGCGCCTGCAGGTCGGTCAGATGCTGACCCTCACCCTGCCCAGCAACCCGACCACCGGCTACCGCTGGCTGGTACAGAACCCGGCACCCAACGTGCTGCAAAGCCTTGGCCCCGAGGTTTACAGCGCGCCGGAAGACGCCGGTATCGTCGGCAGCTCGGGTATTTCGACCTGGCGCTTCCAGGCCCGAGCTACCGGCGACGGCCAGCTGGTACTGGTCTACCAGCAACCCTGGGCTCCGGAAGTACGCCCGGTGCAGACCTTCGATTGCGCCATCCGGGTCAATTGAACGCACAGCGCTGGTCAGCCGACCATGCATCCAGGCTGCGGTTTGGCTAGAATGCGCCCCCTGCCTATCACCAGCCGCCTGGATTCGCCGTGAGCAAACAACCCGACCGCCTTTTCTCCCAACCTTTGGAACAGGTGCCCGACTTCGTTTTCAACGAAGACGTGGTGCGCGTGTTCCCGGACATGATCAAGCGCTCGGTGCCCGGTTACCCAACCATCGTCGAAAACCTCGGCGTGCTGGCCGCCCGCTTCGCCCAGCCGCACACCGCGCTGTACGACCTGGGCGCCTCGCTGGGTGCAGTCACGCAGTCGTTGCGCCGCCACGTGCGCAGCGACGGCTGCCGGGTGATCGCGGTGGACAATTCTGCGGCCATGGTCGAGCGCTGCCGCCAGTACCTCACCGCCCAGGACTCGATGTTCCAGGAGTTGCTGCCGGTGGATGTGCTGGAAGCCGATATCCTCGCCCTGCCCTTCGAGCCCGCCTCGGTAGTGGCGATGAACTTCACCCTGCAGTTCATCGCCCCCGACCAGCGCCTGGAACTGCTCGGGCGCATCCGCCAGGCACTGCTACCGGGTGGTGCGCTGATCCTTTCGGAGAAACTGCGCTTCGCCGATGAGCAAGCGCAGGACCTGCTCAATGAACTGCACCTGGATTTCAAGCGGGCCAATGGCTACAGCGAACTGGAAATCGCCCAGAAGCGCAGCGCCATCGAAAACGTGATGCGCCCCGACACGCTCGAAGCCCATCAAGAACGACTGCGCGCCGCCGGCTTCTCCAAAGTGGTGCCCTGGTTCCAATGCCTTAACTTCGCCTCGTTGATAGCCCTGCCATGATCGATCTGTCCCCCCTCGTCCGCCGCCTGGCGGGCACGCCCCTGGCTTCCTGGTCACAAGGCCTGCAAGCGCAACTGGAAGCCAAGCTGGAGAAAGGCCACGGCGACCTCGACCGCTGGCGCGGTGCGCTCGACGCCCTGCCTGCCCTGAAACCCAGTGAAATCGACCTGGTCAACGGGCTGCGCCTGGACTGCGACTGCGACGACGCTACCCGCGCGCAGATGCGTAAGGCACTGATGGGCCTGTCGCCGTGGCGAAAAGGGCCGTTCGATCTGTTTGGCGTGCACGTAGACACCGAATGGCATTCGGACTGGAAATGGTCGCGGGTAGGCCCGCACCTGGACCTCAAGGGCAAACGCGTGCTCGACGTCGGCTGTGGCAACGGCTACTACCAGTGGCGCATGATCGGTGCCGGCGCCGAGATGGTGATCGGTGTCGACCCCAACTGGTTGTTCTTCTGCCAGTTCCAGGCCGTGCAGCAGTACCTGCCGGAGCTGCCGGCCTGGCACCTGCCCTTCGCCCTTGAAGAGCTGCCTGCCAATCTGGAAGGCTTCGACACCGTGTTTTCCATGGGCGTGTTCTATCACCGCCGCTCCCCCATCGAGCACCTGCTGGCGCTCAAGGACTGCCTGGTCAAAGGGGGCGAGCTGGTTCTGGAAACCCTGGTGATCGAGGGCGATGAAAACCAGGTGCTAGTTCCCGAGGACCGCTACGCGCAGATGCGCAACGTCTGGTACCTGCCGTCGGTACCCGCCCTGGCGCGCTGGTTGCGCCGTGCCGGCTTCAGCGATGTGCGTTGCGTCGATGTGAGTGTGACCAGCGTCGAGGAGCAGCGCAGCACCGAGTGGATGCGCTACCAGTCGCTGGGCGACTTCCTCGACCCCAACGACCACAGCAAGACCATCGAAGGCCTGCCTGCCCCACGCCGCGCCACCCTGCTGGCGCGCAAATAAAAAAAGGCGCCCGGTTGGGCGCCTGAATGCACCTGCGCCGAGGAGCTGTAGCGGCGCAGGTGTTTGTGACCTCAATCCTTGGCCACCTCGCGGGCCTTCTCTTGCGCTTTGCGCTCACGCTCTGCAACGGCCTGTTGCTTGTCGCCGTGCAGGCGCTGCTGGTCTTCGCGGAACGCTTGCCAGAACTGCTTCGAGCGCTCCGCACCGCCCTCGGCATAGACACTGGCACTGCCCAGGGCAAGGGTGGCCAACAGCAGGTACTTGGTCAGGTTCATCGTGTTTACCTCGTGATAACCGATCAGATGCGGCCATCCTAGCGAGGGGCGGCTAACAGCAAGGTGAGGCGGGGATTACAGTCCTGCAATGTGGCCTTGTGCTGCCTGTCGGGGCCTCTTCGCAGCACCAGGCTGCTAGTACAGGATCTGTGGGAGCGGGTTCACCCGCGAAAGAGCCCCGACAGACAGCCAGATAACAGCAGCATTACAAATCCGTTATCTGCGCCGCAGCGCCATATGCATGCCGTAACATCCTGCTCATTGACCCTGATGTCACTACAGGGTCGAGAATCGCCCCCCTTTCATCACATTGAGCCTCCCATGCGCCTACTGATCATCGAGGACGAACTGCGTACCGCCGATTACCTGCAACAGGGCCTGCGCGAAAACGGCTACGTGGTCGACTGCGCCCACACCGGCACCGACGGCCTGCACCTGGCCCGCCAACAGCCCTACGACCTGGTCATCCTCGACGTCAACCTGCCTGAAATCGATGGCTGGACCGTGCTGCAGCGGCTGCGTGCCGAATCGGCCACGCGCATCATGATGCTGACCGCCCATGGTCGCCTGGCCGACCGGGTCAAAGGCCTGGACCTGGGCGCCGATGACTACCTGCTCAAGCCCTTCGAATTCCCTGAACTTCTGGCGCGTATCCGCAGCCTGCTGCGCCGTAACGATCAGCAGCTGCAGCCCAGCACCCTGCGCGTCGCAGACCTGGAACTGGACCCCGGCCGCCACCGCGCCTACCGCGCCGGGCAGCGCATTGACCTGACCGCCAAGGAGTTCGCCCTGCTGCACCTGCTGATGCGCCAAAGTGGTGAAGTGCTTTCGCGCACCCAGATCATCTCGTTGGTATGGGACATGAATTTCGACTGCGACACCAACGTGGTCGAAGTTTCGATCCGTCGCCTGCGGGCGAAGATCGACGACCCGTTCGACAACAAGCTGATCCATACCCTGCGCGGCGTAGGCTATGTACTGGAGGCGCGCGCTTGAAAAACGCCAGCCTGTCACTGCGCCTGGGCCTGAGCGTGACACTGATGGGCGCCGCACTGGTGCTGCTGCTGGCCTGCCTGGCCGTGTTCGCCCTGGATCACGAACTGGACAGCCGCGCCCGCAAGGACCTGGCGCGCAAGATGCTGCAGGTTGAACACAACCTGCGCGTCGATCTGCGCAGCGAGGACCTGGGCACCCGCGCCCATCCACTGCTCGACCTGGTGATGGGGCATGACAACCTCAGCCTCAGCGTACTGGCCCTGGAAGGCCGCCACCCGCACCTGCTCAGCCTGGGCCCGGCCCTGGAGTCGCGGGTGGGCGAGTTGCACACCGATGCCCGCCTGGCCTTTCACGCATGGCGCGACAGCAGCGGCAACCAGTTCCTCACCGTGACCCGGCTGATGCGCCTGCGCGACAACACGCCGGTGAAGGTGATGATGTCGCTCAACCGCGCCGACGACAACGCCCTGCTGCAGGCCTACCTGCATTCGACCTTGCTCGCCTTGCCACTGCTGCTGCTATTGATCGGTGCAGGCGCCTGGTGGCTGATGCAGCGCGGCCTGAAACCACTGCGGCGCTTCCGGCGCATTGCCGGGCAAGTGTCGGCCCAGGACCTGCAACATCGCCTGCCGGCTACCGGCCTGCCGCAAGAACTGGCGCAATTGGCCAGCAGCATCAACGTGATGCTCGACCGCCTCGATCAGGGCGTGAGCCAGTTGTCGCAGTTCTCCGACGATCTGGCCCATGAGTTGCGTACCCCGTTGAGCAACCTGATGGGCAAGGCGCAAGTGACCCTGGCCCGTGAGCGGGACAACGCCAACTACCGGGAAGTACTGGAAGACAGTATCGAGGAGCTGACCCGGCTCAACCGCATCATCAATGACATGCTGTTTCTTGCCCAGGTCAGCCAGCCGCAAACGCAGGTTGCATTGAAACCCTTGGCCCTGGCTGACGAGGCAGCGCGAGTTGTCGAGCTGTTTGCCTTCAGTGCCGAGGGGAAATCAGTCGAGCTGCGTGTGCTGGGGTGGGGAACGGCGCTGGCGGATCGGCTGATGTTTCAGCGGGCGTTGTCGAACCTGCTGAGCAATGCCATCCGCCACAGCCCTGAGGGTGAGCGCGTCGAGTTGCGGATTGAACGTTCAGGCAGCGAAGTATGGCTTTCGGTAGAGAACCAGGGGCCCGGCATTGCTACAGAACACCAGTCGCGCTTGTTCGAGCGGTTTTACCGGGTGGGCCCGGGGCGTTCGCGGCTGGAGGGCGGAACCGGGTTGGGGTTGGCGATCGTGAAGTCGATCATGCAGCTGCATGGCGGGCGGGTCGAAGTGAACAGCAGCCCCTTGGGGCCTACCCGCTTCACCCTGGTGTTTCCTGCCGAGTAATCGGCTGCCTGTAGCGGCCTCTTCGCGGGTAAACCCGCTCCCACAAGTACTCCGCAGGCCTTAAGGCTTGTGCAATCCCTGTGGGAGCGGGTTTACCCGCGAAGAGGCCAGTACAGGCAACCAATCAGTCAGCGCGAAGCCGCCACGATCAGTGCCTTCATCTCGGCCACTGCGGCTTTGAAGCCTACAAACAAGGCATGCGCCACCAGCGCGTGGCCAATGTTCAGCTCATTGATGCCCTTGATCGCCGCCACCGCCTCGACGTTGTGGTAATGCAGCCCGTGGCCAGCATTGACGATCAGCCCCTGCCCCACGCCAAACGCCACGCCATCAACGATACGCTGCAACTCCTCGGCCACTTCGGTCGGGGTTTGGGCGTCGGCATAACGCCCGGTATGCAGCTCGATGGCCGGCGCCCCCACCCGGCGAGAGGCCTCGATCTGGCGCTCGTCAGCATCGATGAACAGCGACACTTCGGCACCGGTGCGGGCAAGGCGCTCCACGGCCGCCTTGATCCGTGCCTCCTGCCCCGCCACGTCCAGGCCACCTTCGGTAGTCAGTTCCTGACGGGTTTCAGGCACCAGGCAGATGTGCGCCGGGCGGATCTTCTCGGCAAAGGCCATCATCTCTTCGGTGACGCCCATTTCGAAGTTCATGCGCGTCTGCAGCACATCCTTGAGGAGCACCACGTCACGTTCCTGGATGTGCCGACGGTCTTCGCGCAGGTGCACGGTGATGCCATCGGCGCCCGCTTCCTCGGCGTCCAGGGCAGCCTTGACAGGGTCAGGGTAACGCGTGCCCCGGGCTTGGCGCAGGGTCGCCACGTGGTCGATGTTTACGCCAAGAAGCATGCGGTTGCTGTGAGTCACGAAAGGCTCTCCTGAAGGTTGAGCCCCACAGCATACGTCGTGATCAGCGCTTGCGAAACAGTTCCCGGCTGACCAACGGTTTTGCGCCCAGGTGAACCGCCAGTGCCTGGCGCATCAGGCGCTTGGCCGCGAGCAACGCGCCTGGGGTGTCCCAGTCGGCGTCGGCCAGGGCCATCAGCTCGATGCCGCGAAACAGGCCGGGTTGCACCAGTTCGACCCGCTCCAGGCCGGCATCCACACGCAAGCGGTACAGCCCGTCTGCGGCGATGGGTTGGTCGTTGACGTCATGATTCAAGGAGAACGCATAACCGAGTTCGTCCAGCAGCCGCCATTCGAACGAACGCAGCAGCGGCTCCAGCGGGCGCCCGGCGGCCAAGGCCTGCAAGGTCAGGGCGTAGTGCTCGAACAGGGCCGGGAACGGCGCTTCGGCGGGCAGCAGCCGCATGAGCAGTTCATTGAGGTACAACCCGCTGAACAGGGCATCGCCGTGCAGCCAGGCGGCGATGCCGGCGCTGTCCATCCGCCCGACATTCTTCAGCTCGCCACGCCCGCGCAGCTCCACCTCAAGCGGCACGAACGGCCGCACCAGGCTGCCGCCCTTGCCACGCGCACGCCGCAGTACAGCGCGCATGCGGCCCTGCGGCGTGAGGAAGTCCACCAGCGCGCTGGTTTCCTTGTAGGCACGGCTGTGCAGCACGTAGGCTGGCTGGCCGACAGGTTGTTCCATTAGCGTTTACCCGGCCCGTGGTTGTGGGAGCGGCCTCGTGTCGCGAAAGGGCCGCAACGCGGCCCCCCGGATTTCAGCATTGCCGCCAAAATGGCTGGGGCTGCTTCGCAGCCCTTTCGCGACGCTAGGCCGCTCCCACAAGGGCCGCCTTGAGCCTTAGAGGTCGCCGTAGCCCAGCGAGCGCAGGGCGCGCTCGTCGTCGGACCAGCCGCCCTTCACCTTGACCCATAGGTTGAGCATGACCTTGGAGTCGAACAGCACTTCCATGTCCTTGCGCGCCTCGGAGCCGATGCGCTTGATGCGCTCGCCCTTGTCGCCAATGATGATTTTTTTCTGGCCGTCGCGCTCGACCAGGATCAGCGCGTGAATATGCAGCACATGGCCCTGCTGCTTGAATTCTTCAATTTCCACGGTGATCTGGTACGGAAGCTCGGCACCCAACTGGCGCATGATCTTCTCGCGCACCAGTTCGGCGGCCAGGAAGCGGCTGCTGCGGTCGGTGATCTGGTCTTCCGGGAAGAAGTGATCGTTCTCGGGCAGGTGCTTGGCGATCTGTGCTTCCAGCGCTTCGAGGTTGTGCCCCTGCTGCGCAGAAATAGGCATGACTTCGGCGTTTGGCAGTTGCTCCTGCAGCCACTGCAGGTGCGGGATCAGCTCGGCCTTCTCTTCCATGCGGTCGGTCTTGTTGACCGCGATGATCAGCGGGCCGGTCACGTACTGCACGCGCTCCAGCACCAGTTGGTCCTCGTCGGTCCACTTGGTGCGGTCGACCACGAAGATCACCACGTCGACGTCCTTCAGGGCCGCCGAGGCGTTGCGGTTCATGTAGCGGTTCAAGGCTTTGTCGTTGGCCTTGTGCATACCGGGGGTGTCGACGTAGATCGCCTGCACATCACCTTCGGTCTTGATGCCGAGCATGTTGTGGCGGGTGGTCTGCGGCTTGCGCGAAGTGATCGCCAGCTTCTGGCCCAGGATGTGGTTGAGCAAGGTCGACTTGCCCACGTTGGGGCGGCCGACAATGGCCACGTAGCCGCAGCGCGTCGGGTTGTTATCAGTCATTGCCATTCTCCACGCCCAGGGCGATCAGTGCGGACGCGGCAGCGACTTGCTCGGCAATACGCCGGCTAACGCCCTGACCACGACTTTTGTTGTTCAGCAGCACGACTTCGCATTCGACGAAGAAAGTACGGCAGTGCGGTTCACCCTGGATATCCACTACTTCGTAACGCGGCAGCTCACAGCTGCGCGATTGCAGGAATTCTTGCAGGCGGGTTTTCGGGTCCTTGTTGGTGTCGACCAGGGTCAGGCCTTCGAACTCGTCGGCCAGCCAGGCCAGGACGCGTTCCCGGGCCGTGTCCATGTCGGCGTCCAGGTAGATGGCTCCGATCAGTGCCTCCAGGGCGTCGGCCAGGATCGACTCACGACGGAAACCGCCACTTTTGAGCTCACCCGAACCCAGGCGCAGGTATTCGCCCAGGTCGAAACCACGGGCCAGGCGGGCCAGGGTCTCGCCCTTGACCAAGCGCGCGCGCAGGCGCGACAGCTGGCCTTCGCGGGCCTGCGGGAAGCGCTCGAACAGCGCTTCGCCGGCGACGAAGTTGAGAATGGCGTCACCGAGAAACTCCAGGCGCTCGTTATTGCGCCCGGCATAGCTGCGATGGGTCAGTGCCAGAAGCATCTGGTCCTGATTCTTGAAGGTATAACCGAGCTTTCGCTCCAGATGGGCAAGGGAAGCACTCATGCAACCACCCGTTTGTTGTTCAACGCGTTGTTCAAATCAACATCCTGAAAGACTGTTTGGCTGTGGCCCGCCGCCGTATGCGACGAATCTCCCGATCCCTGAGAACACAGCCTATGTCAGAAATGCATTCGGCGCTGTCTGCTGGACAGCGCCGATGGGTATCAATGGATCAGGCCGACCCGCGACAGGTTGGGCAGGTGGCTGAGCTTGGGCTCTGGCCAGCTCATCCACACCGCAAAGGCCTTGCCGACGATGTTCCGGTCCGGAACCATGCCGTGCAGTTCCTTGGGAATGTTCGGATCATCCCAGTAACGGCTGTCGTTGGAGTTGTCGCGGTTGTCGCCCATCATGAAGTAATGGCCTGCCGGCACGGTCCACTGCTGGTCCGGCGGCATGCGATAACGGCTCATTTCCTTGCGGATCAGGTGTTCGGCCTCGCCGAGCTTTTCCTTGTACAGCTCGGCGCTGCCCAAGGTGCCCGGTTCGGTGCCCACCAGTTGTTCGGCAATCGGCTGGCCGTTGACGAACAGCCGCTTGTCGTTGGTGTAGCGGATCTGGTCGCCCGGCAGGCCGACCACTCGCTTGATGTAATTGACGTTCGGGTCGCTCGGATAGCGGAACACCATTACATCACCGCGTTGCGGGTCACCCACCTCGATGACCTTCTTGTCGATCACCGGCAGGGGAATACCGTACGAGAACTTGTTCACCAGGATGAAGTCGCCCACTTCCAGGGTCGGTTTCATCGACCCCGAAGGAATCTGGAACGGCTCGACCAGGAATGAACGCAGCACCAGCACGATGAACAGCACCGGAAAGAACGATTTACCGTACTCGACCAGCAACGGTTCCTTGTTCAGGCGCTCGACAACGGCCATCTCGGGCTGGCTGACGCTGCCCTGATAGTTGGCGATTGCCGCACGCCGGCGCGGGGCCAGGAACAGCAGGTCGATCAAGCCCAGCAGACCGCAGACAAAGACGGCGATGACTAGCAACAGCGGGAAATTTAGCGACATAGGACCTAGCTATCCAACCTGAGCACGGCGAGGAAGGCTTCTTGTGGAATTTCCACGTTGCCTACCTGTTTCATGCGTTTCTTACCGGCCTTCTGCTTCTCCAGCAGTTTCTTCTTACGGCTGACGTCACCACCGTAGCACTTGGCCAGTACGTTCTTTCTGAGCGCCTTGACGGTTGTCCGCGCGATGATCTGGCCGCCAATGGCTGCCTGGATCGCCACGTCGAACATCTGCCGAGGGATCAGTTCCTTCATCTTCTCGGTCAACGCACGGCCTTTGTAGGCCGCGTTGTCGCGGTGCACGATCAATGCCAGGGCATCGACCTTGTCGCCGTTGATCAGTACGTCCAGTTTGACCAGATTGGCCGACTGGTAGCGATCAAAATGATAATCCAGCGAAGCATAGCCGCGGCTGGTGGACTTGAGACGGTCGAAGAAGTCCAGGACCACTTCGTTCATCGGCATGTCGTAACGCACCTGCACCTGGCTGCCGAGGAACTGCATGTCGCGCTGCACGCCACGCTTCTCGATGCACAGGGTGATGACGTTACCCAGGTGTTCCTGCGGCACCAGGATGGTCGCGGTGACGATCGGCTCGCGGAAGTCGGTCACAGCCGAGACATCCGGCAGTTTTGACGGGTTATCGACGATGATGGTTTCGCCGGTCTTCAGCTCGAGCTCGTAGATCACGCTCGGGGCGGTGGTAATCAGGTCCAGGTCGTATTCGCGCTCCAGGCGCTCCTGGATGATCTCCATGTGCAGCATGCCGAGGAAACCGCAACGGAAGCCGAAGCCCAGGGCGTCGGAGCTTTCCGGCATGTACTGCAGCGACGAGTCGTTGAGGGTGAGCTTCTGCAATGCGTCGCGGAAGTCTTCGAAGTCGTCGGAGCTGACCGGGAACAGGCCGGCGTAGACCTGCGGCTGGATTTTCTTGAAGCCCGCCAGCACTTCGACCTCGGGGGTCGAGGACAAGGTCAGGGTGTCACCCACCGGCGCACCGTGAATGTCTTTGATGCTGGCGATGATGAAGCCTACTTCTCCGGCTTTCAGATCAGCGGTCTGGGTATGTTTCGGGGTGAACACACCCACGCTGTCGACCAGGTGCACCTTGCCGGTGGACTTGACCAGAATCTTGTCGCCCTTCTTGACGCGGCCCTGACGCACACGCACCAGCGAGACCACGCCCAGGTAGTTGTCGAACCAGGAGTCGATGATCAGCGCCTGCAGGGGCGCGTCGATTTCGCCTACAGGCGCGGGGATGGTGTGCACCAGGCGCTCGAGCACCTCGTCTACGCCCATGCCGCTCTTGGCGCTACAGGCCACGGCGTCGGTGGCGTCGATGCCGATGATCTTCTCGATCTCGTCCTTGACGCGGTCCGGGTCGGCCTGGGGCAGGTCCATCTTGTTCAGGACCGGCATGACTTCCAGGCCCTGCTCGATGGCGGTGTAGCAGTTGGCAACGGACTGGGCTTCAACGCCTTGGCCAGCGTCCACCACCAGCAGTGCGCCTTCACAGGCCGCCAGCGAGCGCGAGACTTCGTAGGTGAAGTCGACGTGGCCGGGGGTGTCGATGAAGTTCAGCTGGTAGGTCTTGCCGTCTTGCGCCTTGTAGTGAAGCGTGACGCTGTGGGCTTTGATGGTAATCCCGCGTTCGCGCTCCAGGTCCATCGAATCAAGCACCTGGGCTTCCATTTCGCGCGCCGACAGGCCACCGCACATCTGGATGAAACGGTCGGCCAGCGTCGACTTGCCATGGTCGATGTGGGCGATGATGGAGAAATTGCGGATATGACTCAAATCACTCACGGGTCAACACTCGAAAAGGCTGCGAGCCGGGACGCCCGCCGAAAAATAGCCGGGAATTGTACCTCAAGCAGCAGGGATATGGGAGATTCCTCTATCGGGCTGTGCCGCGCTTTGGCGCCCGCAATTGTGAATTTTCATGAAAAAGGGCAGCCGTAGCTGCCCTTTCCTGCCTGCAAAACCGCTTATTCAGCGAGCTTGAAGGTGATGAAGCTGGCACGCCCCTGACGCAGCACGCGCATGGACACCGAGCGGTTCTTCGGCAGTTCCTTGGCGATTTCGGTGAATTCCTTGGCCGAACCGATGGCCTGGTTGTTCAGGTGACTGATGACGTCACCCGGGCGCAGGCCGATCATCGCTGCCGGGCCATCCTGCACTTCCTTGATAACCACGCCGCCTTTGAGTTCGAGGGACTTTTTCTGCTCGGCGGTCAGGTCGGCCACCGAAACGCCCAGGCGGTTGCTGCTACGCTCGGCGCTGCCTTCGACACCGGCACCGATTTCGGCATCGTCATCCGGCATCGCGCCGACACCCACATCCAGGGTCTGGCGCTTGCCGTTGCGGATGATCTCCAGCTTGGCTTTTTCGCCGTCCTTGAGGCTACCGACCAGATGCGGCAGGTCCGCCGACATGACGATCGGCTGGCCGTTCATGCTCAGGATCACGTCACCCACCTGCAGGCCACCTTTGGCTGCCGGGCCGTCTTCCAGCACCTGGGCCACCAGCGCACCCGCCGGCTTGTCCAGGCCGAAGGATTCGGCCAGGTCCTTGTTGACCTCCTGAATCACCACGCCCAGCCAGCCGCGGCTGACCTTGCCGTCTTTCTTCAACTGGTTGGACACATCGATCGCCACATCGATCGGGATGGCGAACGACAGACCCATGAAGCCGCCAGAACGGGTGAAGATCTGCGAGTTGATACCCACCACTTCGCCCTTCATATTGAACAGCGGGCCGCCCGAGTTACCCGGGTTGATGGCCACGTCGGTCTGGATGAACGGCACATAGGTCTCGTTGGGCAGCGTGCGGCCCTTGGCGCTGACGATACCTTTGGTCACCGAATGGTCGAAGCCGAACGGCGAACCGATGGCCAGCACCCACTCACCCACCTTGAGCTTCTCGGAATCACCCAGCTTCACGATCGGCAGGTTCTTGCCTTCGACCTTGAGCAGGGCCACGTCGGTGCGCGGGTCGGTGCCGACCAGCTTGGCCTGCAGCTCGCTGCGGTCCGACAGGCGGACAATGATTTCGTCGGCGTCGGCCACCACGTGGTTGTTGGTCAGCACATAACCATCGCTGGAAATGATGAAGCCCGAACCGAGCGATTGCGCCTCACGCTGACGGTCGCCACGCGGCGAGCGCGGCTGCTGCGGCATGTTGCGCTCGAAGAATTCGCGGAACATCGGCGGCAGGCCTTCCAGGTCCGGCATCTGCCCAGCGGCAACGCGACGGTCCGGCAGCTTCTGCTTGGTACTGATGTTGACCACTGCCGGCGAGGCCTGCTCTACCAGCGTGGTGAAGTCGGGCAGGGCTTCCTCGGCCTGGGCGGTGAGCACCTGGCCGAGCATGAGCACGGCGGCGAACATCGATAGGTAGGATTTCAAGCGTGGTGTTGACATACGACTCCCGTCACAACGAGCGGTAGTTTAGAAAGGCCCCTGCACAAAGCAGGAAAGGCCAGGCTCCAAGAAGCCTGACCTATAGAAAATTTGCCAGTAGATTGCAAATGACAATGCTTTAATTTCATTTCAGGCGCATATCCGTTCGCCTTGGCATGGCCCGCAAAAGCGCACCATTACTGGCGCGCCTGGGCATCCTGGGGGCGCATCGACAATGCGACGCGTTCTGCCGTACCGAGCGGAATTTCGCCGACCACGGTGACCATCACCTTGCCCTTGGGCGTGTTCAGGCGCCGCGAAACGGCCGAGGTCGGGCCAAGCTGGGTACGCACATCGGTCCCGGCATCGTCCTTCACGGGCTCAAGGAACACCGAGAAGCGCGCCAGGCCATCATCGTACATCAGGCTACTGACCGTGCTGTCACGCTTGGGGTCACGCCGTACCGAGCTGTTGACCAGCTCGAACCCTGGCGGGAGCCAATCCGAGCGCCAGCCGGCGACACTGTCACTGCTGGCAGGGGCAACACGCTGCACCGGCTTGCAGGAAGCACTGGGGCGCAGGTCATCGTCGCTGGGCGGCTTGGTGGTATCGAGGCGAGTCATCTGGAAGCGCTCCAGCAACTGCCCTTTGTCGTTGAGCATCAACGAGCGAAGCGGCAGGCCAGTGTTGCGATCCAGGTGCAGTTCGAAGGCATAGCGGTGCTGGTCGCGGGGAGTGAGCGTCACGATCACGCCATCGCGCCCGGCGACCCGTGACTTGCCCGCCACGCTCAAATCGTACCAGCCCATCAGCTTCAGCGGATCAAGCACACGCTGAGCAGCATCCGCAGGAGTAGTCACGCCGCTGACCAACGCCCCACTGACGCACTCCACCTTGCCATCCACGCGCAGGATTTCCTGGGCGGCGCCATCGAGCTGCAGCAGCCGCTCGCTGACCTTGCCGTCCTCGACCCTGTGCCAGATATCGTGGGAAGAGAAGCTACCGTTGCGTTCGTAGACGAACGAGCCCTGATAACTCTGCTTTTGCTCGGCTTGTGCCAGCTTGCCAAGCCACTCGCTCGCCTGGGGCGAGGAGTTGGCTGCCAATACCGGCACGGTCATGCAGCTGCCAATCAGCAGCGACAGAAGAGGTAGCGCGCGCATGATCCTCCTTACTTAGCGGGATTTCCCATGCTGGCGGCACGGGCGTACGGCAGGGCAGTCTCGGTGCCTTGGAGTGCGGACTCCTGGGCATGCTGACGCAGATAGCCCGGCAGACGCTGATCCCAGCCAGCCTGGTTTTGCAGCACACCGTTGGCCATCGGCCCGGTCGGCTGCTCACTGCTTTCACTATAGCCTGCCAATACGGCCGGACCCTGAGTTTGTGGCATGCTCAGGCCCTGTTGTGCAGGCTGCTGCGAAGCCAGCTCGGCGCCGGTGATCTCGTCCTGGTTGTACATCCGCACGCCTGCCAGCACCGCAACGGTGACCGAGGCGGCGACCGCCAGGCGAGCGACGCTGCGCCATGGGCCCTTGTTGACCTTGGCCGGCACGGCTTCGTCAGCCAGCGCCGCAGACACCGCCGAGGCGATATCCAGGTTAGGCAGCAGCAGCTCCTTGTGCATGGCTGCACGTGCTACCTGGTAACGCGACCAGGTGGCACGGGTTTCGGCGTCGTCTACGGCGCTCAGCACCCGACGCAGTTCCAGTTCGTCCGCTTCGTTATCCATCACCGCGGACAGCGATTCCTGCAAAGCTTCACGACTCATGGCGGTTCCTCTCTTGGCTGTCGCCGCTGTCTCAGGTTTCCTGCAACAACGGCTGCAGGGCTTTATCTATGGCCTCCCGAGCGCGGAAGATTCGAGAGCGCACGGTACCCACCGGACATTGCATGACACTGGCAATGTCTTCGTAACTCAGCCCGTCGAACTCGCGCAGGGTCAACGCCGTACGCAGGTCTTCGGGCAGTTGCTGGATGGTGCGATGGACAGTGCCTTCGATTTCATCCCGCAACAACGAGCGCTCTGGGGACTCGAGATCCTTGAGGCCATGATCGCCGTCATAAAACTCCGCATCCTCGGAGCTCACATCGCTGTCTGGCGGCCGTCTTCCACGGGACACCAGGTAGTTCTTCGCCGTGTTGATGGCGATGCGGTACAGCCAGGTATAAAACGCACTGTCACCGCGGAAATTGCCAAGCGCACGGTAGGCCTTGATAAAGGCTTCCTGTGCTACATCCTGGGCCTCGTGGGTATCGTGAACGAACCGCACGATCAACCCGAGAATCTTGTGCTGATACTTCAGCACCAACAGATCGAACGCTCGCCTGTCACCGCGCTGCACGCGCTCGACAAGCTGCTGATCCTCTTCCTGGGTTAGCATGAACACTCCTCAGTGAACTCGAAGGAGCGGTGCAACACCCATCGATCAGGCTTGCAACCATAGACTCGGGCTTTACGCAAAAGTTCTCCCCTCCAAGCAAGTTTCCTGCAGCCCTTGGTCGGCTGGCACGGAAGACGTGGCGCGGTCACGGCCGGCTACGTCGATAATCAGGTTTCGAATACGCCGGGACAGCCCGGACAGGCCTGCAACCCTGCGTCGCCGCGGCAAATTGTGACGTGCGGGCAACCTTCATAGGATTTCCGGCCATATCGGAAAGTTCCCACAAAGGTTGCCGCGCGCCTCGGTAAGTGGCCAAGTGGCATGGAAATTGGCCACCTCGGGCTGCTATAAAGGCAACCTGGCCAAGTTTAACGATAGTTTCACAATGCCATCTGCGCGTGACTATTGTGCCGCGCCCTCTCTAAAGATTACTAGTGTCCCGACATGAGCCAACAATTCCAACATGATGTCCTGGTGATCGGCAGCGGTGCCGCCGGTCTCAGCCTGGCACTGAACCTTCCCAGCCACCTGCGCGTTGCCGTGCTCAGCAAGGGCGACCTGGCCAACGGCTCGACCTTCTGGGCCCAAGGTGGCGTCGCGGCGGTGCTGGACAATACCGATACCGTGCAGTCGCATGTCGAGGACACCCTCAATGCCGGCGGCGGCCTGTGCCATGAAGATGCAGTGCGGTTTACCGTCGAACACAGCCGCGAAGCCATTCAGTGGCTGATCGAGCAAGGGGTGCCCTTTACCCGCGACGAGCACTCCAGCGTTGACGATGGCGGCTTTGAATTCCACCTCACCCGTGAGGGCGGCCATAGCCACCGACGCATCATCCACGCCGCCGACGCCACCGGCGCAGCCATATTCACCACGCTGCTGGAACAGGCGCGCCGGCGCCCGAACATCCAGCTGCTGGAGCAACGCGTGGCGGTCGACCTGATCACCGAACGCCGCCTGGGCCTGCCGGGCGAGCGTTGCCTGGGCGCCTACGTGCTCGACCGCAACACCGGTGAGGTGGACACCTTCGGCGCGCGCTTCACCGTGCTGGCCACCGGCGGTGCAGCCAAGGTCTACCTCTACACCAGCAACCCCGATGGCGCCTGCGGTGACGGCATCGCCATGGCCTGGCGGGCGGGCTGCCGGGTGGCGAACCTGGAATTCAACCAGTTCCATCCGACCTGCCTCTACCACCCGCAGGCCAAGAGCTTCCTGATCACCGAAGCACTGCGCGGTGAAGGTGCGCTGCTGCGCCTGCCCAATGGCGAGCGCTTCATGCCACGCTTCGACCCGCGCGAAGAGCTGGCCCCGCGCGACATCGTGGCCCGCGCCATCGACCACGAGATGAAGCGCCTGGGCGTGGACTGCGTGTACCTGGACATCACCCACAAGCCGGCCGATTTCGTCATGGGCCACTTCCCCACCGTGTACGAGCGCTGCCTGGCCTTTGGCATCGACATCACCCGCCAGCCGATCCCGGTCGTACCGGCGGCGCACTACACCTGTGGCGGGGTGATGGTCGATGATCGCGGCCACACCGATGTGCCAGGCTTGTACGCCATCGGCGAAACCAGCTTCACCGGCCTGCACGGTGCCAACCGCATGGCCAGCAACTCGCTGCTGGAATGCTTTGTCTATGGCCGTGCCGCCGCTGCCGACATCGAGGCGCATCTGGCACACGTGTCCATGCCCACGGCGCTGCCGGGGTGGGATGCCAGCCAGGTCACCGACTCGGACGAGGACGTGATCATCGCGCACAACTGGGACGAGCTGCGGCGCTTCATGTGGGACTACGTGGGTATCGTGCGTACCAGCAAGCGCCTGCAGCGCGCCCAGCACCGCATTCGCCTGCTGCTGGACGAAATCGACGAGTTCTACAGCAACTACAAGGTCAGCCGCGACCTGATCGAACTGCGCAACCTGGCGCAGGTGGCCGAACTGATGATCCTGTCAGCCATGCAGCGCAAGGAAAGCCGCGGGCTGCACTACACCCTGGATTACCCAGGGATGCTGGACGAGGCCAAGGACACCATCCTCAGTCCGCTCTGAAAACGGTGGCGGGGGCCTTCGCGGGCTCGCCCGCTCCCACAGGAATTCCACTGCCTTGCAGCTTTACGCAATACCTGTGGGGGCGGGCGAGCCCGCGAAGAAGCTAGCCCGATCTTGATCTATGCCCGGCTCACCGCAGCCCAGCGCCGCCGGCTGAACTTCAACCGCACCCGCAAGCGCCGATGCTCATCCGCCCCCAATGCATCCTGGGGTATGCACTGGCTCTGCCCCACCCATTGCCCCGCTCGCTCAAAACGCAACACCACCAGCCGCGGCAACGCCACGCTGTCCCGGCACAACCGCACCGGTTGCCAGCCACGGGCACGGCAGAACACCTGCCAGCCGCGCACATCACGGCGCAGGCCGACAACGGCATGCTCATGGGTCAACAGGATTCGTCGGGGAATGGCCCAGCCAGCGTGGGTGATACAGGCGGCGACAACAGAAAAGCAAAGCCAATCAGGCAACGGGCTCGCCCACACGGCAAGCCACGCCAGCACCTGGCAACCCAGGTAGGCCGCTAGCAGCAGGCGCGAGCCTTGCCAGCGGCACTCGAAACACTCACTTGGGCTGGACACGGTCCAGGATGATGCGGACCATGCGTTGCAGCTCCGGGTCTTCGGACTCGGTGCGCTCCATGAACCAGCCGAACATGTCCTGGTCCTCGCAGCTCAACAGACGCACGTACAGTTCGCGGTCGGTCTCGTTGAGGGTGGAGTAGACTTCCTGGGTGAAAGGCACCAGCAGTACGTCCAGTTCCAGCATGCCGCGGCGGCTATGCCAGAAAAGCCGGTTGAGTTCAGTTTGTTCGACCATGGGGCCCTCCTCGAATGGCCCGCCAGTATACAGCCCGGCGAGCGCAGCGACACCGGGCGTTGGTCTAGTCACCTACCTATTTTGTTACCGGCGTTCTATGATGGCCGCCAGTCTTTAGCCACCGCGATGACCCATGGCCGATTCCGCTTTCTTCTGCCCCCTGTCCCACGAGGGCATCCTCGCCGTCCGCGGCTCCGATGCAGGCAAGTTCCTGCAAGGCCAGCTGACCTGCAACATCAACTACCTCAGCCAGGAACACGCCAGCCTGGGCGCCCGCTGCATGGTCAAGGGGCGCATGCAATCGAGCTTCCGCATCTTGCCCGAAGGCAACGGCTACCTGCTGGCCATGGCCAGCGAACTGCTTGAGGCGCAACTGGCCGACCTGAAGAAATACGCTGTATTTTCCAAGGCAACGCTGACCGATGAAAGCGCCGCCTGGGCACGCTTTGGTCTGCAAGGCGGTGACGCTGCGCTGCTGGCACTGGGGCTCGACGTGCCCGAAGGCGCCGGCAGTACCGTGCGCCATGAAGGCCTGATCGCCATTGCCGTGTCCGAGGGCCGTTTCGAGCTGTGGGTACCGGCGGAAAACGCCGACACGGTACGCCAGGCCCTCGCCGGCGCCCTGCCTGAAGGCAGCCTGAACGACTGGTTGCTTGGGCAGGTGCGTGCCGGTATCGGCCAGGTCATGGGGCCGACCCGTGAGCTGTTCATCCCGCAGATGATCAACCTGCAGGCCGTCGACGGCGTCAGCTTCAAGAAAGGTTGCTACACCGGCCAGGAAATCGTTGCCCGCATGCAGTACCTGGGCAAGCTCAAACGCCGCCAGTACCGCTTGGCACTGGACCAGCAGGCGATTCCGGCCCCAGGTGCCGAGATCTTCTCGCCCACCCATGGTTCGTCGGTCGGTGAAGTGGTCATTGCTGCCAGCAACGGCGCCGGCTGTGAACTGCTCGCGGTGCTCGGCGCCGACGCGGTGGCAGACGACAACCTGCACCTGGGCAGCCTCGAAGGCCCGCGCCTGCAGGTGCTGACCCTGCCCTACGAACTGGACCGCGACCGGGAAATCCAGCGCTGACCAGCCTGCCCCGCCACCGTGGCGGGGCCGCACCACCACTGCGGTAGACACGCCCATGAACAAGCTGGCCGAGATGGTTCAAGCACAGTTGCTCGATGCCATCGAAAAGGATGATCTGGTCTTGCCGACCCTGCCCGAGGTTGCCTTGAGCATCCGTGAGGCGGCGGAAGACAGCGAGATCAGCGTAGCGGCCCTGAGCAAGGTGATCGGTCGCGACGCGGCCCTTTCAGCGCGCCTGATCAAGGTGGTCAACAGCCCGCTGCTGCGCGCGGCGGTTGAGGTCACCGACCTGCATACCGCCATCACGCGACTGGGTATCAACTACAGCTGCAATTTGGCCATCGGCCTGGTGATCGAGCAGATTTTCCATGCCCGCTCACCGGCGGTTGAACAGAAGCTTCGCGATATATGGACCAACAGCCTGGAAGTGGCGGGCATCAGCTACGAAATCTGCCGTCGCTATACACAGCTCAAGCCTGAACAGGCCACTTTGGGCGGCTTGGTCAACCAGATCGGCGCGTTGCCGGTGCTGATCTATGCCGAAGAGCACAACGAGCTGTTGTCGGACCCGGTTTGCCTGCATTACGTGATCGAGCAGATCCAGCCGGTGCTGGGGGACAAGATCCTCAAGGCCTGGGAGTTTCCGGAGCAGTTGATCAACTTGCCGAGCCAGGTTCAGGACCTGGACCGGCAGACCGACAAGGTCGACTACATCGACATCGTGCAAATCGCCCGCTGCATCAGCCAGCGTGGCCGCCATCGGCCGTTGGCGGCACTGCCGGCGTACCGCCATCTTGGGCTGCCGTTCGGTACAGAGCTGGAAGTGGATGAACTGCTCGAGGCGCGAAGCATGTTGCGCTGACTTGCCTTAGCCTGTGCCGGCCCTTTCGCAGCACAAGGCTGCTCCTACAGGCATGTACATTACCTGTGGGAGCGGGTTTACCCGCGAAGAGGCAGGTACAGGCAACACATCAATCGGCTATGAAACTCACTCGCACCCGCAACCCGCCCTTCTCGCCATCATGCAGGCTCACCTGTGCCAGGTGCGCCCGGCAGATCTCGCCGACAATCGCCAGGCCAAGGCCGCTACCCTGCGCACTGCGCCGGTAGAACCGCTCGAACACCCGCTCGCGTTCAGCCTCGGGAATGCCCGGGCCGTCATCCTCCACCTCCAGCACAGCCGGCGCCACTACCCGCAAGATCACATTGCCCCCCGCTGGCGTATGCGCCAGGGCGTTGTCCACCAGGTTGCTCAACAGTTCGTTGAGCAGCGTCGGTTCACCCTTGAGCCATACGGGGGCCTCGGCCTCCAGGGCCAGCGCCACCCCGCGCTTGTGCGCCAAAGGCGCCATGGCCATGCCCAGCTCACGGGCCAGCTGACTCAGGTCCAGGCGCTGCGCACCGCCTTCGGCAATCGCCCGTGCACCGTTTTCAACCCGCGCCAGCGACAACAACTGGTTGGCCAGATGGGTCAGCTTGTCGGTGCCCTGGGCCGCAGATTCCAAGGTCTGCCGCCACTCCTGCGGCTCGGAAGAGCGCAACCCCAGCTCGACCCGAGCCTTCAAGGCCGCCAGTGGCGTACGCAGTTCATGGGCGGCATCGGCAATGAACTGTGCCTGGCGCTCGAACTGGCCGCGCAAACGCTCGGTAAAGTGGTTCAAGGCCCGCACCAGCGGGCTGAGCTCACGCTGCACCTGCACCACCGGCAGCGCCCGCAGATCATCCGGTTGGCGCTCCTCTACCGCCGTGCGCAGACGCTCCAGCGGCCGCAACGCCGCGCTCACGGCAAACCACACCATTACCAGCGCTCCCAGCGCCAGCATGCCAAGGCGCAGCAGGGTGTCGGCCATCAACCCACGGGCCATGCGCACCCGCGCCTCCTCGGTCTCGGCCACACGGATTTCTGCCATGCCGTTCATGTTCGGCTCGCTCACTGCCTTCAGCAGGCTGACCACGCGCACGTCCTGGCCCAGGTAGGTGGCGTTGTAGAACCGCGCCAGTGCCGGGTAGTCATCAGTACGTGGCGTGCCGGGTGGCGGCGGTGGCAGGTTCTCGTAACCGGAAATCAGCCGCTGCTTGATGTCCAGCACCTGGTAGTAGATACGCCCGGCACTGTCGTAGGCGAAGGTGTCCAGCGCCACGTAGGGCACATCCGCGCTCAGCGAGCCGTCACGCTGCGAAAGACCGGCGGCGATGGTTCGCGCCGAGGCCAGCAGGGTGCGGTCGTAGGCCGTGTCGGCGGCTTCGCGGCCATTCCAGTAGGCACTCAGGCCACTGGCCAGCATCAGCACCACCAGCAGCAAGGCCAGGTTGCCCAGCAGTCGCCCGCGCAGGCTGCCGTTGTCACGCATCGCGGTGCTCTAGCAGGTAGCCCAGGCCGCGGAAGGTGACGATGGCCACCGGGTGGCCATCGAGCTTCTTGCGCAGGCGGTGGATGTAGATTTCGATGGCGTCGGGGCTGGCTTCTTCGTCCAGGCCGAATACCTGGGCAGCCAGTTGCTCCTTGCTCATCACCCGGCCCGGGCGGGCGATCAGCGCTTCCAGCACGCTTTGCTCGCGCGAGGTCAGGGTCAGGTTGTCGTCGCCCAGGGCGAAGCGCCGGGTATCCAGGTCGTAGACCAGCGGCCCGCAACGTTGCTGGCGCTCTCCACCTAGCACACTGCGGCGCAGCAAGGCTTTGACCCGTGCTTCCAGCTCGGTCAGCTCGAACGGTTTGGCCAGGTAGTCGTCCGCACCCAGGTTCAGGCCATGGACACGGTCCTTGACGTCACTGCGGGCAGTCAGCATCAGCACCGGCACGGTCTTGCCACGGCCGCGCAGGCGCGCCAGTACCTCGAAGCCGTCCATGCGTGGCAAGCCGACATCCAGCACGACCACGGCGTATTCCTCGCTGGCCAGGGCCAGGTCGGCGGCCACGCCGTCATGCAGCACATCCACGGTCAGGCCGTGGCTTTTCAAGGCCTGGGCCACGCTTTCGGCCAGTTGCAGATGGTCTTCGACCAGCAGCACACGCATCGGTTTCTCCCTGCTCGGGTGGGGCGGTGGCGCGGAGTGTACCGCTGTCGCCAGGCCTGTGAAGCCCCTTCTGACAAACCTTTCTCGTTGAAAGGTTAGCGAAAGGTTCGTTGCCTAGCATCGCACCACGGTCGCTCCTCGCGCCGAAAAAAGCACCAGCAAGGTGCAACGAATAAGAACAATAAACGGAGTCATCGACGATGCTGTCATCGCAGCCGCAGGCGTTCGCGCCTACCCGTTCCTTTGCCGCACGCCCCTCTGCCATCGCCAGCGCCCTCGCGCTTGCCGGTGTCGCCCCGATGAGCCAGGCCGCCTTCTTCGAAGACAGCACGGCCACCTTCGAAACCCGCAACATGTACTTCAACCGCGACTTCCGCGATGGCACCAGCGCGCAGCAATCCAAGCGCGACGAGTGGGCCCAGGGCTTCATCCTCAATTTCGAGTCCGGCTACACCGATGGCACCGTAGGCTTCGGTCTGGACGCATTGGGTATGCTCGGCGTCAAGCTCGACTCCAGCCCCGACCGCACCGATACCGGCCTGCTGCCGACCCATGATGACGGCAAGGCCGCCGACGAATACTCCAAGCTGGGCCTCACCGGCAAGGTTAAGATTTCCCAGACCGAACTCAAGCTCGGCACACTGATCCCTGAGCTGCCGACGCTGCAGCCCAACGATGGGCGCATCCTGCCGCAAACCTTCGAGGGCGGCCTGCTCACTTCGAAAGAGATAAAGGGCCTGACCTTCACGGGCGGGCGCCTGGACAAGGCCAAGGACCGCAACGACACCAATTGGAAAGACCTGGCGCTGAACAACAAGAACGGCCGCTTTGGTGGCACGTTCAGCGCCGACAACCTGGCCCTGGCCGGCCTGGACTACCAGTTCACCGACCGCATCACCGGCAGCTACCACTTCGCCCAGCTCGACGACATCTACCGCCAGCACTTCATCGGCATGGTCGCCACCCAACCCTGGGGGCCGGGCACCTTGGGCGCCGACCTGCGCCTGGCAGTGAGTGACGATGCTGGCGCTGCCAAAGCCGGCAACATCGACAACACCACCGTCAACGGCATGCTCAGCTACGCCCTGGGCGGGCACAAGGTCAGCGCCGCCTGGCAGCAGCTGTCCGGCGACAGCGCCTTCCCGTATGTCGATGGCGCCGACCCGTACCTGGTCAACTTCGTCCAGATCAACGACTTCGCCGGTGCCGACGAGCGTTCCTGGCAGGCGCGTTACGACTACAACTTTGCCGCGCTCGGCGTACCCGGCCTGACCTTCATGACCCGCTACATCAGCGGTGACAACGTCAGCCGTGCCGCCGGTGGCGAAGGCAAAGAGTGGGAACGCAACACCGAACTGAAGTACGTGGTACAAAGCGGCCCGTTGAAGAACGTCGCCGTGCGCCTGCGCAATGCCACCTTCCGCTCCAACTTCGCCCGCGACGCGGACGAAGTGAGGCTGCTGGTGAGCTACAGCGTAGCGCTGTGGTAACCCCATAGCGGTAATCCAAAAACAACAACGCTCACGGAGATAGACGATGACCTTTTCACTGCGCCGCCTCGTCCTCGCTACCGGCTGCCTGCTGCTGGCCGGCAACGCCCTTGCCGCCGAACCGAAACGCCCTGAATGCATCGCCCCCGCCTCGCCCGGCGGTGGCTTCGACCTGACCTGCAAGCTGGTGCAAAGCGCCCTGGTGCAGGAAAAGATCCTCAGCAAGCCGATGCGCGTCACCTACATGCCCGGCGGTGTCGGCGCGGTGGCCTACAACGCCGTGGTCGCTCAACGCCCGGCCGATGCCGACACCCTGGTGGCCTGGTCCAGTGGCTCCCTGCTGAACCTGGCTCAAGGCAAGTTCGGCCGCTTCGACGAGAACGCCGTGAAATGGCTGGCAGCTGTCGGCACCAGCTACGGCGCCATCGCGGTGAAAAGCGACTCGCCCTACAAGACCCTCGACGACCTGGTCGCGGCCTTGAAGAAAGACCCCAGCAAGGTGGTGATCGGCTCTGGCGGCACCGTCGGCAGCCAGGACTGGATGCAAACCGCATTGATCGCCAAGGCCGCCGGCATCAACCCGCGTGACCTGCGCTATGTTGCCCTGGAAGGCGGTGGCGAAATTGCCACGGCGCTGCTGGGCGGCCATATCCAGGTCGGCTCTACCGACATCTCCGACTCCATGCCGCACATCCAGAGCGGCAACATGCGCATCCTGGCGGTGTTCTCGGAAAACCGCCTGGACGAGCCCGAGATGAAAGACATCCCTACCGCCAAGGAGCAGGGCTACGACATCGTCTGGCCGGTAGTGCGCGGCTTCTACCTGGGGCCAAAGGTGAGCGACGAGGACTACGCATGGTGGAAGGCATCGTTCGACAAGATGCTGGCCTCGCAAGACTTCGCCGAGCTGCGTGACCAGCGCGAGCTGTTCCCGTTCGCCATGACCGGCGAAGAGCTGGACGGCTATGTGAAGAAGCAAGTGGCCGACTACAAGGCACTGGCCAAGGAATTTGGCCTGATCCAGTAAGCCTGTCGGACTCACCATCACCCCTGTAGGAGCGGCCTTGAGCCGCGATGGGCCGCACAGCGGCCCCTGGCACAGCCGATACGATGCTGCGGACAGATCGCATCGGCAGGTTTAGCGGCCGCTTCGCGCCCGATCGCGACGCAAGGCCGCTCCCACAGGATTTGCATCTCACTTGAGCAATCCCGACGAGGATTCCCCAATGATCCTGCAACGCATCTTCGCCCTGGTCCTGCTGGCGGTGTGCGCCGCCCTGGCCGTGATGGCCTGGCCCTACCAGGCGGCGTTTTCCTATGAACCGGTGGGCCCGCGTGCCTATCCGCTGCTGATGCTCGGCCTGATGGGCCTGGGCCTGTTGTACCTGGTGTTCCGCCCCACGCCCATCGTGCGCAAGGACGACGAACCGGAACTGGACCGCGAAACCCTGACCAAGATCACCGCCTGCGTCGGCCTGCTGATCGTCTTCGCGGCCACCTTCGAAGCCTTGGGCTTCATCCTCAGCGCCATCCTTGTCGGCCTGCCCATGGCCCGCCTGTATGGCGGCCGCTGGCTGCACAGCGCCCTCGTGGTCGTCGGCATGAGCCTGCTGCTCTACTGGCTGTTCGACCGCGTGATGGACGTGCCCCTGCCCCTTGGCCTGCTGAGCGTACTGGAGAACTGACACATGGATACCTTGAGCTACCTGGGCCAGGGCTTCGGCGTTGCCCTGACCCCTTACAACCTGGTCACTGCCCTCTCCGGTACCCTGATCGGCACGGTGGTCGGCCTGCTGCCGGGCCTGGGCCCGATCAACGGCGTGGCCCTGCTTATCCCCATCGCCTTCGCCCTGGGCCTGCCGCCAGAGTCTGCGCTGATCCTGCTGGCCGCGGTGTACCTGGGCTGCGAATACGGCGGGCGTATCAGCTCGATTCTGCTGAACATCCCGGGCGAAGCCTCGACTGTGATGACCACCCTGGACGGCTACCCGATGGCTCGCCAAGGCCTGGCGGGCGTCGCACTGTCGCTGTCGGCCTGGAGTTCGTTCATCGGCGCCCTCATCGCCACCTGCGGCATGGTGCTGTTCGCCCCGCTGCTGGCGAAATGGGCCATCGCTTTCGGCCCGGCGGAATACTTCGTACTGATGGTGTTTGCCATCGTCGCCCTGGGTGGCATGGCAGGTGACAAACCGCTAAAAACCTTCATTGCCGCACTGATCGGCCTGTTCCTTTCGGCGGTCGGCATCGATGCCAACAGCGGCGTCTACCGCTTCACCGGTGACAGCGTACACCTGGCCGACGGCATCCAGTTCGTGGTGCTGGTGCTAGGCCTGTTCTCCATCAGTGAAATCCTGCTGCTGCTGGAAAAGACCCACCATGGTCACCAGGCGGTAAAAGCTACCGGCCGCATGCTGTTCAACTTCAAGGAAGCGGCTTCGGTATTCGTGGTCAACATCCGTTGCGGCCTGCTTGGTTTCATCATGGGCGTTCTGCCCGGCGCCGGCGCGACGCTGGCCAGTGCCGTGGCCTACATGACCGAGAAACGCCTGGCCGGGGAAAGCGGCAAGTTCGGCAAAGGCGATGCCCGTGGCCTGGCAGCGCCGGAAACTGCCATTGGTGCGTCCTGCTGTGGCGCCTTGGTCCCGATGCTGACCCTGGGCGTACCGGGCTCTGGCACCACGGCCGTGATGATCGGCGCCCTGACCCTGTACAACATCACCCCTGGCCCACTGCTGTTCGAACAGCAGCCGGACATCGTCTGGGGCCTGATCGCTTCGCTGTTCGTCGCCAACATCATGCTGGTGATCCTCAACATCCCGATGATCCGCATCTTCACGCGCATCCTCGCCGTGCCAAACTGGGCGCTGGTGCCAGTGATCGCCATCATCACGGCCATTGGCGTATACGCCGTGCATGCCACCACCTTCGACCTGTTCCTGATGGTCGGCATCGGCATCATGGGTTACATCCTGCGCAAGCTGGACTTCCCACTGTCGCCGATCCTGCTCGGTTTCATCCTGGGCGGGCTGATGGAGCAGAACCTGCGCCGTGCACTCTCGATCTCCAACGGTGAACTGGGCATCCTCTGGTCGAGCCCGATCAGCATGGGCGTCTGGGCGTTGGTGGCGCTGATGCTCGCCCTGCCGCTGCTGCGCATCTGGCGTAAACGCAGCCTGCAGCGTCGGGCCCTGGCCGATGCCTGATCGACCGTTGCCTTTGTTTGTCGCAACCGGGCTGGTCGGCCTTGCTGGCGGTTACCTCGCCAGCAAGGTCGGCTGGCCTTTGCCGTGGATGGTGGGTTCGCTGCTGGCCATCATCCTGGTGCGCTGCCTGACGCCCTGGCAGTTGTCGGAAATTCCCAACGGCCGAAAATGCGGGCAGTGCATCATCGGCATCGGCATTGGCCTGCACTTTACGCCGGCAGTGATCGAGCAAGTGGGTAGCCATTTTGCGCTGATCTTCTTCGGCGCCCTGTTCACCACCCTGTCCAGCGTGATCGGCGTGTGGCTGCTGCGGCGCACCGGTGAAGACCGCGCCACGGCATTCTTCGCCAGCATGCCTGGCGGCTCGGGGGAGATGGTCAACCTGGGTGCCCGGAACGGTGCAGTGCTCAGCCAGGTGGCGGCAGCGCAGAGCCTGCGGGTGCTGGCAGTGGTGCTGTGCGTGCCCGCGCTGTTCAAGTTTCTGCTGGGTGACGGGGTGCCGCTCAATCATGCCGGCAGTGTCAGCTGGGGCTGGCTGGCCCTGATCAGCCCGCTCGGCGTTGCCGTTGCGCTGCTCTGGCAACGGTTGCGCCAGCCTAACCCCTGGCTGTTCGGGCCATTGCTGGTGGCGGCCACGGTCAGCCTGGCCGGCAACCTGCAGATCGCCCTGCCCAATGGCGCCAGCCAGATCGGCCAGTGGCTGATCGGCAGTGGCCTGGCATGCCACTTCAACCGCGCCTTCTTCCGCCGGGCCCCGTCGTTCCTGGGGCGCACGCTTCTGGCCACGGCGCTGTGCATGGCCATTGCCGGCAGTGCCGCGTGGGTGTTGAGCGTGATGACAGCGCTGGACCTGCGTTCGCTGACGTTGGGGATGATGCCGGGGGGCATTGCCGAAATGAGCCTTACAGCAGAGACCCTGCAACTGTCCGTGCCTTTGGTGACGGCGCTGCAGGTGATGCGCTTGCTGTTCGTGCTGTTTCTGGCGGAGCCGTTATTCCGGCTGTGGAACGCAAACCAGGAATAATCGCGTCGCCTGCTTCGCGGGCTTGCCCGCTCCCACAGGTACTGCACCACCCACAAGGCAGGTGCCATCCCTGTGGGAGCGGGCAAGCCCGCGAAGAAGGCGACGCGGTGTTTCAGGTGATTAGAGCGGTGGCACCGCCCAGTTGATCGGCGGCAGCCCACGTTGTTCGAGGAAGCTGTTGGTCCGGCTGAAATGCCCACACCCCAGGAACCCGCGGTAAGCCGACAACGGCGACGGATGCACCGACTTCAGCACCAGATGCTTGGTCCCGTCGATCAGCTTCTGCTTGCTTTGCGCATGTGCCCCCCACAACAGGAACACCACGTTCGGGCACTGCTCGCTGACCACCTGGATCACCCGATCGGTAAAGAACTCCCAACCCTTCTTGGCATGCGACGCCGCATTGGCCCGCTCCACGGTCATGGTGGTGTTGAGCAGCAGCACGCCCTGCTCGGCCCAGCTTTGCAGGTAGCCGTGGCTGGCGATCGGGATGTTCAGGTCGCGCTGCATTTCCTTGTAGATATTGACCAGCGACGGCGGCGTGGCCACGCCCGGCTGTACCGAAAAGCACAGGCCGTGCGCCTGGCCTGGCCCGTGGTAGGGGTCCTGCCCGAGTATCACCACCTTCACCTGGTCCAGCGGCGTCGAGTTCAGCGCATTGAAGATCAGCGGCCCTGGCGGGTAGATTTCCTTGCCGGCGGCACGCTCGCTGCGCAGGAACTCGCGCAGTTGATGCATGTAGGGCTGGTCGAATTCAGCACGCAATGCGGCTTTCCAGCTGGGTTCGAGTTTGATGCGATCGTCGTCAGTCATGGGGCCATCCGTAATCAATGGCGCGACACTAGGTAAGCCCTTCCCGCTTGTCAAACGATCCGACCGACGACCGGCATGTTCGGTCAGGCAGGCCATACTTGTGCGATGACTGAGCGAGGTAGTCCATGGCCATTCATTGTGAGGTACTCACCGGCGCCGACGGCGCCCGCATCGGCATCGCCACCCTGGATGCGCCCAAGGCGCTCAATGCCCTGAGCCTGCCGATGATCGAGGTGCTGGGCGAGCAATTGCACGTCTGGGCCCGCGACCCGGGGGTTGTCTGCGTGCTGCTGCGCGGCAACGGCACCAAAGCCTTCTGCGCCGGAGGCGATGTGCGGGCGCTGGTGCAGGCCTGCCGTGACCACCCCGGAAGCGTACCGCCCCTGGCCGCCTCTTTCTTTGCCGCAGAGTACCGCCTGGACTACGCCCTGCACACCTACCCCAAACCGCTGCTGTGCTGGGGCCACGGGCATGTGCTGGGGGGTGGCATGGGGCTGCTGCAGGGCGCCAGTGTACGCATCGTCACACCCAGCAGCCGTTTGGCCATGCCGGAAATCAGTATCGGGCTGTACCCCGACGTGGGTGCCAGCTGGTTCCTCGCCCGGCTGCCGGGCAAACTGGGGTTGTTCCTGGGGCTGACGGGCGCGCCAATCAACGCACGCGACGCCCTTGACCTGGGCCTGGCCGACCGTTTTTTTGGCGAGCATCAGCAAGAGGCGCTGGTCGAAGAACTGCTGCAACTGAACTGGCAGGAGCAGACCGCCCTGCAACTGAACAGCCTGCTCAAGGCCGAACAGCACCGCGCCTGCGCCGAGTTGCCCGAAGCCCAGTGGTTGCCGCGGCGGCAGGTGATCGATGCATTGCTCGACGTGGCCGATGCGGCGGCGGCCTGGCGTGCACTGGAGGGGCTCAAGCACCATGACGACCCACTGCTTGCAGAAGCAGGCCAGCGGCTGCACGAAGGCTGCCCGCTGACCGCCCATCTGGTATGGGAGCAGATTCGCCGGGCGCGTCACCTCTCATTGGCGCAGGTGTTCCAGATGGAATACTGCATGAGCCTGAATTGCTGCCGCCACCCGGAGTTCAGCGAAGGCGTGCGAGCCCGCTTGCTGGACAAGGACAACCACCCCCGCTGGCACTGGCCGGATGTAGCTCAGGTACCGGCGGCGGTGGTCGAGGCGCATTTTTCCAAGGCATGGGAGGGGCGGCATCCATTGGCGGACCTGAGTTGACTTCAACAACAACCTGGGCTGGGTTCAATCACCTACCGCTGCCAGTTACCCCCGCGCCCTTGACCACGTCGGCCGTCCCAGCGTCCGCCGTCATTGCGCTGCCCATTGGCGTTCCAGTTGCCATGCTGGTAGCGCTGGCTGCCGTCACGATAATCATGCCGGTCCCGATCCTGCCTGTAGTCCTGGCGCTGGCGGTTACCGTAGTCATTGCGCGGGTTGCCGTGCCACTGCTGCATCCCCGGCTGCGGATACGGCCGGTATTGCGGCGCAGGCGCCGAACGATGGTAATAGCGCGGTGCCGGCTGGTAGTAATAGCGCGGTTGCGGCGTCACGTAGTAGCGGTCATAGCGGTAATACCCTGGCGACACGTAGCGGTCGGTGGAGTAGTAATCCGAACGGTAATAGCCCCCGCTCTCGTAGTACGGGGCGCAGGCGGAAGTCATCAGCCCTAGCAGGGCGATCAACAGGATTCGATAAGACATGGCGGCCTCCTGGACCGCTGGAGTGCCCGAACAGCGGCGCTGGCGAGCGTCGATGCGTAATGCGTTCATCGACACTGAATAAGACAGTGAAGCCGAGGTGCAGTGCCATTTTTGCAATAATTTGATACAGGTGCGATAACCCTGAAAAACTTGCAGTCATTTGCCGGTCATCTCACTAGAATAGGCGCCCAGGCACACATCACGGGAAGATCATGCCGCTACGTTCCGCTCTGTTCTCGCAGCGCTCGCTGATCCTTACCCTGCTGGTGCTACTGGCGTGCGGCTTCCTCGCCACTTCGCTACTCAGCTACTTCTCCTCACGCAGCGCCATCCGCGACGGCATCATCAATACGGAACTGCCGCTGACCTCCGACACGGTCTACTCGGAAATCCAGAAGGACCTGATTCGCCCGGTGCTGATCGCCTCGATGATGGCCCAGGACACCTTCCTGCGGGACTGGGTGCTGTCCGGCGAGCAGGATACCGAGCGCATGACCCGCTACCTTGGCGAAGTCATGGGCAAGCAGGACACCTTCACGTCGTTTTTCGTGTCTGACCGCACCCTCACCTACTACCAGGCCAAAGGCGTGCTCAAGAAGGTAGAGCCAGGCACCTGGCGCGATGCCTGGTATTTCCGCCTGCGCGACCTCAAGGCGCCCTATGAGATCAACGTCGATCTGGACATGGCCAACCAGGACAGCCTGACCGTGTTCATCAACTACCAGGTACATGACTACCAGCACCGCTTCATCGGAGCCGCCGGTGTCGGGCTGAGCGTATCGTCGGTGGTCCAGCTGATCGACCAGTACCAACGCCGCTACCAGCGCTCTGTGCTGTTCACCGACGCCAAGGGCAAGGTGCTGATGACCGGCTCGGAAGGTGGCCCGCATGGTCTGCGGGTCGGCCAGCCGCTCAGCGACAACCCTGAACTGAACGACGTACTGGCCGAGCAGTTGGTGCCCGGTGAAGGCAGCCACGAGTACCGCGACAGCGACAACCACAGCCACTTCCTCAACGTGCGCCACCTGCCCGAACTGGACTGGTACCTGTTGGTGGAAAAGCGCGAAACCGGCGCCCTCGACCGCATCCGCCACTCCCTGTACCTGAACCTGGCCATCTGCGCGATGATCACCCTGGTGGTGCTGGCGCTGGTGCATGCCATGGTCCGCCGTCACCAGGCCAGCACCGAAGCCCTGGCCACCCTCGACAGCCTCACCGGCCTGCCCAACCGGCGTAGCTTCGACCTGCTCGCCGCCCAGGCTTTGCACGAAGCCCAGCGCGACAGTGGGCCGCTGGTGGCGTTGCTGATCGACCTGGACCACTTCAAGGCACTGAACGACACCCACGGCCACCTGGCAGGCGACGAAGTGCTGCGCCAATTTGCCAATGTACTGCAAGGCAGCCTGCGCCAGTCGGATATACTGTGCCGCTGGGGCGGTGAGGAATTCATCGTGCTGCTGCGTGAAGCCGAAGGCCGGCAGGCCATCGAGGTGGCGGAAAAGATCCGCCGCCGCACCGAACAGTTGACCTTCAGCTACGAAGAACAGCCGCTGCGCCTCACCACCAGCATCGGCCTGAGCAGCCTGCAGCCAGGGGATACCCTACACGCCCTGCTGACCCGCGCCGACCGTGCGCTCTATCGTGCCAAGCAGGCCGGCCGCAACCGCGTCTGCAGTGAAACCCGCCATGAATGATAGCCAACACTGCCCCGCTTGCGGTGCCCTCAACCAATGCAGCCTGGCCGACCCGCGCCGCGCTACCCAAGCCTGCTGGTGCTACAGCGTGGCCATCGACCCCGCCGTGCTACAGGCCCTGCCCGCCGCGTTGCGGAACAAAGCCTGCCTGTGCCCGCGTTGCGCTGCCGTTGAAGAGCAACTCCGATCAACCACTCCCCACTGACCTGTTCCAATGCGCCTCGACCGTTTCCTCGCCAACCTCCCCAGCCACAACCGCCAGCAAGTTCGCCTGATGCTGGCGCAACGCCGTGTGCGGGTGGAGGGCGTGGTGGTCAGCGACCCGCTGACCGAGGTACGTGAATTCAGCCGTGTCGAGTTGGACGACCAGTTGCTCCAGGCGGGCCGCCCCGCGCGTTACCTGATGCTGCACAAGCCACAGGGTTGCGTCAGCGCCACCCAGGACCCGCAGCACCCCACCGTGCTCGACCTGCTGCCAACAGCGCTCCGCGATGACCTGCACATTGCCGGGCGCCTGGATTTCAACACCACCGGGCTGATGATCCTGACCAACGATGGCCAGTGGTCACGGCGCCTGACCCAGCCTGCCACCAAGCTCCCCAAGCATTATCTGGTGGAAACCGAAGACGACATTGCCGAGCACTATGTGGCCAAGTTCCGTGAGGGTTTCTACTTCGCCTTCGAAGACCTCACCACCCAACCTGCCCAGCTGGACATCCTCGGGCCGCGACGCGCTCGATTGGCGATCGTCGAAGGGCGCTATCACCAGGTCAAACGCATGTTCGGGTTCTTCGACAACAAGGTGGTGGGGCTGCATCGGGAGAGCATGGGGGCGATCCGGCTGGACCCTGGGTTGGCACCTGGGGCGTTTCGTGAACTCACAGCGGAAGAAATAGCCACTGTCTAGGCCGCCTGCCCGGCCGCTTCGCGGGCATGCCCGCTCCCACCCATACCCGAAATGCCCCGGGCTTGTGTTTTTCCTGTGGGAGCGGGCGCGCCCGCGAGAAGGCCGGGGCAGACACTACAGGGTCGTCATACGACCGCTCAGCGACAAAAGTCACATTTCTCCCCGAACGGCACTTGCGCGATCCACGACCCACTGCTTGAATCCAAATCGTCAGTCTGCATGTGACTACCAAGTCACGCCCGCAGTCGAAGACACCTTTTGCCGGCTACCCAAGGCCTCGATGCCTTGGGGCACGGCAAATTGCCCCGCCAAAAACAATACCGTCGACGCAAGTGCCAAGGATCGACACAGGGCCCCCGGTTTTCTCTTCAGGCAAATGCCTACCTGTCATAAAGAACGTGCACCCTAGGTGACGCGAATACCCTTTTTGCGCCAGGAGTCGATGACATGAGGCCAGAAATCGCTGTACTTGATATCCAAGGTCAGTATCGGGTTTACACGGAGTTCTATCGCGCGGATGCGGCCGAGAATACGATCATCCTGATCAATGGCTCGCTCGCCACCACCGCCTCGTTCGCCCAGACGGTACGTAACCTGCACCCGCAGTTCAACGTAGTACTGTTCGACCAGCCGTATGCTGGCAAGTCCAAGCCGCACAACCGTCAGGAACGCCTGATCAGCAAGGAGACCGAGGCGCATATCCTCCTTGAGCTGATCGAGCACTTCCAGGCAGACCACGTGATGTCATTCTCGTGGGGTGGCGCAAGTACGCTGCTGGCGCTGGCGCACCAGCCACGTAACGTGAAGAAGGCAGTGGTGAGTTCGTTCTCGCCGGTGATCAACGAGCCGATGCGCGACTATCTGGACCGTGGCTGCCAGTACCTGGCCGCCTGCGACCGGTATCAGGTCGGCAACCTGGTCAACGACACCATCGGCAAGCACTTGCCGTCACTGTTCAAGCGCTTCAACTACCGGCACGTCAGCAGCCTGGACAGCCATGAGTACGCGCAGATGCACTTCCACATCAACCAGGTGCTGCAGCACGACCTGGAGCGAGCGCTGGATGGTGCGCGAAATATCGACATCCCGGTACTGTTCGTCAACGGTGACCGCGACGAGTACACCACGGCCGAAGATGCCCGGCAGTTTGGCAAGCATGTGGGCAGAAGCCACTTCAGCGTGATCCGCGACGCGGGCCATTTCCTCGACATGGAAAACAAGACCGCCTGTGAAAACACCCGCAGCGTCTTGCTTGGCTTCCTCAAGCCGACCGTGCGTGAACCTCGTCACCGCTACCAGCACGTTCAACAGGGGCAGCATGCATTGGCTATCTGAGCGCCTCGGCACTCTGTAACTGATACCCGCAGGCTATGGGGTGCCGACAAGCTTTTTTATAACTTGGGCTTCTAATTCGTGAAGGGTTCTGGTAAAAAGTGCTGCGCAGACGCGGGTATAGTTTAGTGGCAAAACGAAAGCTTCCCAAGCTTTAGTTGAGGGTTCGATTCCCTCTACCCGCTCCACATCGCATTCCAGCATGACGTTCCAGCAACGTCATCGCAGTCAAAAGGAGCCTTGGCTCCTTTTTTCGTTTCTGCCCCCCACGTTGACCTGGCCCATGGCCATTTGCCTGCCGATCCGCTTCAATGCGCAGCGGGTGCATACGCCTGCAAGCGAAACGGCTTGTGGCGGATATGCTCACTGGAATCTTGAAACATTTCGAAAGGATGACGCATGTTTCTATCCCGCTGGCTACCAGGCCTTGCCAACCTCCTGCACTATCGGCGCGAGTGGCTGCATGCCGACCTGCAGGCCGGGCTCTCGGTCGCGGCGATCCAGATCCCCATTGCCATCGCCTACGCGCAAATCGTCGGCCTGCCGCCACAATACGGCCTGTATGCCTGCGTCCTGCCGATGATGGTCTACGCCCTGATCGGCAGCTCGCGCCAACTGATGGTCGGCCCCGACGCTGCCACCTGCGCGATGATCGCCGGCGCCGTGGCACCGCTGGCCATGGGCGATCCGCAGCGCATTGTCGAACTGTCGGTGATCGTCACCGTGCTGGTTGGCATAATGCTGATTGCCGCCGGCCTGGCCCGTGCCGGCTTCATCGCCAGCTTCTTTTCGCGGCCGATCCTGATCGGCTACCTCAACGGCATCGGCCTTAGCCTGATCGCCGGGCAGCTGTCCAAGGTGGTGGGCTTCAAGATCGAAGGCGACGGTTTCATCCTCAGCCTGATCAACCTCTTCCAGCGCCTGGGCGAGATTCACTGGGTCACGTTGCTCATCGGCCTGGCCGCCCTGGGCTTGCTGGTCTGGCTGCCGCGGCGCTACCCGCGCCTGCCTGCAGCCCTCACGGTAGTGGCGCTGTTCATGCTGCTGGCCGGGCTGTTCGGCCTTGACCGCTTCGGCGTTGCCGTCCTCGGCCCGGTACCTGCCGGCATCCCGCAGCTGGCGTGGCCGCACAGCAACCTGGAGGAAATGAAAAGCCTGCTGCGCGACGCCCTGGGTATTGCCACCGTCAGCTTCTGCAGTGCCATGCTGACTGCGCGCAGCTTCGCCGCCCGGCATGGCTATGCGATCAACGCCAACCACGAGTTTGTCGCCCTGGGCGTCAGCAACCTGGCCGCCGGGGTTTCCCAGGGCTTTGCCATCAGTGGCGCCGACTCGCGTACGGCGGTCAATGACATGGTCGGTGGCAAAAGCCAGCTGGTGGGCATCATCGCGGCCCTGGTCATCGCCCTGATCCTGCTGTTCTTCACCGCGCCGATGGCGTGGATCCCGCAGGCTGCACTGGGCGCCGTGCTGTTGATGGCCGGTTGGGGGCTGATCGACATCAAGTCGCTGGGTAGCATCCGGCGTCTCAGCCGCTTCGAGTTCTGGCTGTGCCTGCTGACCACGGCGGGGGTGCTGGGCCTGGGCGTGCTGCCCGGTATCGTGTTTGCCGTCACCCTGGCGATTTTGCGCCTGCTGTACAGCATCTACCAGCCCACCGATGCCGTGCTGGGCTGGCTGCCGGGCACCGAAGGCCAGGTCGACATCCGCAAATTCAAGGACGCGCGCACCGTGCCAGGGCTGGTGGTGTACCGCTTCGACGACGCGATCCTGTTCTTCAACGCCGACTACTTCAAGATGCGCCTGCTCGAGGCGGTACAGAGCCAGCACCAGCCCAAGGCCGTGCTGTTCGATGCCGAAGCAGTCACCAACATCGACGTCAGCGGCATCGCTGCCCTGCGTGAAGTACGCGACACCCTGGCAGCGCAAGGCATCTTCTTTGCCATCGCACGCGCCCGGGGTACGTTCCTGCGCATGCTGGTGCGCTCGGGGATGGCGCGGGAAATGGAAGACAAGCTGCTGTTCGGATCGGTACGGGCCGGGATTCGCGCGTACCGGGTTTGGCGTAACCGGAGCCGCACTGTGCCGGTTGCCGAGCAGGGCTAAAGAGGTGTTCTATTGCCACTGGCCCTATCGCCGGCAAGCCAGCTCCCACAGGTACGATGCAGGGATCACCGGCTATGCCGTACCTGTGGGAACTGGCTTGCCGGCGATAGGGCCGGTCCAGGTAACACAAGGCTGTTGGCAGGACACCAACCCTCGCTCACGCTGCATGACATGCTAAAGTCGCCCCCGTTCTCCGCTCCATCCAACGGACCCCAGCATGCCCGCACTTGACGCCACCCTCACCCCCTGGCCAGAACTCGCTGCCCGCCACCCCTGCGACGCCCTGCTGCTGGGCAACGGTGCCAGCCGCGCAGTGTGGAAGCCGTTCGGCTACTTCTCGCTCTTCGAGGAAGCGCAACGCGCCGGCCGCAAGAAAGGCCTGGCGGTCAGCGACCAGGCGCTGTTCAAATCCTTGGGCACAGAGCTGTTCGAGCCTGTGCTCAGCGCCCTCAACACCACCGTGCGCGCCAACGCCGCGCTGGCCATCAACTCCACCGCGCCGCTGAACCGCTACTACTCGATCAAGGAAGCGTTGATCCACGCCGTGCGCACAGTGCACCTGCCGTGGTCACTGATGCCAGCCACCACGCTGGCAGCCTTCAACCAGGCCTTGCGCGGCTACCGCAGCGTCTACACCAGCAACTACGACCTGCTGCTGCCATGGGCTGTGCAACACGCCCCGCACGGCTTCGCCAAGTTGTTCGACGAGCAAGGCTTCTTCGATGTGCGCCGCACCCGCAGCGAAGGCACCCGCGTGCTGCACCTGCATGGCGGCCTGCACCTGCTCAAGCTGCCCGACGGCACCACCCGCCAACGCAGCGCCGACCACGCAGAGCTGCTCGATGGCTTTGCGGTGAACATCCCGGGAGAGGTGCCGCTGTTCGTCAACGAAGACCGCAGCGACGAAAAACTGCGCGCCATTCGCAACTCGGACTACCTGGGCTGGTGCCTGGGGCAGTTGGCACGGGAGAATCAAGGGTTATGCCTGTTCGGGCAGCATCTGGACAGCAGTGACCAGCACCTGCTCGAAGCTATCCGACAGGCGCGGCCACAGCATCTGTCGATTGCCATAAGGCCATTGAGCGAGGCTTCGGTGATCAACCAGAAGCAACACTATATTGATCGGTTCGGGGATCTGGCGGGGACGAAGGTGCATTTCTTTGATGCCAGTACGCATCCGTTGGGGCTGGCAGATTTGGCGATCGAGCTACCAGCCGCTCGACGCTAGCACGCTCCCAGCAGGAGCGCGCGCAGGCTTGCTGGGGGTTGCCGTCAGAGCAACCCATCCGCCCGCAGCAACGTCTCCAGGCAATGCTCCTGCACCCCATAAAACGCCTTGAGCTGGCCAATCTTCTCCAGCAACGCCCCGTTGTCCCCCGCCTTCTGCCGCTTCACCGCAAGAATCATCTTGTTCTTGTTGGTGTGCTCCAGCGAGATGAACTCGAATACCTTGGTTTCGTAACCGCACGCTTCAAGGTAAAGCGCCCGCAGGCTGTCGGTCAGCATTTCGGCCTGCTGGCCCAGGTGCAGGCCGTACTGCAGCATGGGTTGCAGCAACCCCGGACTGTGCAGTTGCGGGCGAATCTGTTTGTGGCAGCACGGCGAGCACATGATGATCGCGGCGTTGCAGCGGATGCCGGTATGGATGGCGTAGTCGGTGGCAATGTCACAGGCATGCAGGGCGATCATCACCTCGATGGCCTCTGGCACCACGCTGCGCACGTCACCGCACTGAAACTCCAGGCCCGGGTGCTCCAGGCGTGCGGCAGCGGTGTTGCACAGGTCGACCATGTCCTGGCGCAACTCTACGCCAGTGACCTGTGCATCGCGGCCCAGGCTGTTGCGCAGGTAATCATGCATGGCGAAGGTCAGGTAGCCCTTGCCCGAACCAAAGTCGGCCACCCGCAGTGCCTGCCCGGCCGGCACCGGGGCGCTGGCCAAGGCGTGGTCAAAGACCTCGATGAACTTGTTGATCTGCTTCCACTTGCGCGACATCGACGGAATCAACGCGCCTTGTGCATCGGTTACGCCCAGGTCGCGCAAAAACGGGCGCGACAACTCCAGGTAACGCTTCTTCTCGCGGTCATGGCCGCTGCTGGCAGTCACCTCACGCGGTGCCTGTGCGCCGTGACGCTGCAGCATCGGCTTGCCCTTCTTGCTGAAGGTCAGCTGCACTTCGCCGTCAGCATCGAACAGGTGGGCGTTGCGGAAGCTGTCTGGCAGCAGCTCGGCGACCAGGGCCTGGGCCTGGTCCAGCGGCAGGTTGCGGGTGATGTCGCGGGTCTGGTGGCGGTAGACCAGCGAAAGGCACGGCTGGCCCTTGACCTGCAACGGCTTGGCAATGATCCGTTGCAAGGTCTGATCGGCACCGACATGGCGCGCCAGCACCAGTTTGACCAAGGTATCGCCGTGCAGGGCGGCGTTCAGCAGGTCGAGAAACTGAGCGCGCGCATCCGGCGCGGAGGGGGCGGAAGTACTGGCGGACATGGAGAAACGGTGCCTCGAATAGCGGGAAGCGCATTCTACACCCTGTGGGAGCGGGTTTACCCGCGAATGCGTCGGTGGCCTCCAGGCAACATTCGCGGGTGAACCCGCCCCCACCGGGAACGCGTCAAGCCAGGCGGATCCGGATCAATCGAGAATCACCAAACGGTTGGGCAGCTCGTTACGGGCATGGGTTGGCGGCACGTGCTGGCTAAGCAGCTCGCCACACGCCTCGATGCACTCGACAAAACCTTGCAAGGTCCGGCCCTGGCGCACCTGTTCGGCAAAGCGCGCTCCGATGGCCGCGCGGGCTTCGGCGTCCAGGCAGTGCTCGATACCGCGGTCGACCAGGATCTCCACATGCCGCTCCGCCTCGCTGACAAAAATCAGCACACCCGTGGCGCCTGCGGTGCGCTGCAGGTTCTGCTCGCGAAACTGCTGTTGGGCCAGCCGTGAAGCACGCCAGCGACGCAGGGCACGGGGGATCAGCCAGCCGGCCAGGCGCGGGTTGCGCAGCAGCAGGCACAAGCCGACGAACAGCAACACGTTGGCCACCAGCAAGCCACGCACGCTGGGCCAAGCCAGCAGCCAATGCAACAGGCCTGGCACCGCCAGCGCCAGCACGGCGGCCCACAACAGCGGCCAATAGGCGTAATCGTCGGCGCGGCGAGCCAGCACCGTCACCAGTTCGGCATCGGTGCGCCGTTCGGCACGCGCAATGGCTTCGGCAATCTGCCGTTGATGGTACTCGTCGAAGGGGGTCATGCCGTCGGTCTCTTGAGCGTTCTTATAGTTGTTGTCCCGGCACTCGGGGCTTCATCCGCAGACGACATATTCAGGCATAATCCGCTGCTGGAAAGTAAGCCTGCGAATCGTACAACAATAGCCGCCTGAAAACTTCGGCCGCGCGCGTATCACCCTGGATACGGCAGAGGCCCCACAACGGAATTGATGATGAAACTGTCTTTGCTGGGCCTGGCCATGGGCCTTGCCAGTCAGGCGGCCCTTGCCGCCCCCTATGCCCCGCCCCTGCAGGACAAGCAGGCGTTCATCGAGCACCTGATCAGCCAGATGACCGAAGCCGAGAAAATCGGCCAACTGCGCCTGATCAGCATCGGTCCGGAAATGCCCCACGAAAAGATCCGCGAAGAAATTGCCGCAGGCCGCATCGGGGGTACCTTCAACTCGCGCACCGCACCCGAAAACCGCCCGATGCAGGACGCGGCCATGCGCAGCCGCCTGAAGATCCCGATGTTCTTCGCCTACGACACCATTCACGGCGAACGCACCATCTTCCCCATCGGCCTGGGCATGGCCGCCACCTGGGACATGGACGCCGTCGCCAAGGTGGGCCGCACGGCAGCCATCGAAGCCTCGGCCGACGCCCTGGACATGACCTTCGCACCCATGGTCGATATCGCCCGCGACCCACGCTGGGGCCGTACCAGCGAAGGCTTCGGCGAGGACACCTACCTGACCTCCAAGATCGGCCAGGTGATGGTGCGCTCGTTCCAGGGCAGCAGCCCGGCAAACCCCGACAGCATCATGGCCATCGTCAAGCACTTCGCCCTGTATGGTGCAGTGGAAGGCGGGCGCGACTACAACACGGTCGATATGAGCCTGCCGAAAATGTACAACGACTACCTGCCGCCCTACCGCGCCGCGCTCGACGCCGGTGCTGGCGGGGTAATGGTGGCGTTGAACTCGATCAACGGCGTGCCGGCCACCTCCAACACCTGGCTGATGAACGACCTGCTGCGCAAGGAGTGGGGCTTCAAAGGCGTGACCATCAGCGACCACGGCGCCATCCAGGAACTGATCCGCCACGGGGTCGCCCGCGACGGCCGTGAAGCCGCCAAGCTGGCGATCAAGGCCGGCATCGACATGAGCATGAACGACACCCTGTACGGCGAAGAGCTGCCAGGCCTGCTGAAGTCAGGCGAAGTGACCCAGCGCGAACTGGACCAGGCGGTACGCGAAGTGCTTGGCGCCAAGTACGACATGGGCCTTTTCAAGGACCCGTACGTGCGCATCGGCAAAGCCGAAACCGACCTGAAGGACTATTACGGCAACGACCGCCTGCACCGCGAAGCTGCGCGTGACGTGGCACGCCGCAGCCTGGTGCTGCTGGAAAACCGCAACCAGACCCTGCCGCTGAAAAAGACCGGCACCATCGCCCTGGTCGGCCCACTGGCGGATGCCCCCATCGACATGATGGGCAGCTGGGCCGCCGACGGTAAACCGGTGCACTCGGTAACCGTGCGCGAAGGCCTGCGCCGCGCCGTGGAAGGCAAGGCCAAGCTGGTCTACGCCAAAGGCTCCAACGTCACGGGCGACAAGGCGATCCTCGATTACCTGAATTTCCTAAACTTCGATGCCCCGGAAATCGTCGACGACCCGCGCCCGCCTGCGGTGCTGATCGATGAAGCGGTCAAGGCGGCCAGGCAATCCGATGTGGTGTTGGCAGTGGTCGGCGAGTCCCGCGGCATGTCCCACGAGTCGTCGAGCCGTACCACCCTGGAGATCCCGGCCAGCCAGCGCGAGTTGATCAAGGCCCTGAAGGCCACTGGCAAACCGCTGGTGCTGGTGCTGATGAACGGCCGGCCGCTGTCGATCAGCTGGGAGCGCGAGCAGGCCGACGCCATCCTCGAAACCTGGTTCGCCGGCACCGAAGGTGGTAATGCCATCGCCGACGTGCTGTTTGGTGACTACAACCCGTCCGGCAAGCTGGCCATCACCTTCCCGCGCTCGGTCGGGCAGATCCCGATGTACTACAACCACACCCGCATCGGTCGGCCGTTCACCCCTGGCAAACCAGGCAACTACACCTCGCAGTATTTTGAAGAGCCCAACGGCCCGCTGTACCCGTTCGGCTATGGCCTGAGCTACAGCAGCTTCGAGCTGTCGGGCCTGAAGCTGTCGAACAAGGACCTCAAGCGCGGCGACACACTGGAGGCCAAGGTGACGGTGGCGAACACCGGCAAGGTAGCCGGCGAGACCGTGGTGCAGCTGTACCTGCAGGACGTGTCGGCGTCGATGAGCCGCCCGGTCAAGGAACTCAAGAACTTCCAGAAGCTGATGCTCAAGCCGGGCGAGTCACGCACCTTGACCTTCCGCATCAGCGAGGAAGACCTGAAGTTCTACAATGGCCAGCTGCAGCGGGTTGCCGAGCCAGGGGAATTCAATGTCCAGGTCGGGCTGGATTCCCAGACGGTGCAGCAGCAGAGCTTCGAACTGCTGTAACCGAAAGGTCGCCTGTACCGGCCTTTTCGCGGGCTTGCCCGCTCCCACAGGTACTGCACAGGTCCATCGGGCTGTGAGTATCCAGTGGGAGCGGGCAAGCCCGCGAAGAGGCAGGCCCCGATATCACAATCATCCGGATCCGCCCCGATGCCCTTTTCCTTTCGCGCCCTGCGTCTGGGGCTGATCACCCTGCTGATCGTGCTGGGTACCGCCCTCAGTGCCGGTTGGGCCATGCACCAGGCCAAGCGCCAGGCCATGGAAGACGACGCCCAGCGTGCCAGCCAGCAGTTGGGCCTCTACGCCAATACCCTGCATACCCTGATCGACCGCTACCGCGCCCTGCCCGCCGTGCTGGCGTTGGACCCGGAGCTGATCGCCGCCCTGCGTGGCCCGGCCAGCGAAGAGGTGCAGGACGCCCTGAACCGCAAGCTTGAACGCATCAACGGCGCCGCAAACTCCTCCACCCTCGAACTGCTCGACCGCACCGGCCTGGCCATCGCCGCCAGCAACTGGCGGCTGCCCAGCAGCTATGTCGGCTCCAACTACGGCTTCAGGCCCTATTTCAAGCAAACCCGCAGCCAGGGCAGTGGCCGCTTCTACGCCGTGGGCGTGACCAGTGGCGTGCCGGGCTACTTCCTCGCCAGCGCGGTGAACGACGAGCATGGCCGCTTCCTCGGTGCCATGGTGGTGAAGCTGGAGTTCCCGGAACTTGAACGCGAGTGGCGCCAGGGCAGCGACATCCTGCTGGTGAGCGATGCCCGCGGCATCACCTTCATCGCCAACCAGGACGGCTGGCGCTACCGCGAGCTGCAGCCGCTCAGTGGTGCCGACCGTGCCGAGCTTGCCGAAACCCGCCAGTACGACAAACAACCGCTGGTGCCGTTGCAGCATCAGGTGCTGACGCGCTTTGCCGCCAACAGCACCCTTAGCCGTGTGCAAGGCCCCGAGGGCAGCGCCGAATACTTGTGGGAAAGCCTGCCACTGGAAGGCGAAAACTGGACTTTGCACCTGCTGCGCAAACCGCAGGTCACTGCCGACGGCCGCAATGCCGCCTTGGGCGCCGCCGCCGTGTGGCTGAGCCTGGTGTTCGCCGCACTGTTCGTCAGCCAGCGCCTGCGCCTGGCGCGCCTTCGCCAGCGCAGCCGCGAAGAGCTAAAGCGCCAGGTCGAGGAACGCACTCGCGAACTGCGCACGGCTCAAGAAGGCTTGGTGCAATCAGCCAAGCTGGCGGCGCTCGGGCAGATGTCGGCAGCCATGGCTCACGAAATCAACCAGCCGCTGACCACCCAGCGCATGCAACTGGAAACCCTGCGCCTGCTGCTCGACCATGGCCGGCATGACGAAGCACGCCAGGCCCTGGAGCCACTGGAGCAGATGTTGACGCGCATGGCTGCGCTCACCAGCCACCTGAAAACCTTTGCCCGCAACAGCCCGGTCGGCCTGCGCGAGCGCCTCGACCTGGCCACCGTGGTCGACCAGGCCCTGCACCTGCTGGAAACCCGCATTCGCAGCGAAGAGGTAGAGGTGGCCCTGTACCTGGCGCGCCCGGCCTGGGTACGCGGCGATGCCATTCGCCTGGAACAGGTGCTGATCAACCTGTTGCGCAATGCCCTCGACGCCATGGCCGACAAGCGCTACAAACGCCTGGAGGTGCGCATCGAACCCGAGGGCGAGCGGTGGCGCCTGAGCGTGCTGGACTCGGGGGGCGGCATCGCCGAGGCCAACCTGGCCAAGGTCTTCGACCCGTTCTTCACCACCAAGCCGGTGGGCGAAGGCCTGGGCCTGGGGCTGGCCATTTCCTACGGCATCGTCCACGAGGCCGGTGGCCAGCTGCAGGTCGAAAACCTGCCCGGTGGTGCACGCCTGAGCCTTACCCTGCCCCGTGACCTGGAGCCTGTATGTTGAATTCAGTGATCGTCGTCGATGATGAAGCCAGTATCCGCAGTGCAGTCGAGCAATGGCTGAGCCTGTCCGGCTTCAGCGTGCAACTGTTCGCGCGCGCCGAAGAGTGCTTGGCCCACCTGCCGCAGCACTTTCCCGGGGTCATCATCAGCGATGTGCGCATGCCGGGCATGGATGGCCTGCAATTGCTCGAACGCCTGCAGGCGGACGACCCCGACTTGCCCGTCATCTTGCTGACTGGCCACGGCGACGTGCCCATGGCAGTGGAAGCCATGCGCAGCGGTGCCTACGACTTTCTCGAAAAGCCCTTCACCCCGCAGCACTTGCTGGGCAGCCTGCGCCGGGCCCTGGAAAAGCGCCAGCTGGTGCTGGAAAACCGCCGGCTGCACGAACAGGCAGACCTCAAGTCACGCCTGGAAGGCACGTTACTGGGCATGTCTCAGGGCCTGCAACAGCTGCGCCGACAAGTACTGGAGCTGGCCAGCCTGCCGGTCAACGTGCTGATCCGTGGCGAAACCGGCAGCGGCAAGGAGCGCGTGGCCCGCTGCCTGCACGATTTTGGCCCTCGCGCCGGTAAACCCTTCGTCGCACTCAACTGCGCGGCCATTCCCGAGTCGCTGTTCGAGGCCGAGCTGTTTGGCCACGAAAGCGGCGCCTTCACCGGCGCCCAGGGCAAGCGCATCGGCAAGCTGGAGTACGCCAACGGTGGCACGGTGTTTCTCGACGAAATCGAGAGCATGCCGCTGGCGCAGCAGGCCAAGCTGTTGCGCGTGATCCAGGAGCAGAAGCTGGAGCGTCTGGGTGCCAACCAGAGCATAAGCGTCGACCTGCGTGTCATTGCCGCGACCAAGCCCGACCTGCTCGAAGAGGCCCGCGCCGGCCGCTTTCGCGAAGACCTTGCCTATCGCCTGAATGTGGCCGAGCTGCGCCTGGCGCCGCTGCGTGAGCGGCGTGAAGACATTCCTCTGCTGTTCGAGCATTTTGCCCGCGCTGCAGGCGAAAAGCTGGGCCGTGCCGCCCCGCTGCTGTCGGGTGTACAACTGGCTCAGCTGCTGTCCCATGACTGGCCGGGCAACGTACGTGAGCTGGCCAATGCGGCGGAGCGCCATGCGCTGGGGCTGAGTTCGCCGAACATCGAAGCGACACCTGCCGGGCAGTCGCTGGGCGAACAGATGGAAGCGTTCGAGGCGCAATGCCTGCGCGCAGCCTTGCGCCAGCATGGGGGCGAGATCAAGTCGGTGATGGAGGCGTTGCAGTTGCCGCGGCGTACGCTTAACGAAAAGATGCAGCGGCATGGGCTGGTGCGCGAGGATTTTGTCGGGCGCGAATGAGCGGATTTCCGCTTACCTGCAATCGCTGATAGGCAAAAATCCGCTTATTTCTGAACGATCATGGGGCTGCTTCGCAGCCCATCGCGACGCAAGGCCGCGCCTACAGGTCAACTACCACTGCGGTTTTGCCCTCAAATGAATCAGCCTGCACCCATTTGGCACACCTTCTGCAATTGCCTTGGCAAGCTGCGCCACGGCGCGCTCCACAAAAACAACGAGAAGGTATCCCTGATGGATAACGCCACCTCCCTGCCCGCTGGGGCGGCCACTGCGCCCGCCGCAGAAAAAACCACCGCCAGCCGTTTGAAGTCGATCTTCAGCGGGTCCATCGGCAACATGGTCGAATGGTACGACTGGTACGTCTACGCCGCATTCTCGCTGTACTTCGCCAAGGCCTTTTTCCCGGCCGGTGATTCCACCGCACAATTGCTCAATACCGCCGCGATCTTCGCCGTGGGCTTCCTCATGCGCCCGATCGGTGGCTGGCTGATGGGCCTGTACGCCGACCGCAAAGGCCGCAAGGCCGCGCTGATGGCCTCGGTACTGCTGATGTGCGCCGGCTCGCTGGTCATCGCCCTGACCCCGGGCTACGAAACCATCGGCGTCGCCGCACCGGTCCTGCTGGTCGTCGCACGCCTGCTGCAAGGCTTGTCGGTGGGTGGCGAATACGGCACCTCGGCCACCTACCTCAGCGAAATGGCCAGCAAGGAACGCCGTGGTTTCTTCTCCAGCTTCCAGTACGTGACCCTGATCTCCGGCCAGCTCATCGCCCTGGCGGTACTGATTGTCCTGCAGCAGACCCTGACCACAGAGCAGCTGTATGCCTGGGGCTGGCGCGTGCCGTTCGTGATCGGTGCACTGTGCGCAGTGGTGGCCCTGTACCTGCGTCGCGGCATGGAAGAAACCGCCTCGTTCACCAAGAAGGAAAAGGCCAAGGAAAGCCTGATGCGCACCCTGCTGCGCCACCCCAAGGAGCTGATGACCGTGGTCGGCCTGACCATGGGCGGCACCCTGGCCTTCTATACCTACACCACCTACATGCAGAAGTACCTGGTCAACACCGTGGGGATGAGCATCAGCGACTCGACCACCATCTCGGCCGCTACACTGTTCCTGTTCATGTGCCTGCAGCCGGTGATCGGTGGCCTGTCCGACAAGATCGGCCGACGCCCGATCCTGATCGCCTTCGGTGTGCTCGGGACCCTGTTCACCGTACCGATCCTCAGCACCCTGCACACCATCCAGACCTGGTGGGGCGCATTCTTCCTGATCATGGCGGCGCTGATCATCGTCAGCGGCTACACCTCGATCAACGCCGTGGTCAAGGCAGAGCTGTTCCCAACCGAAATTCGCGCCCTGGGCGTGGGCCTGCCGTACGCCCTGACCGTGTCGATCTTCGGCGGCACCGCCGAGTACGTGGCCTTGTGGTTCAAGAGCGCAGGCATGGAAAGCGGCTTCTACTGGTACGTCACCGCCTGTATCGCCTGCTCGCTGCTGGTTTACGCGACCATGAAGGACACCAAGCAACACTCGCGGATTACTACTGACTGACGCTGGTTGGCAACACTGAAAGGGGGCGCTCCATTACATGGGCGCCCCCTTTTTCATGACGCACGACAACCTGTGAGCCGATTAGCGCTATTATTCGGCTCACCCAATGAGCCGAATAGCCGGCTTATTCGGCTCACAGGATGGATCGGCACAATCATGAACAGCCCTTTGTGGATCTGGCAGCAACCAGCCTGGCCCCAATTTACCTGGCAAAACGAAACCATTGCCCCGCTCCTGCGCAACTGCATCAGCATGCAAGGTCGTCTGCTGGGCAAGATCGGCAGCATCAATGGGCTCAGCGAGTGCCAGAACATGCTGGATACGCTGCTGCAGAACATCGTCACATCCTCGGCAATCGAAGGTGAACAGCTGAATGTGGGCTCGGTGCGCTCTTCTCTTGCCCGTCGGCTGGGCATGGATGAACCGGGAGCTACCAGTGCCCGCAGTGAAGGGCTGGCGGAACTGATGCTGGATGCAACTCAAGGGTATGACCGACCACTGACCCTGCAACGCCTGTTCACTTGGCACCAGTGGCTATTCCCGGAAGTACAAGGCGCCTTGAGCAAGGCGGTACTGGTCGGCCGGTTACGTGATGAAGTGCCCATGCAGGTGATCTCCGGCCGTCTCGACAAGCCCACCGTGCATTTCCAGGCACCACCGCGCGAGGGTCTTGAAACACAGCTCGCGGCGTTTCTCGACTGGTTTGCCAACAGCCTCGATATCGCTGGTCTGGATCCGCTGTTACGCGCCGGTATTGCGCACTTCTGGTTTGTCACGCTGCACCCGTTCGATGATGGCAATGGTCGGCTGACCCGGGCAATCACCGACCTGGCGCTGGCCCAAGCTGAGCGCCAGGCCATTCGCTTCTATGCCATGTCCGCCAGCATCCTCGAGGACAGGGCCGGCTATTACCAGGTCCTGGAGAGCAGCCAGAAAGGCGACCTGGATATCACCCGCTGGTTGTCCTGGTTCCTTGCCACATTGCTGCGCAGCCTCGAACAGGCACTGGCAAACATCGACCGGATACTGGCCAAGGCCAGGTTCTGGCAGGCGCATCGCGCAGATGGCTTGCTGCCTGAACAGGTCAAGGTGCTCAACAGGTTGCTTGATGGGGGCCCCCGCGGTTTCGAGGAGGGCATCAGCGCTACGCAGTACCAGGCAGTGGCGAAGGTTTCCAAGGCCACTGCGACCCGCCACCTTACCGACCTGCTCGACAAGGCTTGCCTGGTTCGCCTGCCAGGCGGGGGCCGCAGTACCCGCTATCGCATCAACACTCAGGACATCTCCAACGCCTGACGCGGCTCACGGCGCTGGTACCAGGTGGCCATCAGCACGAGCACCAGCAGCACCCCGCCCAGCACGGCCGACGAACCGATTGTGCCGAAGTCCAGGCCGCCCTTTTCATGTGGCTTGGTGAGGAAGTCGCCCAAGGTGGCGCCGAATGGGCGTGTGAGCACGAACGCCACCCAGAACAACAGCACGCCGGGGATGCGCGTCCAGTAACGGGCCACTACCACCAATGCGATGGCACTGCCGATCAGCAGTGCGCCACCGGCAAAACCAAGCCCCGAATCATCAGCCAGGTAATCACCCAGGGCAGTGCCGAGCGTGTTGGAAAACAGGATCGCTACCCAGTAGAACAGCTCGCCCGAGCGATTCTTGATGCGGGTGACATCCAGCGGGTTGCCGCTCAGGCGCCAGACCAGGAAGGTCAGCAGCAGGATACCGATGAGCAGGGCCGAACCCGTGGCATAACCCAAGCCCAGGGTGCGGTCCATGAAGTCGGACATGGTGGTGCCTGCGGTACTGGTGGAGAGAATCACCAGCCAGTACAGCATCGGGTGGTAGCGGCGCGAGTAGAGCTGGCCGAGCAAGGTCAGCACGAACACGCTGATCAGCATCAACGAGCTGAGTGCATAGCCGATGTTCAGCGTCATCGACAGCAAGTCGCCTGCCGTTTCGCCAAGGGTAGTAGCGCAGATCTTCATGACCCAGAAGGCCAAGGTGATTTGCGGGAGTTTGTTCATTGTTGTGCCGCTCCAGTTTGAGGTGCGGCGATGGTGCTGAGCAAGGTTTGAAAAATCGGTTGGTGTTGTATGAAAAAAGCGTTGATCGGACTTTGAAACAAGATATTTCACTGTTAACGCCCCATTAATGCCCGGCCTTCAAGCTGCAATGGCTGACAAAACGACGACGCGAGGGCTTGCGGCCAATCACTGACACCGCCGCCTGACCCCCGCGGAGCTCGCCCAAACATATCGATTTATACGATTCTTAAACGCTATTATTTGCGCTTTTTAATCTAATTTATCGGCGTAGGATTAAACCCATAGAAACAAACAACTTCTCGAACCCCGGAGCAACGACCATGAAAAACAAACTGATCCTCACCCTGGCCCTCTCGGTTTTCGCCGCTGGCGCCTTCGCCGAAGATGGCTTCGACCGTACCAACGCTCACACCTTTGCCGCCGCTCAAACCCAGTCCGCCAACTACGCTGAAGACGGTTTTGACCGCACCGGTGGCCAACGTTTCGCTGAAGACGGTTTCGACCGCACCGGCGGCCAGCGCTTTGCTGAAGACGGCTTCGACCGCACCAACGGCCAGCGCTTTGCTGAAGACGGCTTCGACCGCACCGGCGGCCAACGCTTCGCTGAAGACGGCTTCGACCGCACCAACGCCCACCGCATCAGCTGATACCTGATGCGAGCACCCAGCCCGGCTTCGGCCGGGCTTGATCATTTGCAGGCGAGCACAGGCTTGGCACACTAGGCACCTTGTCCACCAGGAGGTAGGGCCAACAAGCCCAGCACAGATGTATTACTACGAACCTGCCAAAGGCCACGGCCTGCCCCACGACCCGTTCAACGCCATCGTCGGCCCCCGCCCTATCGGCTGGATTTCCTCGCATGACCGCGAAGGCCGACTGAACCTGGCGCCCTACAGCTTCTTCAACGCCTTCAACTACATCCCGCCGATCATCGGTTTCTGCAGCGTCGGGCGCAAAGACAGCCTGAACAACATCGAGCAGACCGGCGAATTCGTCTGGAACCTGGCCACCCGCCCACTGGCCGAGCAGATGAACCAGAGCTGCGCGCCGGTTGCTGCCGAGGTGAGCGAGTTCGAGTTGAGCGGCCTTACCGCCACGCCGTCGAGCATCGTCAGCGTGCCCCGCGTAGGCGAAACCCCGGTGGCGTTCGAGTGCAAGGTCAGCCAGATCGTCCAGCTCAAGCGGGCCGACCAGGCACTGGTGCCCAGCTGGCTGATCCTCGGAGAAGTGGTTGCGGTGCACATTGCCGAGCACCTGCTTGAAAACGGCATCTACGATACCGCTGCCGCCGAACCGATCCTGCGTGGCGGTGGCCCGGCGGACTATTTCGAGCTGGGCAACCTGTTCAAGATGGGCCGCCCGCCGGCCTGATCACCAGATCAGTTCACCCTCTTCGCTGACGCCTTGCAGGCGCTGCAGCTCGGCCGTGGCCGCTTCGTCGGCGGCCACGGCGCCCTTGAACACCTGCCCGTCCAGGACCTTGTGAAAGCGCGGCGCGCCGCCCATGGCCAGGGCCTTGACCGCAATGGCCGCGTTGTAGCCGCCACCTTCCACCGGCACCATCGCCGATACCGCTTCGAAATGAGTGAATTCCCTACGTGCCATGTTGCTATCCGCGTGGTTGAACAAGGGCGCTACTTTACCTCATCCACCCTCAATCGAAGGTGTGCAAGTCCAGGCTGCTGACCACCTGTGCCTGCACCAGCTCGCCAAACACATCCAGTGTCGGCGAAGCAAAGTAGCCACTCATCGCCTGCTGATCCTGCCAGCTGCCACTGAGCAACCACAGGTCGGCATCGGCCTGGGAGCGCTGTACCGTGAAGCTCAGGCAGCCCGGCGAACGCAGCGAGGGCTCGAGCAGGTCGCGCAGGCGCGCGCCCAGTTCTGCCGAGCGCCCGCTGCTGGCACGGATGAAAGCAAGATGGGTGACCGGTTGTTTTAGGGTCATTGCACAATCTCCTTGAAGCAGGCGGACGAAAAAGCCAGGCTGCCAAGGTTAGGGGCTCACCCGCGCGCCGCGTTAGGCCATTACTGCTCGCCGATTGCCTGATCCTGCTGCGCGGCAGGATCAGGCAAGCGACGTGCAGCTTTCGACTAGCGCCCCTCTTTGCCCAAACCTATGCTGCGTCGGTCAGCAGAGGAAAGCCATCATGACCACCGCCACGTCCATCGACCCGACCCTGGAACTGCAGCGCCTGGAACTGGCCGAGCTGATCCGCCGCCATGCCGGCGACCCCCATGGTCCCGCATCGGCCATCGATGACCTGTATCTGGTGCGCTACACCGAGAACGTGCGCTCGGTGCCGACCCTGGCGCAACCGGCGCTGTGCATCCTTGCCCAGGGCAGCAAAAGCCTGTTCCTTGGTGACGAGCAGTACGCCTACGACCCCCTGCACTACATGGTGGTGTCGGTGACCTTGCCGCTGAGCGGGGTGAGGCTCGACGCCAGCCCGGAAAACCCCAGCCTGGGCCTGCGCATGGACCTGGACCCGGCCGAGATCAGCCAGCTGATCGCCGAGAGCGGGCCGATGCTGGTACCCAACCGGCCTTCAGGCCGCGGTTTGTATGTGGAAAGGACCGATGCCGCATTGCTCGACGCCTTGCTGCGGCTGCTACGCCTGCTGGATACCCCGCGCGACATCGCCATGCTCGCGCCACTGTTCCGCCGCGAGATTCTCTATCGCCTGCTGCGTGGGCCGCAGGGTTGCCGGCTGTATGAAATTGCCTTGGCCAACAGCCAGACTCACCGGGTGTGCCAGGCCATTACCTGGCTCAACAACAACTACCAGTTGCCCCTGCGCATCGAGGACCTGGCCCGGGAGGTCAACCTCAGCACTTCGACCTTGCACCATCGCTTCAAGGCCGTGACGTCGATGAGCCCGTTGCAGTACCAGAAGCAGCTGCGCCTGCAGGAGGCGCGGCGGTTGATGCTCAACGACGGGCTAGAGGCGGCGGTGGCAGCCTATAGGGTGGGGTATGAAAGCCCGTCGCAGTTCAGCCGTGAATACAGCCGGCTGTATGGCGCACCACCGATTCGGGATGTGGCGCGGTTGCGGGCTACTGCTGGCTGAGCCTGGTTCTTCCTGTGCTGGCCTCTTCGCGGGTGAACCCGCTCCCACAGGATCACCACAGCTTTCGAAGACTGTGGCGATCCTGTGGGAGCGGGTTTACCCGCGAAGAGGCCCGCACAGGCAATAACCTTGATTCAACCCGCCACGGTTTCCTGCCACTGATTCTGGTCAACCTGGATCAAGGTCGGCCCCTTGCGCTCCACCGCCTGCCCCAGCGCCGCCTGCAGCTGCTTCACGTCGGTCACATGCTCCGCCGAAGCCCCCAGCGCCCGCGCCACGCCGATGAAGTCCGGGGTATGGATATCTACCCCGACCGGCTCGATCGCCCGGTTGACCATGTACTTCTTGATCTCCTCGTACCCCTGGTTATTCCACAGCAGCACGATCAGCGGCACCTGTGCCTCCACAGCACTGGCAAGCTCCGGCAGGGTGAACTGCAAACCGCCGTCACCAATCAGGCACACCGCAGGCGCGCGCTGGCCGATTTGCTCCGCACTCCCCAACCACGCGCCCATGGCCGCAGGCAGCGCATAACCCAGGGTGCCGTAGCCGGTTGAGGCATTGAACCAGCGACGTGGCTGGTGCATGTCCAGGGTCAGGTTGCCGGTGTACACCGGCTGGGTCGAATCGCCCACCAGCACGGCATTGGGCAGTCGCTCCAGGATCGCGCTCAGCAGACGGGTCTGGCTCAGGGTTGGCTGGTCCCAACCTGCCGCCAGTGTCTGGCGCAGGTTGGACACGCGAGCCACACCCCAGGTGCTTTCGCGCACAGGTTGCGGCTGAGCCTGCAAGGCAGCGAGCAATGCCTCGGCGGCCAGCTCGGCATCGGCTACCAGCGCCAGCTCCGGCAGGTAGTTACGCACGGTCTGGTCCGGATCGATATCGATGCGCAGCAGGCTACCCGGGATCTCGAAGCCACCCTTGAAGGTCACGTCATAATCGGTTTCAGCCAGTTCGGTACCGATCGCCAGCACCACGTCCGCTTCAGCCACCAGCTCTCGAGTAGCCGGCAGTGACTGGGTCGAACCGATCTGCAGCGGGTGGCTGGCCGGGAGCAAACCCTTGGCATTGATGGTCAGGGCCACCGGGGCCTGAAGGTGTTCGGCCAGGCGCGCCAGCGCAGCACCCGCGGCCAACGCGCCACCGCCCGCCAGGATCAACGGCCGCTTGGCACCTGCCAGGCGCTCGGCCATCTGTGCCACGGCCTGCGGCGCTGCCCCTGCCCGGCTGCCACGCACCGGGCGGCCCGGCAGCAGGAAGTCGGCCGGTTCGACCAGCACGTCCAGCGGGATTTCGATATGCACCGGGCGTGGCCGGGCGCTCTCGAACACGGCAAATGCCCGCGCCAGCACCTGCGGCAGGTCTGCAGCACTCATCAAGGTGTGAGAAAACGCGGCCACTCCCGACACCAGCGCCGACTGGTTGGGCAGTTCGTGCAGCTTGCCGCGGCCACCGCCCAGCTGATCACGGGACTGCACACTGGAAATCACCAGCATCGGGATCGAGTCGGCATACGCCTGGCCCATGGCAGTGGTGATATTGGTCATGCCAGGGCCGGTAATGATGAAGCAAACCCCAGGTTTGCCACGGGTGCGCGCATAGCCGTCAGCCATGAACCCTGCCCCCTGCTCATGGCGCGGGGTGATGTGGCGAATGGACGAGCCCGCCAGGCCACGGTAGAGCTCAACGGTATGTACACCGGGAATGCCGAAGACATGGTCGACGCCATAGCCTTCAAGGAGATTGACCAGTACTTCGCCGCAGGTTGCCATCGGGTTTCACCATGAATCTTGTTGGAGTATGCCCTTATTGGACCCAAGCCACGGCTATCGCCACAATGCAAAAAAACACATACTAGCCATGTCCTGTCATCATGGCTTAGTGCGATGAAACGCCTCCCGCCCCTGCCCGCCCTGCACACCTTTCTGGTCACCGCCCAGCACTGCAACTTCACCCGTGCAGGGCAACAGCTGCACATCACCCAAGGCGCCGTCAGCCGCCAGATAGCTGCCCTCGAAGAACACCTGGGTTATGCCCTGTTCCAGCGCCAGGCCCGCGGGCTTAGCCTGACCCGTGAAGGCCAGGACTGGCTGCCTCGGGTGCAGCAGGTGTTCGCGCTGATCGAGCAAGGCGTGCGCGAAGTGGGTGGGCGCAGCACGACCTTGCAGCTCAAGGCCCCGACGTGCGTGATGCGCTGGCTGCTGCCGCGCCTGATGGAATGGCAGGCACTGCGCCCGGATGTACCCGTGGAATTGACCACCACGGTGCAACATGGGGTGGATTTTCGTCGCGAGGGCTTCGATGCGGCGGTGGTCTACGGCGATGCGCCGAACCACGGGCTGCAGGTGCGCAAGCTGTTCGATGAACAACTTACGCCAGTGTGCGCCCCCTCGCTGCGTGAGGGGCCGATACCGTTGCAGCAAGTGGAAGACCTGGCGCGACACATGCTGCTGCACCCCTCGCGGGATGAACATGACTGGCAGTTGTGGCTACAGGCCGCTGGGGTGACGTTGGCCACTCATGGGCCGAAGCAGCATTTCGAGACACTGGACATGGCGATGGCCATGGCCTCGCAGGGGACAGGCGTGGCCATCGGCGACTGGTCGCTGATTGGCGATGACTTGCGCGGGGGGCGGCTGTGCATGCCGTTTGCGCAGAAGGTGGTGACCGGGAAAGGGTATTACCTGGTGAGCCAGGCCAGAAACTTGCCGCCGGGGTTGGTGGAGTTACTGGACTGGCTGGAGAGCCAGGCTGGCCAATAAGGGCCTCTTCGCGGGCGCGCCCGCTCCCACAGGTACAGCGCTGTACCTGTGGGAGCGGGCATGCCCGCGAAGCAGGCGACTCAATACCCGACTGTAAACCGCTGCCGCGAATGCGCTGGCTTTTCCAGCTCGTCGAGCATGGCAATCGCATAGTCGGCAAAGGTGATCCAGCTTTTGCCATCCGCACCGATCAGCAGATGATCCTTGCCTACTTTGTAGCGCCCGCTGCGCTCACCTTCAACAAACTCCGCCGACGGCGAGAGGAAGGTCCAGTCAAGGTTTGGCTCGCCCTCCAATGTCTCCAGAAAACGCACCCCGGCAGTGGCTTCGGCCTTGTAGGCTTCCGGGAAATCCGGGCTGTCGATCACCCGGTCCCCCGACGGCAGCAACAAGCTGCCGGCCCCGCCCACCACCAACAGGCGCTTGACCCCGGCCCGCTTGACCGGTTCGATGATCGCCTGCGGCTCGATGGTCGAGAAATGCGCCGCGCTCAACACGGCGTCCACACCCGTTACCGCCGCTTGCAGGGCCGCACTGTCCCTGGCATCCAGCGCCTTGACGGTCACCCCTTCACGCCCCTGCAGTGGCGAAGGGTCGCGGGCGATGGCCAGCACACTGTGGCCACGGCGCAGGGCTTCTTCCAGCAACTGGCTGCCAGCGCGGCCAGTGGCACCGATGATTGCGATCTTGCTCATGGGAACACTCTCCATCAATTGAAAGGAATTACCACTTCATCTCGCCCTTGGCGACCTTGGCCCCGAGCTCCAGCGAGCTTTCATCGGCCAGGCCCGGGTAACGCTGCTTCATGGCCTCGATCAGCGCGTTGGCGTCTTTCGCCTTGGCGGTTTCAGCATCGAACCCACGAATGTAGTCTGCAGTGAAACGAACAGCTTTCAGTGAACGGCTGCTGTCTCCCAGGTAGTGCCCAGGGATGACCGTGCGTGGCCCCAGCGCTTCGATGTGCGCCAAGGTGCCAAGCCAGTCGGCGTGGGACTTGGCCGATTGAGTATCGGCCATCCACACATGAATGTTCTCGGCCACCACCACGCCACCCACTACCGCCTTGATTGACGGGATCCACACGAAGCTGCGGTCTGGCTGCGGGCCGTCCAGGCCAACCACGTCGAGGGCTTGCCCTTCCAGTGTCAGGCGCTGGCCTTCGAGCACCTGCGGCACCACCAGTCGCGCCGGTTTGTCTGCCCCCATCTGCGGCCCCCAGTACGCCAGCTTGGCATCCATGGTCTGGCGAATATGCGCAACCGTGGCGGCAGAGGCCAGCACCTTCGCGTCGGGGAAGGCCTGGGTCAGGGTGTCCAGGCCAAAGTAATAGTCCGGGTCGCCGTGACTGATGTAGATGGTGGTCAGGTGTTTGCCGCCAGCCTGCAGGCGCTGCACCAGTTGCTGGGCCTGGGCCTTGCCGAACTGGGCATCGACCAGCACGGCATCGTGCTCGCCACTGACAATCACCGAGCTGACCGGGAAAATGGCCGCGTGCCCGGGGTTGTAGACGTCCAGTTGCAACGGTTCGGCAGCCAGCGCCGGGCCGGCCAGGGTCACGCAGGCCAGTAGCAGGCCACGCAGGGGGGTGAACAGGGACATGGGCAAGGCCTTCAGTTGAACGATGCCCAACAGCTTAGTTGCCCGATCCGTCGCAAAAAATGCGATGCTCGAACATAGTTTGTTTCTAAAACCGGGCAAATCATGGACCGTCTTAACGCCATGCGCGTTTTCGTCACCGTCGTCGACCTGGGCAGCCAGTCAGCAGCGGCAGACCACCTGCAGCTATCTCGCCCCGTAGTGTCGCGTTACCTGGCAGAGCTGGAGGACTGGGTTGGCGCGCGGCTCATGCAGCGCACCACTCGCAAACTCAGCCTCACCGCAGCCGGCCAGGAAACCCTGCCCCGCTGCCGGCAACTGCTGGAACTGGCCGGCGACCTGCAGGCCGCAGTGCAGCAGCCGGATGACGCGCCAAAAGGCGCGCTGCGCATCAGCGTCAGCACCTCGTTCGGCCAGGCGCAGCTGGTGGACGCGGTGGCTGCCTATGTGCGGCGCTATCCTGGGGTGAAGGTGGAACTGCAAATGCTCGATCGCACCGTCAACCTGGTGGATGAACGCATCGACCTGGCCATCCGCACCAGCAACGAGCTGGACCCCAACCTGATCGCCCGGCGCCTGAGCGTGTGCCGCTCGGTGGTGTGCGCGTCCCCGGCCTACCTGAGCGAGCACGGCGTACCGCAACGGGTCGAGGACCTGAGCCGGCACAACTGCCTGACCCATGCCTATTTCGGCCATAGCCTTTGGCATTTCGAGGTAGCCGGCCAGCCAGTAGCCGTGCCGGTCGCGGGAAACATCAGCGCCAACGAAGCGATGACATTGCAGAAGGCGGCACTGGCCGGCGCGGGCATCGCCATGCTGCCGAGCTACCAGACCGCCGACGCCCTGCGCAGGGGCGAACTGGTGCGCCTGCTGCCCGAAGCGCAGCCGCGTACCCTTAACCTGAATGCGGTTTATACGTCGCGCAAGCACATGCCGGCGACCTTGCGCAGCATGCTGGATTTCCTGGTGCAGCGGTTCAAGGACGAGCCGGAGTGGGATCGGGATCTGTAACGCGGAATTTGGCCTAAGCTGGAAGGTATCACCTATTGCTGTAACAGGAGGTGAGTAGCATGGGCATCAAATCCAGAAGAGTCGCCCTTGTCATGGCCATGACGGCCGTCGCAGGGCTTTATGGTTCTGCTTGCTGGCGCGCCGAGCTGCTACGCAGCCAGCCCAGCGCCGCAGCCAGCTGCGAGCAGGCACATTGCGTGCCTCACACTGCAACCTTGAGCGCCGTCCGTTGAGCTGACGGCGCCCTGCCGGTCACTCTTCGACGCTCATGTATTCCTTGGCCCAGCGGATGTAATCCTCGGGCTGGGTGTAGGTGTGCGAGAGTTCGGTGGCGCTCAGGTTTTCCGACTTGTTCTGCTTGCCACGCTGCAAGCGCAGGCAATCGTAAGTGGCCTTGATCGCAGCGAAGTAGGCGCCATGGCCGTCGACTGCGATACGCACACCCAGGCGCGCCAGGCGTTCATCGTCATGCAGGTTGGGGTTGCCATAGGTGACCAGCATCAGCGGCACCGTCAGGTGCTCGGCAATCTGCTCGAGCTGCTCGAAGTCCTTCACGCCCACCATGCAGATGCCATCGGCACCGGCCTTCTGGTAGCTCTGGGTGCGCACGATGATTTCTTCGGTGGTGAGCACGCCAGCGTTGGTGCGGGCGATGATCGACAACGACGAATCGACCCGAGCCTCCAGCGCCGCACGAATCTTGCCAACGCCTTCCTCGACCGGTATCAGGTCGGTGGACTTGCGCCCGAACTGGGCAGGCAGCAGGGTGTCCTCGATGGTCAGCCCGGCCACGCCGGCGCGCTCCAGTTCGATCACCGTGCGCATCACGTTCAGCGCGTTGCCGTAGCCGTGGTCGGCATCAGCCAGCACGGGCAATTGCGCTACCCGGCCAATACGGGTGGCTTGCTCGACGAATTCGCTGAGGGTAATCAGGGCGAAGTCCGGCGCGGCCAGTACCTGCAACGAAGCGACAGAACCACCCAGGATGCCGACCTCGAAGCCCAGGTCTGCGGCAATGCGTGCCGACATCGGGTCGAACACCGATGCCGTGTGGTAACAGGAACCTGAAGCGAGCAGTTCGCGGAAGGCAAAACGCAGATCTTGATGGGAAGCCTTGGGCATGATCACTCCGCAAATAAGTTGAAGTTTGAACGGTAACTACCGACCCCTGTAATCGGGTCTACCTGACCTGTTCCAACCGTCGCCATCTGGGCGGTCATGCTCGACATGCAGGCAGAGGAATAAAAGGTGTGGGAGACAGCGGGCTGAAAAACCTGCGGCATATTGTTGCACCAAGCTGGTGCAAGCCCCGGATTTCAGCCCCTGTGGCATACCAACGATATCACGCAGCCATGCTGCACTGGATGAATGCGCCAATGCCGATTCGGCATAGGGGATGCAGATAGTACATAGGAAGCTACCTAACTCAGGTTACAATCCGACTTGCCCGCGAAGAGGCCGCAACAGACAAACAAGGTATTCCCGTGACCGCCGCCCTGCCCCCCACGACACTGCGCAACGTGCTGACCGCCCTGATGCTGGCGATCTTCCTCGGCGCACTGGACCAGACCATCGTCGCCGTTTCGCTGCCCGCGATCTCGGCTCAGTTCAACGATGTCGGCCTGCTGGCGTGGGTCATCTCCGGCTACATGGTGGCCATGACCGTGGCCGTGCCGATTTACGGCAAGCTGGGTGACCTCTACGGGCGGCGGCGGATGATCCTGACCGGCATCAGCCTGTTCACCCTGGCCTCGATCGCCTGCGCCCTGGCCCAGGACATGCAGCAACTGGTGCTGGCCCGGGTACTGCAGGGCATTGGCGCGGGCGGCATGGTCTCGGTCAGCCAGGCAATCATCGGCGACTTCGTGCCCCCGCGTGAACGCGGCCGCTACCAGGGCTATTTCAGCAGCATGTATGCAGTGGCCAGTGTCGCCGGGCCGGTGCTGGGGGGATGGTTGACCGAGTACCTGTCATGGCGCTGGGTGTTCTGGATCAATCTGCCGCTGGGGCTGGTTGCCTTGTGGGCGATCCACCGAGCCCTGTGCGGCATGCCCGCGCAGCGCCGCGAGGCACAGGTGGACTACCTCGGCGCCGTGCTGCTGATCCTCGGCCTGGGCAGCTTGTTACTGGGCATCACCCTGGTCGGCCAGGGCCACGCCTGGGTTGACCCGGCAGTAGTGGCCCTGTTCGCCTGCGCCGTGCTGGGCCTGGCGCTGTTCGTCGTTCATGAGCGCCGCTGCCCGGAGCCGCTGCTGCCCTTGGGCCTGTTCGGCAACCGGGTGGCGGTGCTGTGCTGGGGCGTGATCTTTTTCGCCAGCTTCCAGTCGATTTCGCTGACCATGCTCATGCCGTTGCGCTACCAGGGCATCACCGGCGCCGGTGCCGACAGCGCCGCCCTGCACCTGCTGCCACTGGCGATGGGGCTGCCCCTGGGCGCCTTCACCGGCGGGCGCATGACCAGCCGGACCGGGCGCTACAAGCCGCAGATCCTCGCCGGAGCACTGCTGATGCCCGTGGCCATTTTTGCCATGGCGTTGACCCCGCCACAGTCTGGGTGGCTCAGCGCAGTGTTCATGCTGCTGACCGGCATTGCCTGCGGGTTGCAGTTCCCGACATCGCTGGTGGGCACGCAAAGCGCGGTGGACAGCAAGGACATCGGGGTGGCCACCAGCACCACCAACCTGTTCCGTTCGCTGGGCGGGGCCATGGGCGTGGCCTGCATGTCCAGCCTGCTGCTGGCGCTGCTGCACCAGGGCGGGTTTGAACTGCTGGGTAATCCATTGCTGGGGAGCCTGAAGGCCGGGGAGGTGGACCTGGTGACGCAGGGCCGGTTGACGGAGACGTTCCGGCATTTGCTGATGGGCAGTGCGCTGGTTGCGGTGCTGGGGGTGTTTGCGGCATTTGCGCTGCCCGACCGGCAATTACGTGGTCGCTGAAGGGTGCGCTGTTCCAGTGCTCCGTTCAGGGCACCCCGGAAGTATTAATCCTCTCTTAATACAGACGGGAAACACTCCCTCACAATCCTTAACAAAGTGTCATTTGCGCAGGGCCGGGCTCAAGCGCAGCATATCCAGCCCGGTGTCGACCCATTTTTCGACATCGCCCGCCAGATCGACACTGTCAGGCAGCAAAAGCCAGCGCCCGATCAGGCCATCGACATAGGCAAACATCGCCACCGCTGCGCGCTCGACATCCAGCGCGTCAGGCAACTGGCCCCGGCGAACGGCATTGGCCAACGCCAGGGCAATGCCCTTGTGGCAATCCAGTACCGCGCCCTGGCGCTGCTGGCGGATTTCACACATGTCATCGGTGAACTCGCACTTGTGATGCAGAATTTCATTGATACGCCGGGTTCGGGCATCGAGCACCAACTCGTTGAACACTTGCAGCAGCAGCTTGCGCATGCAGCCAAGCGGGTCGACTTCGTCCTCGCTTTCACTCGCCCGCGCCAAGTGGTCATGAGTTTCGTGCAGGCTGTCGAGCAGCGCCTGCACCAACTCTGCCTTGTTGTTGAAGTGCCAGTAGATCGCCCCGCGCGTCACACCCGCCAGCTCGGCGATGTCGGCCAGGGTGGTTCGCGCAACCCCGCGCTTGTAGAAGGCCTTTTCCGCCGCCTCGATGATCTGGGCGCGGGTTTCCTGGGCTTCTTCTTTGGTTCGACGGACCATGGCAGTACAACCTCATCTGGCCCGAACGCGCGGCGCGTGCGGGGGACGCTCCGGGGGCACCTCTGCAGGGAGCCTCGCGGATGAGCTAATCAAGAGCTGTGGCAGTACCTGAGTACAACCCAGCGGTATTTACAAACAACCATGAATGTAAGTATATTCCTTAGCAAGCTATTTATCCACCGGATAGCAATTTTTCCAGATCAAGATCTCTTCCATTACTCTTGAGCGTCTCCCTGCTCCAGCGACCCGAGGATCCTCATGCAATTCAAGCCAGCCGTTACCGCTCTGGTTTCCGCCGTCGCCCTGGCAACCCTGCTCAGTGGCTGTAAGAAAGAAGAAGCAGCGCCAGCGGCGCAGGCTCCTCAGGTCGGCGTGGTTACCCTTCAGCCGCAAGCCTTCACCCTGACCTCGGAATTGCCGGGGCGTACCACTGCCTACCGGGTCGCCGAAGTGCGCCCGCAGGTCAACGGCATCATCCTCAAGCGCCTGTTCAAGGAAGGCAGTGAGGTGAAGGAAGGCCAGCAGCTGTACCAGATCGACCCTGCCGTGTACGAAGCCAACCTGGGCAACGCCCAGGCCAACCTGCAGGCTACCCGCTCGCTGGCCGAGCGCTACAAGCAGCTGATTGACGAACAGGCCGTATCCAAACAGGAATACGACGACGCCAATGCCAAACGATTGCAGGCCGAGGCCTCGCTGAAAAGCGCACAGATCGACCTGCGCTACACCAAGGTCCTGGCGCCGATCAGCGGCCGTATCGGCCGTTCTTCGTTCACCGAAGGTGCACTGGTGAGCAACGGTCAGGCTGACGCCATGGCCACTATCCAGCAGCTCGACCCGATCTACGTCGACGTTACCCAGTCCACCGCCGAGCTGCTCAAGCTGCGCCGTGACCTGGAAAGCGGCCAGCTGCAGAAGGCCGGCGACAACGCCGCCTCGGTTCAGTTGGTGCTGGAAGACGGCAGCCTGCTCAAGCAGGAAGGCCGCCTGGAATTCTCCGAAGTTGCGGTCGACGAGACCACCGGCTCGGTCACCCTGCGCGCCCTGTTCCCCAACCCCGATCACACCCTGCTGCCAGGCATGTTCGTGCATGCGCGGCTGAAGGCCGGGGTCAACGCCAACGCCATCCTGGCACCGCAACAGGGCGTGACGCGCGACCTCAAAGGCGCACCAACCGCCCTGGTGGTCAACCAGGAGAACAAGGTCGAACTGCGCCAGCTCAAGGCCAGCCGTACCCTGGGCAGCGACTGGCTGATCGAGGAAGGCCTCAACCCAGGCGACCGCCTGATCACCGAAGGGCTGCAGTACGTGCGCCCGGGCGTCGAGGTCAAGGTCAGCGAAGCCACCAACGTCAAGAAGCCGGGCAGCCCTGATCAGGCCAACGCGGCGAAAGCAGACGCCAAAGCGGAGTAAACCATGTCGAAGTTCTTTATCGATCGCCCGATCTTCGCCTGGGTGATCGCCTTGGTGATCATGCTGGTCGGCGCCTTGTCGATCCTGAAGCTGCCTATCAACCAGTACCCCAGCATCGCGCCGCCGGCCATCGCCATCGCCGTGACCTACCCGGGCGCTTCGGCGCAAACCGTGCAGGACACCGTGGTGCAGGTGATCGAGCAGCAGCTCAACGGTATCGACAACCTGCGTTATGTGTCGTCGGAAAGCAACTCCGACGGCAGCATGACCATTACTGCCACCTTCGAACAGGGCACCAACCCCGACACCGCCCAGGTCCAGGTACAGAACAAGCTGAACCTGGCCACCCCATTGCTGCCGCAGGAAGTGCAGCAGCAAGGTATCCGCGTTACCAAGGCAGTGAAAAACTTCCTGCTGGTGATCGGCCTGGTGTCCGAAGACGGCAGCATGACCAAGGACGACCTGGCCAACTACATCGTCTCCAACATGCAGGACCCGATCTCGCGTACTGCGGGTGTGGGTGACTTCCAGGTGTTTGGTGCGCAGTACGCCATGCGTATCTGGCTCGATCCGGCCAAGCTGAACAAGTTCCAGCTGACCCCGGTCGACGTCAAGACCGCCGTGGCCGCGCAGAACGTGCAGGTTTCGTCCGGCCAGCTCGGCGGCCTGCCAGCCCTGCCTGGCACCCAGCTGAACGCAACCATCATCGGCAAGACCCGCCTGCAAACCGCCGAGCAGTTCGAGAAGATCCTGCTCAAGGTCAACAAGGATGGCTCCCAGGTACGACTGGGTGACGTCGCGCAAGTGGGCCTGGGCGGTGAAAACTACGCGGTCAGCGCCCAGTTCAACGGCAAGCCGGCTTCCGGCCTGGCCGTAAAACTGGCTACCGGCGCCAACGCGCTGGATACTGCCAAGGCACTGCGCGAGACCATCAAAAGCCTCGAACCGTTCTTCCCGCCTGGCGTGAAAGCGGTATTCCCGTACGACACCACACCGGTGGTCACCGAGTCGATCAGCGGTGTGATCCACACCCTGATCGAAGCCGTGGTCCTGGTGTTCCTGGTGATGTACCTGTTCCTGCAGAACTTCCGCGCCACCATCATCACCACCATGACCGTACCGGTGGTGTTGCTGGGTACGTTCGGCATCCTTGCCGCCGCAGGCTTCAGTATCAACACCCTGACCATGTTCGCCATGGTCCTGGCCATCGGCTTGCTGGTGGACGACGCCATCGTCGTGGTGGAGAACGTCGAACGGGTCATGTCCGAGGAAGGGTTACCGCCCAAGGAGGCGACCAAACGTTCGATGGAACAGATCCAGGGCGCCCTGGTGGGTATTGCCCTGGTACTGTCGGCGGTACTGCTGCCCATGGCGTTCTTCGGTGGTTCCACAGGTGTGATCTACCGGCAGTTCTCCATCACCATCGTGTCGGCCATGGGCCTCTCGGTGCTGGTAGCGCTTATCTTCACCCCGGCACTGTGCGCCACCATGCTCAAGCCGCTGAAGAAAGGTGAGCACCACACTGCCAAAGGCGGGTTCTTTGGCTGGTTCAACCGCAACTTCGACCGCAGCGTAAACGGCTACGAGCGCAGCGTGGGCACTATCCTGCGCAACAAGGTACCGTTCCTGCTCGGCTACGCGCTGATCGTGGTCGGCATGATCTGGCTGTTCGCCCGCATCCCTACTGCCTTCCTCCCGGAAGAAGACCAGGGCGTACTGTTTGCCCAGGTACAGACCCCGGCCGGCTCCAGTGCCGAACGTACGCAGGTTGTGGTTGACCAGATGCGTGAGTACCTGTTGAAGGAAGAGGCCGACACCGTGGCATCGGTGTTCACTGTCAACGGCTTCAACTTCGCCGGCCGCGGCCAGAGCTCGGGCATGGCGTTCATCATGCTCAAGCCGTGGGGCGAGCGCTCCAAGGAGAACAGTGTGTTCGCCCTGGCCGAACGTGCCCAGCAGCACTTCTTCACCTTCCGCGACGCGATGGTGTTCGCCTTCGCGCCGCCTGCGGTACTCGAACTGGGTAACGCTACCGGCTTCGACGTGTTCCTCCAGGACCGCGGCGGTGTCGGCCATGCCAAGCTCATGGAAGCGCGCAACCAGTTCCTGGCAAAGGCCGCACAAAGCAAGGTGCTCAGCGCCGTGCGCCCGAACGGCCTGAACGATGAGCCGCAGTACCAGCTGACTATCGATGACGAACGTGCAAGCGCCCTGGGCGTGACCATTGCCGACATCAACAACACCCTGTCGATTGCACTGGGTGCCAGCTATGTCAACGACTTCATCGACCGTGGCCGAGTCAAGAAGGTGTACATCCAGGGCGAACCAAACGCGCGGATGAGCCCGGAAGACCTGCAGAAGTGGTACGTGCGCAACGGTGCAGGCGAAATGGTCCCGTTCTCGTCGTTCGCCAAAGGCGAGTGGACGTACGGTTCGCCCAAGCTGTCCCGTTACAACGGCGTCGAGGCAATGGAAATCCTGGGTGCTCCGGCCCCGGGCTACAGCACCGGTGATGCCATGGCCGAGGTGGAACGCATCGCGGGCGAGTTGCCGGACGGTATCGGCTTCTCCTGGACCGGCATGTCTTACGAGGAAAAGCTCTCCGGCTCGCAAATGCCGGCACTGTTCGCCCTCTCTGTGCTGTTCGTGTTCCTGTGCCTGGCTGCACTGTATGAAAGCTGGTCGATCCCGATCGCCGTCGTGCTGGTAGTACCGCTGGGTATCATCGGTGCACTGATCGCCACCAGCCTGCGCGGGCTGTCCAACGACACGTACTTCCTGGTCGGCCTGTTGACCACCATCGGCCTGGCGGCGAAAAACGCCATTCTGATCGTCGAGTTCGCCAAGGAACTGCACGAGCAGGGCCGTAGCCTGTACGACGCAGCGATCGAGGCGTGCCGCATGCGTCTGCGCCCGATCATCATGACCTCGCTGGCGTTCATCCTCGGCGTGGTACCGTTGACCATCGCCAGCGGCGCCGGCGCCGGCAGCCAGCACGCCATCGGTACAGGTGTGATCGGCGGCATGATCAGTGCGACCGTGCTGGCTATCTTCTGGGTACCACTGTTCTTCGTCGCAGTGTCGTCGCTGTTCGGCAGCAAAGAGCCGGAAAAAGACGCCACCCCTGAAACTCCACGTTATGAGGCTGGGCAATGACCAAGTCTTTGTTGTCCCTGGCGGTAACCGCTTTCATTCTTGGCGGCTGCTCGCTGATCCCTGACTACCAGACCCCGGAAGCGCCGGTGGCAGCGCAGTGGCCGCAAGGCCCTGCGTACTCGCCGACGCAATCGGCAGACGTTGCTGCCGCCGAACAGGGCTGGCGCCAGTTCTTCCACGACCCGGCACTGCAACAGCTGATCCAGACTTCGCTGGTCAACAACCGCGACCTGCGCGTCGCGGCGCTGAACCTCGACGCTTACCGCGCGCAGTACCGCATCCAGCGTGCCGACCTGTTCCCGGCGGTTTCGGCCACCGGCAGCGGCAGCCGCCAGCGCGTACCGGCGAACATGTCGCAAACCGGCGAATCTGGCATCACCAGCCAGTACTCGGCCACCTTGGGTGTCAGCGCTTATGAGCTGGACCTGTTCGGCCGTGTGCGCAGCCTGACCGAGCAGGCGCTGGAAACCTACCTGTCCAGCGAGCAGGCGCGTCGCTCCACGCAAATCGCCCTGGTGGCCAGCGTGGCCAACGCCTACTACACCTGGCAGGCCGACCAGGCCCTGTTCAAGCTGACCGAAGAAACGCTGAAGACCTACGAGCAAAGCTACAACCTCACCCGTCGCAGCAATGAAGTCGGCGTGGCTTCTGCCCTTGACGTCAGCCAGGCGCGCACCGCCGTGGAAGGCGCCCGGGTCAAGTACTCGCAGTACCAGCGCCTGGTCGCCCAGGACGTCAACAGCCTGACCGTGCTGCTGGGCACCGGCGTTCCTGCCAACCTGGCGAAGCCGCTGGAGCTCAACGCCGACCAGCTGGCCGAAGTGCCGGCCGGCCTGCCGTCGGACATCCTCCAGCGTCGCCCGGACATCCAGGAAGCCGAGCACCTGCTAAAGGCCGCCAACGCCAACATTGGCGCGGCCCGCGCAGCGTTCTTCCCGAGCATCAGCCTGACCGCCAACGCTGGCAGCCTGAGCCCCGACATGGGTCACCTGTTTGCGGGTGGCCAAGGCACCTGGCTGTTCCAGCCGCAGATCAACCTGCCGATCTTCAACGCCGGCAGCCTGAAGGCCAGCCTGGACTACTCGAAGATCCAGAAGGACATCAACGTCGCCAAGTACGAAAAAACCATCCAGACCGCCTTCCAGGAAGTCTCCGATGGCCTGGCGGCGCGCAAAACCTTCGAAGAGCAGCTGCAGGCCCAGCGCGACCTGGTGCAGGCGAACCAGGATTACTACCGCCTGGCTGAGCGCCGCTACCGCATCGGGATCGACAGCAACCTGACCTTCCTCGACGCCCAGCGCAACCTGTTCAGCGCCCAGCAGTCGCTGATTACCGACCGCCTTTCGCAGCTGACCAGCGAGGTCAACCTGTACAAGGCGCTCGGCGGGGGCTGGTATGAGCAGACCGGGCAGGCCAACCAGCAGGCATCGGTGCAAGCACCGAAAGGCTGATTGAGTTTGTAGCAGCATCGAGCCCACCTCTACGGTGGGCTTTTTGTTTTTACCGGGCGCTGTTGTTGCTCCGAACGCTCGACCTGCTGGAGCAGCGTTGTGCTGCGAAGAGCCTGTCAAAGCAAAACAATTAACCAACTGGAACATTCCGTTCGATTATCGCCCCGTTCCGTTTGCGGCGAATTGCCTCACCCCCGCACTACCCCGCAACATCCGCTTACGCAACGTTGCCCAAGTTCATCAAAAAAAAGACCCGCACCTGCAGGCTTGATCCAGCAGTGCACCGGCTCGCCCCATAAAAACAAGAGATCCACGACAGATGAGCACTTTGCAACCCGCACGCCAGCTGCTGCCCGGCCTGTTGGCCATGTCCTGCGCCCTCCCCGTGTTCGCCGCCAACGAAGGTGGTTTCATGGAAGACGCCAAGGCCACCCTCAACCTGCGCAACTTCTATATCAATCGCAATTTCGTCGACCCGGCCAACCCGCAGGGCAAGGCCGAAGAATGGACGCAAAGCTTCATTCTTGACGCCCGCTCCGGCTTCACCCAAGGCACCGTCGGTTTCGGGGTGGACGTGCTGGGCCTGTACTCGGTCAAGCTCGACGGCGGCAAAGGCACCACCAACACACACCTGCTGCCCGTGCATGACGACGGCCGCCCGGCCGATGACTTCGGCCGCCTGGGTGTGGCACTGAAAGCCAAGTTGTCCGAAACCGAGCTGAAAGTCGGTGAATGGATGCCGGTACTGCCCATCCTGCGCTCGGACGATGGCCGCTCGCTGCCGCAAACCTTCCGCGGTGGCCAGTTGACCTCCAAGGAAATTGCCGGCCTGACGCTGTACGCCGGGCAGTTCCGCGGTAACAGCCCGCGCAACGACGCCAGCATGGAAGACATGTCGATGAACGGCAAAGGCGCGTTCACCTCCGATCGTTTCAACTTCGGCGGTGGCGAGTACACCTTCAACGACAAGCGCACCATGATCGGCCTGTGGGATGCCCAGCTCAAGGACATCTACCGCCAGCAATACCTCAACCTGACGCACAGCCAGCCGCTGGGCGACTGGACCCTGGGCGCCAACCTGGGCTACTTCATCGGCAAGGAAGACGGCGCAGAGCGCGCCGGCAAGCTGGATAACCGCACCGCCTCGGCCATGCTTTCGGCACGTTACCAGGGCCACACCTTCTACGTCGGCCTGCAAAAGGTCAGCGGCGACGACGCGTGGATGCGGGTCAACGGTACCAGCGGCGGCACCCTGGCCAACGACAGCTACAACTCCAGCTTCGACAATGCCAAGGAGCGTTCCTGGCAAGTGCGCCATGACTTCAACTTCGCTACCGTTGGCGTGCCTGGGCTGACCCTGATGAACCGCTACATCAAGGGTGAAAACGTCACCGTGGGCAGCGTGGATGATGGCAAGGAATGGGCTCGCGAGACCGAACTGGCCTATGTGGTGCAGTCGGGGAGCTTGAAGGACCTGTCGGTGAAATGGCGCAACTCCACCATGCGCCGGGACTTCAGCACCAACGCCTTTGATGAGAACCGGCTGATCGTGAGTTACCCGCTGAATCTCCTTTGAATGCTTCGCGGGCACGCCCGCTCCCACAGGGATTGCACCAGCCTTGAATTCAGCGCCCTACCTGTGGGAGCGGGCATGCCCGCGAAGAGGCCAGAAGCCCTTGAAAATAACCAAAAGAAATAACCAAATCCATAAACCTTCTTGGACGACATAAGCTGTAACAGCTTGAATAGGGCCCTGATTCCCGCCCCAGAGCCGTGACATGGACCTCCGCCAGCTGCGCTACTTCATCGCCCTCACCGAATACCGCAGTTTTGTCCGTGCCGCCGAGGCCATGGGCATCACCCAACCCGCCTTCAGCCGCGCCATCCAGGGCCTGGAACACACGTTCGGCTGCCCGCTGGTGGACCGCGCCAGCAAAGCCCTGCTGCCAACCCCCGAGGGCCTGGTGGTACTGCAGCACGCCCGCCGCCTGGTGCAGGGTGCCGCGCAACTGAGCAACGAAGTACTGCAAATGACCAAGCTCGACGCCGGCGAGCTGCATTTCGGCAGTGGCCCGGCGCTGGCCGTGCGCCTGGTCCCCGACGCCTTGCGCCATTTCATCGAACGCCACCCGGGCATCCGCACCTCGCTGCTGGTAGACAATGCCGAACGCCTGGGGCAGGCCCTGCGCCGTGAACAGATCGAGTTTTTTGTCGACGATATCCGACCGTTCGAAGCCGACCCCAATTTCCACACCGAGCCCCTGTCGCCACGGCCCGGCCTGTTCTTCTGCCGGCCTGGCCACCCGTTGCTGGCCAAGGACAGCCTGTCGACCAACGACCTGTTCAGCTACCCGCTGGCCAGCGCCCTGCTCGCCCCCGGCGTGCGCAAGCGCCTGGCCAACCTGAGCGGGCGCAGCGACTTCATCCCGCACCTGCAGACCGAGCACCTGGCGATACTGCGCAGCGTGGTGCAGGCCAGCGACGCCATTGGCACAGCCAGCGAGGAGGCCGTGGCCGAAGACCTGGCCGCCGGCACACTGGTGCGCCTGCACTGGCGCAACCTGCCGCCGGCACTGGAGGTACTGAGCGTGCGCTGCGGCGTGGTCAGCCGTAGCGGTTACCGGTTGTCGCCGGCGGCGCGGGCGATGATCGAGACCCTGGTGGGGCTGGATACGCCAGTGCGGGCTGCTGCCATTCGCTGAGCTGATGATAGTGGTGGCTGCGGGCTATCCTGAGCTATATGGGTTGCCAGTACCGGCCCTTTCGCGGGTGAACCCGCGAAAGGGCCGGTAATGGCAATACACCTAGACCGGGCACACCAGGGAGGCACAACAATGAAAACCCTCGTCGACCACCTGAGCCAATACGCCAGCTACCACCGCGACCCACGCAACATCGCCACCCACTTCGTCGGCATCCCGCTTATCGTGCTGGCAGTCACCATTCTGCTGTCACGCCCAGGCTGGGAAATAGCTGGCATGTGGCTGTCCCCTGCCCTGCTGGCAGCGGCGGCTTCGGTGTGGTTCTACCTGCGCCTGGACCTGCGCTTCGGCCTGGTGATGGGGTTGTTGCTGGGCCTGTGCCTGTGGGTCGGCCAGGTGCTGGCCGTACAGACAACAACACTGTGGCTCAGCGCCGGGCTGGTGGCATTCGTGGTGGGCTGGATCATCCAGTTTGTCGGCCATTACTACGAAGGCCGCAAACCTGCATTTGTCGACGATGTCAGCGGCCTGATCATCGGGCCGCTGTTCGTGGTGGCAGAAGCAGCGTTCATGCTGGGCCTGTGCCCGGCCCTGAAACAGGCCGTAGAAAACAACGCAGGCCCTGTAGCCATGCGTCAGAAGAACACGGTCATGTAAACATTGCATGGCCCTGTCGCCGGCATTGCATCAGGCCGCAGGGCAGCGCAATCCCTGTGGGAGCTGGCTTGCCGGCGATAGGGCCAGTGCTGGCCTTACTGCTGTCGAGACTCTACACCCAGCTCATCCCACACCGACTCAGCCAAGTGGAACGTGGCATTGGCCGCCGGGATGCCGCAATAGATTGCGCTCTGCATCAGCACTTCCTTGATCTCTTCACGGGTCACGCCATTGTTGGCTGCGGCGCGCAGGTGCAGTTTCAGTTCATCATTGCGGTTCATGCCGATCAGCATGGCGATGGTGATCAGGCTGCGGGTATGGCGCGGCAGACCAGGGCGGGTCCAGATATCACCCCAGGCGTGGCGGGTGATCATCTCCTGGAACTCGCCGTTGAAGTCATTGAGCTTTTCCAGGCTGCGGTCCACGTGGGCATCGCCAAGTACCGCACGGCGCACTTGCATGCCCGCGTCGTAACGTTGTTTCTCATCCATGGCGTGGTCCTCAGTGAGCCAGCAGGAAGTCGAGCACGCGGCGGCTGAACGCCTCACCGATTTCGACGTTGGACAGGTGCGCTGCCGGGAAGTCGACGTACTCGGCACCTTTGATACCGGCCTGCATGAAGCGGCCATGTTCAGGGGTGGTGACCACGTCTTCGGTGCCAGCAACGATCAGCGCCGGCACCTGGATGCGGCCCAGTTGCTCACGGTAATCGGCATCACGCACCGCTGCACAGTTGGCGGCATAACCTTGCGGGCTGGTGTGCGCCAGCATCTGGCAAATGCGCTGGGCTTGCTCAGGCTGGGCCTGGACGAAGCCCGGGGTGAACCAGCGGGCGAGAGAGCCATCGCGCAGGTCGACCATGGCCTGCTGGCCACCCTTGAGCACGGTGTCGATACGGGGGTTCCACACCTCGTCACTGGCGATCTTGGCGGCGGTGTTGCACAGGGTCAGGCTGTGCAGGCGGTCACCGGCGTTGATGCCCAGCCACTGGCCGATCAGGCCACCCATCGACAGGCCGACGAAATGCGCTTTCTGGATGTCCAGGCCATCAAGCAGGGCCAGCACGTCACCGCCCAGCTGTTCGATGGTGTAAGGGCCTTCGGTGACCAACGATGCGCCGTGGCCACGGGTGTCGTAGCGCAGCACGCGAAAGTACTGGCTCCACAGCGGAATCTGGGTGTCCCACATGCCCAGGTCGGTGCCCAGCGAGTTGGACAGGACCAGCACCGGGGCGTTTTCCGGGCCATCGATCTGGTAGTTCAAAACGCCATCGGCCAGTTGCAAATGCGCCACAGCAGTCTCCTTCAGGCAGTGAAATGTTGATGTTCGGATACGGCGCGCGCCACCCAGACGCGGGCCTGGCCCAGGTAATGGGCAGGGTCGAGCAGGCGATCAAGTTCTTCGGCAGACAGCTCGGCACTGACCTGCGGGTCATCACCCAGCACCGCACGCAGGTGCCGCTGTTCGGCCACGGCTCGCTGGCAGCATTGCTCCAGCAAGTGGTGGGCACGGTCGCGGCCCAGGCGTTGGGCCAGGACGATACTCACCGCTTCTGCCAGCACCAGCCCTTGGGTCAGGTCGAGGTTACGGCGCATGCGCGCTGCGTCTACTTCAATGCCCTCGGCAATGACCTGGGCCTGGCGCAGCGCGCCGGAGACCAGGCAGCAGATGTCCGGGAGGGTTTCCCATTCGGCATGCCACAGGCCCAGGCTGCGCTCGTGCTCCTGGGGCATGGCGGCGAACAGCGTCGATACCAGCCCCGGCACGCGAGTCGCGGCACCGATCAGCACCGCAGCGCCCACCGGGTTGCGCTTGTGTGGCATGGTCGAGGAGCCGCCCTTGCCTGGTGCAGAAGGCTCGAACACCTCCCCCGCCTCGGTTTGCATCAGCAGGCTGACATCGCGGCCGAACTTGCCCAGGCTGCCGGCCACAAGGCCCAGCACCGAGGCAAACTCCACCAGGCGATCACGCTGGGTGTGCCAGGGTTGCTCGGGCAGGCTCAGCTTCAGTTGCTCGGCCAGGGCCTCGGCCACCGGCATCGCCTTGCTGCCCAGAGCGGCCAGGCTGCCCGAGGCGCCGCCGAACTGCAGCACCAACAGGCGCGGGCGCAGCTCTTGCAGGCGCTGACGGTGGCGGGTCAATGCCCCCAGCACGCCAGCCAGTTTCATGCCCAGGGTCACCGGGGTAGCGTGTTGCAGCCAGGTGCGGCCCACCATTGGCGTATCGGCGTGCTTCAATGCCTGCTGCGACAGGGTATCGGCCAGTTTGCCCAGGTCCGCTTCGATCAGGTCGAGGGCATCGCGCAACTGCAACACCAGACCGGTGTCCATCGCGTCCTGGCTGGTGGCGCCCAAGTGCACATAGCGCTCGGCCTCGGGCACGCCACTGGCAATCACCTTGCCCAACGCCTTCACCAGCGGGATTGCCGAGTTGCCAGCGGTTGCGATGGCATTGGCCAGCGCCCCCACGTCATAGCGCTCGGCCTTGCATGCCGCCTCGATGGCGGCCACGGCGCTGTGCGGGACCAGCCCCGCAGCAGCTTCGGCACGGGCCAGCGCGGCTTCGAAATCGAGCATGCCCTGCAAGCGGCCACGGTCGGAGAAAATCTCGCGCATGGCCGGCGCGGTGAAGTAGGCGTCGAACAGTTGGTTGGTCATGCCACGTCCTTAGTCATCGTGGTGCAGGTACGCGGCCTGCTTCGGCAGGCGCAGGCTGAACAGGAAGGCAATCGCCATCATGGCCGTCACGTACCAGTAGAAAGTGTTTTCCATGCCCAGGGTCTTCAGGCCCAGGGCCACGTACTCGGCGGAGCCGCCAAATGCCGCGTTGGCCACTGCGTAGGCAAGGCCTACACCCAGCGCACGTACTTGCGGCGGGAACATCTCGGCCTTCACCAGGCCGCTGATCGAGGTGTAGAAACTGACAATACACAACGCCAGGCTGATCAGCACGAAGGCCATGAACGGACTGGTGACCGTTTTCAGCGCCATCAGCAGCGGCACGGTGCACAAGGTCCCGAGCGCGCCAAACAGCAGCATCGAATTACGTCGGCCGATGCGGTCGGACAGCATGCCGAAGAACGGCTGCACCACCATGAACAGGAACAGCGCGCCGGTCATCACGTAGCTGGCGTTTTTCGCCGTCATACCCGCGGTGTTGACCAGGTACTTCTGCATGTAGGTGGTGAAGGTATAGAAGATCAGCGAGCCGCCGGCGGTGTAGCCAAGCACGGTGATGAAGGCCGCCGCATGGTTGCGGAACAGGCCCTTGATGGTGCCTGCATCTTTGTCGTTGCGGGTTTCCGCGCTGCTGGTCTCGTGCAGCGAGCGGCGCAACATCAACGAGATCAGCGCGGCGATGGCCCCTACCACGAATGGAATACGCCAGCCCCAGGCACGCAGCTCATCTTCAGTCAGCAACTGTTGCAGGATCACCACCACCAGCACGGCCAGCAACTGGCCGCCAATCAGGGTGACGTACTGGAACGAGGCAAAGAAGCCACGCTGCCCACGCAGGGCCACTTCACTCATGTAGGTGGCGGTGGTGCCGTATTCGCCACCCACCGACAGGCCCTGGATCAGGCGGGCCAGCAACAGCAGTGCGGGGGCCCAGGTGCCGATGCTACCGTAGGTGGGCAAGCAGGCGATCATCAGGGAGCCGAAGCACATCATCAGCACCGAGATCATCAGGGAATTCTTGCGACCATGGCGGTCTGCGAGGCGGCCGAAGATCCAGCCACCGATGGGGCGCATCAAAAAGCCTGCGGCGAACACACCGGCCGTGTTCAACAGCTGCACCGTAGGGTCGTCGGAGGGGAAGAAGGCCGGGGCGAAGTAGATTGCGCAGAAGGCGTAGACGTAGAAGTCGAACCATTCCACCAGGTTGCCTGATGAGGCACCGACGATAGCGAAGATGCGCTTGCTGCGTTCTTCGCCGGTGTAATAGGTTGAGGTCATGACGGTTTTACTCCTGGAGGGTCCTAGGTAAGTCTAGACATACCTGGTAACACACTCGTTCCGCTATCTGGCTGGCAATTGGCCCTACGTCTGACAGGTCCGGCCTCTTCGCGGGTAAACCCGCTCCCACAGGGGTTGCGTGGATCCCTGTGGGAGCGGGTTCACCCGCGAAGAGGCCGGTAAGGTCACACCCGCTCGATGGCCAGCGCCAGACCTTGGCCGACACCCACGCACATGGTTGCCAGGCCCTTGCGCCCGCCACTTTTCTCCAGCTGATGCAGCGCAGTCAGCACCAGGCGCGCACCGCTCATGCCCAGCGGATGGCCCAGGGCGATTGCACCGCCATTCGGGTTCACCTGCGGCGCATCGTCGGCCACACCCAGCTCACGCAGTACCGCCAGCCCTTGGCTGGCAAAGGCTTCGTTGAGCTCGATCACATCAAAATCACTCACCGCCACACCCAGGCGCTCGGTCAGCTTGCGCACTGCCGGTACCGGGCCGATGCCCATCACCCGTGGTGCAACACCGCCGCTGGCCATGCCCAGTACCCGGGCACGCGGGGTCAGGCCGTGTTTCTTCACCGCTTCCGCCGACGCCAGGATCAGCGCCGCAGCACCGTCATTCACGCCCGAGGCGTTGCCGGCGGTGACAGTCTTGTCCGGGCCGTTGACCGGCTTGAGCTTGGTCAGCGCCTCCAGCGTGGTTTCCGGGCGCAGGTGCTCGTCACGCTCGACGATGGTTTCGCCCTTCTTGTGGGCAATGCGCACCGGCACGATTTCTTCGGCGAAGAAGCCGGCAGCCTGGGCGGCTGCAGCCTTCTGCTGGCTGCGCAGGGCGAAAGCGTCCTGGTCAGCGCGCGAAACCTGGTAGTCGTCGGCCACGTTGTCGGCAGTTTCCGGCATGGAGTCCACACCGTACTGGCTCTTCATCAGCGGGTTGATGAAGCGCCAGCCGATGGTGGTGTCTTCCAGCTTCATGTTGCGCGAATAGCCGCTTTCAGCCTTGCCCATGACGAACGGTGCGCGCGACATCGACTCGACGCCGCCGGCAATCGCCAGCTCCATTTCGCCGCTGGCGATGGCGCGGAAGGCAGTGCCGATGGCATCCATGCCCGACGCGCACAGGCGGTTCAGGGTGACGCCCGGGATGCTCTCCGGCAGGCCGGCCAGCAGCAGCGCCATGCGCGCCACGTTGCGGTTGTCTTCACCGGCCTGGTTGGCGCAGCCGAAGAACACTTCATCAACCTGGTCCCACTGCACCGCAGGGTTGCGCTCGATCAGCGCTTTCAGCGGCACGGCAGCCAGGTCGTCGGCACGCACACCCGCCAAGGCGCCGCCGAAGCGGCCGATGGGGGTGCGGATGGCGTCACAGATAAATACGTCGCGCATTAGGCTTCTCCTGCCACTGGCCATAGGCCGCGGCGGTACGTGTGGAGGCTACTGGTCAGGGTGCTTCGATGAGCTCAGATTAAGGAGAGTGGCGGTAGGCTTACAATCCGATAATCGACTATTCGTGCGGTTATCGAACCATTTGTTGCGCTGCTACTTATCTGGATGCCGGGCCTGCTGAGCAGCCCTATCGCGACACAAGGCTGCTCCCCCTGTGGGAGCAGCCTTGTGCTGCGAATGGTCCTCAAAGCGGCCCTCGCTCCTCAGGTCGCGTCGGCGTGGCTGACCAGCCCTTTCACGATCACACCTACGGTCGCCAGCGCCGCAGGCACCAGCAACGCGGTAAGCACCTGCTCGAAGTTCCACCCCAGCCCCAGCAGCGTCGCGCCGCTCCAGGCCCCGAGAATCGCACCGAAGCGGCCGATACCCAGCATCCACGATACACCCGTGGCACGGCCCTGGGTCGGGTAGAAGCGCGCCGCCAGCGACGGCATCGCCGACTGAGCACCGTTCACGCACATACCCGCAATCAGCACCAGGGTGGCCAACACGGTGATGTTGCCCAGGCTCTGCCCTACCGCGTAGGCGAACACCCCGGCCAGCAGGTAGAAAATGCCGATTACCTTGTGCGGGTTGTAGCGGTCCATGGCCCAACCCACACCCACCGCACTCAGCACGCCGCCGAACTGGAACAGCGCACCGATGAACGCGGCCTGCTCCATGCTCGCACCGCTGTCACGCATCAAGGTTGGCAGCCAGCTGGTCAGGAGGTAGACGATTACCAGGCCCATGAAGTAGGTCAGCCACAGCAGCATGGTGCCAAGGCCATAAGTGCCGGAGAAAATCACCGCAAACACGCTGCGCGCGGCCACGGCCTTTTGCTCTGGCACGCTGAAGCTGCCCGCCTCGGCCACCACCTGTGGCGCAATGGGCGACAGGGTCTTGCGGATCTTGTCGGTACCACGATTGCGCACCACCAGGAACCGCGCCGACTCCGGCAACCACACCATCAATACCAGCGCCAGCAGCAGTGGCAGCACGCCGCCGATCACCAGCAGGCTGTGCCAGCCATAGGCCGGGATCATCTTGGCGGAAATGAAGCCACCACCGGCCATGCCCAGGTTGAAGCCGCAGAACATGCTGGTCACCAGCAGCGACTTGAGGCGTTCGGGGGTGTATTCGGACAGCAGCGTGGTGGCATTGGGCATGCCGGCACCCAGGCCCAGGCCAGTCAGGAAGCGCAGCACCAGCAACTGGTCGACGTTGGTGGCATAGGCCGAGGCCAGGCTGAAACCGCCAAACACCAGCACCGCGCCCACCAGCACACCTTTGCGGCCGAAGCGGTCAGCCAACGGCCCGGAGCCCAAGGCACCGAACACCATGCCGATCAATGCGGCGCTCATCACCGGGCCGAGGCTGGCCCGGTCGATGCCCCACTCCTGCGACAGCGCCGGGGCGATGAAGCCCATGGCGGCCGTGTCCAGGCCGTCGAGGAAGACGATCAGAAAGCACAGCAACACGACCCGCCACTGGTAGCGGGACAGCGGCTGCTGATTGATGAACGACTGGACGTCGAGGCTTTTGCCGACGCTGTTTTGTGCTTGGTTCATTGTTGTTATCCAGAATGTAGGGCACAGCCAGACCACTGCACACGGGCAACCGGTACAGGGGACGATGATTGGGGAATATGGCCTGCGTCAGCCTGGATACAACGGTACTGCGTGCGGGTGCGGCCGCAGCAATAAGTGGACAGTATTCATGGTAAGTGCCTCTTGTATTTTTTGTTCGGTCGGCTTGGCCGACCGTTGCGAGAGACATTAATCAGCGGGCGGCGGTGGCGCAATTCGCCCGGAGCGACACTGTGCGTTTATCGCACAAGAAACCGTTTTGCCTGTTCTAAATGTGAAAGGGGGCCGCTTTGCGCCCCATTCGCCGGCAAGCCAGTTCCCACAGGTATTGCGTATTCGCAGCTTTCACAGTTTCCGTGGGAGTTCGGCTTGCCGACGATTGGGCCGCTTGGCGGCCCCTGCAATCTCAGCCAAACAACTGATGGCAAAGGTCCCGGCTGGCCGCCAGCAGGATCGGCAGGAAGCGCTGTTCCAGCTCGCTACGCGTCACCCGCCCCACATGGGTGCTCACGTTCAGCGCCGCCAACACCTGCCCCGACGCGTCGTAGATCGGCACGGCAATCGAACGCAGCCCCTGCTCCAGCTCCTGGTCCACCACGCACCAGCCCTGGGCGCGCACCTGCTGGATGCAGGCGAACAGTGACTCAGGGTCATGCAGCGTACGGCTGGTGCGCGCTTTCAGGTCGGCACGCTCCAGGTATTCACGCAGGCTGGTGTCGTCCATCGCCGCCAGCAGGATGCGCCCCATCGATGTGCAATAGGCCGGCAGGCGCCCGCCAACGGACAGGTCGACCGATATCAGCCGTTCCACCGTGGCCGAACGGGCTATATAAAGAATGTCGTCGCCTTCGAGTGTGGCCATGTTGGCCGCTTCGTGCAGTTGATCACTGATACGGTCCAGATAAGGCTGGGCAGAAATCGCCAGCGGCGTCGACGACAGGTAGGCATGCCCCAACGTCAATACTTTGGGCAACAGCGAATAGGTACGCCCGTCGGAGGTGGCGTAACCCAGCTTGATCAGCGTGTGCAGGCAACGGCGCACCGCTGCGCGAGGGATTTCGGTGCGGTGGCTGATCTGGGCGATGGTCAGGTGGCGCTTGCGCTCCTGAAAGGCCTGGATCACGGCCAGGCCACGTGCCAGGGAGGTCATGAAGTCGGGATCCCCCGTAAACGCCTGGATGCGCTTGGCCGGAGAAGCCACGATCGGCGGCGCCATGGCGGCCGAAGCGGGTCGCGCCGGCTCTGGATTGACCGGATCGTTGACCAGGGTTTCGTCACTCATCGCACACCTCAAAAAAAACGCCCGTTCGTGCGATTATCGAACAAACGGCCGATAATCGCAATTGACCGCTGACACTTTTGCTTATACCTTTCTCCTGCCACTTGTGGCTTCTTTGGAGAGACTGGTCAGGTACCCACCGTAGAAGTCCCCAGGCAACGGCCTCGCCTTTTGGCGAGGCCGTTTTTCATTCGGGCCTCGCCCCGGCGTTGCATCGAACTTTTATCCGCCATGCCTTTCAAACTTGTACGAAACGTCCAAACTGTTTGCCGACACCTGCCACTACTTGCGTCAGATGCTGTCAGGGCTGGTAAATAACGATGTTCGGCGAATTATCGGTTGCTATAATCGATTGCGCAGGCCCCGACGCTAGCGTAGTAATGGAACCTTCCGCTGTATCTAGCCGTTGCGGCCAGCGAGGCATGTGCATGCTGCACAATGCATAACAACAGTCATCACACTTAATTCAGGTACTGCATGTGACGAAAGATGAACTGCGCGCAGAACTCGAGCGCCAGGCTGAACGTTACAAGGATGTTTACGGTGGTGAAGTCACCACTTACGCTGCACAACCGGATCCGGAACGCAAACCTTGGCGCAAACGTGCCAGCGTGCGCGACCAGGCGTTCAACCAGGAACTGGAACGCATTGAAAAGGAGCTGCGCAGCGACAATCCCTGACCCGGGACCACGCCAGCGCGTCGTCGCCCGGCCAGCCCGGGCGCGGTCGATCTTTACCATCTGACCGATGATGAAATGGAATTACACAAATTTCATACGCCCGTTTGAATGATGGCGAATCGGCCATTTCTTCGCTTTTCTGCCTGATTTAGCCACGCTTTGCGCTTTTTAGCCGATATTTCCCTGCCTAAGCGCCCCTACGTGCACCGTGCGCTCACCCCATGAAGATTGCCATCGGTCTGTAGCAGGTGCATCGATTGCCAAGGTTTTCTGGCATAATCCCGCCCCCCTATACCCGCCAGACAACCTTCATGATCGATTTATTCAGCGGACTGGATGCCTGGGTGTTGGTGAGCCTGCTGCTCGCCTTGACCTTCGTACTCGCCTTCGAGTTCATCAATGGCTTTCATGACACCGCCAACGCGGTAGCTACCGTCATCTACACCAAAGCCATGCCGCCGCACCTCGCCGTGTTCTTCTCCGGCGTGTTCAACTTCCTTGGCGTTCTGCTCGGCGGTGTCGGGGTGGCCTATGCCATCGTGCACCTGCTGCCGGTAGAGCTGCTGATCAATGTGAACACCGGACACGGCCTGGCCATGGTCTTCTCGTTGCTGGCTGCGGCCATCACCTGGAACCTGGGCACCTGGTACTTTGGTATCCCCGCCTCCAGTTCGCACACACTGATCGGCTCCATTCTCGGTGTCGGCCTGGCCAACGCCCTGATCAACGACATCCCGCTGGCCGATGGCGTGAACTGGCAGAAGGCGATCGACATCGCGATGTCGCTGGTGGTTTCGCCAATGGCCGGCTTCGCCGTCGCAGCCCTGGTGCTGATCGGCCTGAAGTGGTGGCGCCCGCTGTCGAAGATGCACAAGACCCCCGACCAGCGCCGCAAGCTCGACGACAAGAAGCACCCGCCATTCTGGAACCGCATGGTACTGGTGGTTTCGGCCATGGGCGTGAGCTTCGTGCACGGCTCCAACGACGGTCAGAAAGGCATCGGCCTGATCATGCTGGTGCTGATCGGTATCGTCCCGGCCAAGTTCGTCCTCGACCTGAACAGCACCACCTATCAGATCGAGCGTACCCGCGACGCTACCCTGCACATGAGCCAGTTCTACCAGCGCAACGCCGCCACCCTTGGCGAGTTCCTGGCACTGGGCAAGGCCAAGTCCAACGACCTGCCGGAGCAGTTCAGCTGCAACCCGCAGCAGACCGAGCCGACCATCGCCGCGCTGCAGTCCTCGCTTCAGGGCGTGACCGACTACCACAGCCTGGATACCGACAAGCGCGTTGAAGTGCGTCGCTATCTGCTGTGCCTGGATGACACCGCGAAGAAGGTTGGCAAGCTGCCAGGCCTCGACGCCCGTGAAAAGGCCGACCTGGAAAAACTGCGTAAAGACCTGACCGCCACCACCGAATACGCACCGTTCTGGGTGATCGTGGCCGTCGCCCTGGCCTTGGGCCTGGGCACCATGGTTGGCTGGAAGCGTGTGGTACTTACCGTTGGCGAGAAGATCGGCAAGCAGGGCATGACCTATGCCCAGGGCATGTCGGCACAGATCACCGCGGCCTGCGCCATCGGTATGGCAAACGTGTTCGCCCTGCCGGTATCGACCACCCACGTGCTGTCGTCAGGCGTGGCCGGCACCATGGTCGCCAACAAGAGCGGCCTGCAAGGCGGCACGGTGAAGACCATTCTGCTGGCCTGGGTCCTGACCCTGCCCGCCTCGATGGGCCTGGCCGCCGGCCTGTTCTGGCTGGCATCCAAAGCCATTGGCTGAGTGACACCGCTCTCGGTATAAAGGCGCCTTCGGGGCGCCTTTTTCATTTGTGCTTATCTGCACCGGCCTCTTCGCGGGTAAACCCGCTCCCACACGGGCAGCGAGACCCCTGTGGGAGCTGGCTTGCCGGCGATAGGGCCGGTACAGGCAAACTACCTTTTCTTGCCCCCCAGCAACGACCCCATCAACCCGCGCACCAGTTGTCGCCCCAACTGGTTGGCGGCTTGACGCACAGCCGACTTGATAGCCTGCCCCGCCGCACTCTGCAGGAAGTCACCGGCCTTGTCGGCAAAGCTCTCCCCATCCGCCTGCGGCTGCGGGGCTGGCTCCACCGCCTCGCCCTTGCGCTGGGTCAGCATTTCATAGGCCGACTCACGGTCCACCGGCTTGTCATAGCGCCCCGCCAGCGGCGAAGCGGCAATCAGCGCACTGCGCTCGGCCGCACTCAGCGGCCCGATACGCGACTGCGGCGGTGCAATCAGCACCCGCTGCACCATGGCAGGCGTACCCTTCTCTTCCAGTGTCCCCACCAGCGCCTCGCCAATCCCCAGCTCGGTCAGCACCGCCAGGGTTTCGAACGCGGGGTTCGGGCGAAAGCCATCGGCCACTGCCCTCAGCGACTTCTGCTCCTTGGCGGTAAAGGCTCGCAGGCCATGCTGAATGCGCAACCCCAACTGGGCCAGCACCGCATCCGGCAAGTCACCCGGTGACTGGGTGACGAAGTACACCCCCACGCCCTTGGAGCGGATCAGCCGCACCACCTGCTCCAGGCGATCCTGCAGCGCCTTGGGCGTACCGTTGAACAGCAAGTGCGCTTCATCGAAGAACAAGGCCAGCACCGGCTTGTCGGCATCTCCACGCTCGGGCAATTGCTCGAACAGCTCGGCCAGCAGCCACAGCAGGAAGGTGGCGTACACCTTGGGCGCCTCATGCACCAGCCGGCTGGCGTCGAGCAGGTGAATGCGCCCACGGCCATCCGAGCCCGGCCGCAGCAGGTCTTCAAGCTGCAATGCCGGCTCGCCAAACAGCGCCTCGGCGCCCTGCTGCTCCAGGGTCGCCAGCCGCCGCAACAAGGCTTGGGTCGAGGCCGTGGTCATGAGTGCACTGTCTTCACCCAGCAATTGCGGGTTGTCCTTCAGGTGCGCCAGCAGCGCCTTGAGGTCCTTGAGGTCCAGCAGTAACAGGCCTTCTCGGTCGGCCACCTTGAAGGCCGCATACAGCGCCGCCTGCTGGCTGTCGGTCAGCTCCAGGAGGTTGCCCAGCAGCAACGGCCCCATTTCACTGAGGGTAGTGCGCAGCGGGTGGCCGGACTGCCCGGCGATGTCCCACAGGCTTACCGGGTAGGCCTGGGGCGTGTGCCCGAGCCAAGGCATACCGGCGATTCGCTCGGCCACCTTGCCCTGTGGTGTGCCAGCGGCACCCAGGCCACACAAGTCACCTTTGACATCGGCCGCGAATACGGCCACCCCTGCGTCGCTGAACACTTCCGCCAAGTGCTGCAAGGTCACGGTCTTGCCGGTGCCCGTCGCGCCCGCCACCAGGCCATGGCGGTTGGCCAGCCGCATCGCTTGCCCGACTGGCTGGCCATCCGGGCCAGCACCTACAACTATGGTCGATGTTTCCGACATCTCTGTAATCCTCTGCTCAAGCTTTACCTTAATTCGGCCGATACCTTTGGGTGATATTCGCCTTAATTAGAGAGGAACAACCGAAAAGGGACTTTTCGGGATGTTGCACTGCTTTGCGGCTCCACCCGTGCGAACGCCTGATATAACACCTTAGCGGAACCGATTACGCCATGAACAAAAGCCTTCGTTTCAGCCACAAGATTCTTTTGGCAGCATCATTGATCGTGATACTCGCCTTCAGCCTTTTCACGCTCTACAACGATTACCTCCAGCGTAATGCGATCCGCGAGGACCTGGAAAACTATCTGGCTGAAATGGGCGCCTCCACTTCGACCAACATCCGCAACCTGTTCGACGGCCGAATCAAGCTGGTGGAAAACCTGGCACAGAACATTGCCCAGGCCCCCACCAACGCCGAAACCCTGATGGGCCAGAACGCGCTCATTTCCAGCTTCCTCACCGTTTACCTGGGCAAGGTGGACGGCGGCTTCAGCGTGCGCCCGGACGCAAAAATGCCCGATGGCTACGACCCACGCACGCGCCCCTGGTACAAGGACGGCATGAGTGCCGCCGGCGCGACACTGACCGAACCGTACATCGACATGACCACCAACAAGATGGTCATTGGCATCCTCAGCAAGGTTTCCAGCAGTGTCGGCGTGGTCGGTGGCGACCTGGCCCTGGACGGCCTGGTGCAGATCATCAACTCGCTGAACTTCGGCGGTATGGGCTACGCCTTCCTGGTCAACGACCAGGGCAAGGTCCTGGTGCACCCTGACAAAGACCTGGTGATGAAGTCGCTGTCGGACCTGTTCCCGCAGCACACGCCAAAACTGACCGGTGAGCTGACCGAAGTGCAAAGCGATGGCCAGGCCCGCCTGCTGACCTTCACCCCGATCACCGGCCTGCCTTCGGCCAACTGGTACATCGGCCTGTCGGTGGACAAGGACAAGGCCTTCTCGATGCTCAGCACCTTCCGCACCTCGGCGGTGATCGCCACGGTGGTGGCGGTGGTGATCATCATTGGCCTGCTCGGCCTGCTGATCAACGTGCTGATGCAGCCGCTGCACACCATGACCCGCGCCATGGAAGACATCGCCGAGGGTGAAGGCGACCTGACCAAACGCCTGCGCATTCACAACCACGACGAGTTCGGCATCCTGGGCACCGCCTTCAACCGTTTCGTCGAGCGCATTCACAGCTCGATCAGCGAGGTGTCCTCGGCCACCGAACAAGTCAACGAAGTGGCCCTGCGTGTCATCAGCGCCTCGAACTCGTCGATGACCAACTCTGACGAGCAGTCCAACCGGACCAACAGCGTGGCCGCCGCCATCAACGAGCTGGGCGCCGCCGCACAGGAAATCGCCGGCAACGCCGCCCAAGCGTCGCAACATGCCAGTTCGGCTCGCCTGCTGGCCGAAGAGGGGCAACAGGTGGTCGAGCGCAACATTGCGGCGATGAACCGCCTGTCCGACCTGATCGTCAGTTCCAGCGGCCACATCGAGACGCTGAACAACAAGACCGTCAACATTGGCCAGATCCTCGAAGTGATCACCAGCATTTCCCAGCAAACCAACCTGCTGGCGCTGAACGCCGCCATCGAAGCGGCACGTGCCGGTGAAGCCGGCCGTGGTTTTGCGGTGGTGGCCGATGAAGTGCGCAACCTGGCGCACCGCACCCAGGAATCGGCGCAGCAAGTGCAGACCATGATCGAAGAGCTTCAGGTTGGCGCCCGCGCGTCGGTCGAGACCATGGACCAGAGCCAGCGCCACAGCCAGGACAGCGTGCAGATCGCCAACCAGGCCGGTGAGCGGCTGGACAGCGTTACCGTGCGCATCAGCGAGATCGACGGCATGAACCAGTCGGTGGCCACCGCCACCGAAGAGCAGACCGCCGTGGTCGAGGCGATCAACATGGACATCAACGAGATCAACATGCTCAACCAGGAAGGCGTGGAGAACCTGCAAGCCACCCTGCGCGCCTGCTCGGACCTTGAGCAGCAGGCCGGCCGCCTGAAGCAGCTGGTGGGCAGCTTCCGCATCTGACCCGAGCTACACCCTCCTCTGCAGGAGCAGCCTTGTGCTGCGAAGAGGCCAGTAAAGGCAATACTGCCATGTTGCCTTCACCGGCCTCTTCGCAGCACAAGGCTGCTGCTACAAGGATTCCGAACTCCCCCCTCTCCTCAAACCGATCGAACAAACTATCCTTCTGAAAGGTCCACCTTTAGGCGCGTCATCGCCGGCAGTTACCGCCGAATGACAGACCGAAGATGATCCCGGAGGGATGCTGATCGTGCACATCGCCGACATCACCATGTTCTACGCCCCGGCCAGCGGCGGCGTACGTACCTATCTTGATGCCAAACACCGCCGCCTTGACGCCATGCACGGCGTACGCCACAGCCTGCTGATCCCCGGTGCCAGTGCACAGCACGCCGATGGCATCTATCAAGTGCCCGCCCCGCCTCTGCCATTCGGCAAGGGTTACCGCTTCCCGGTACGCCTGGCCCCCTGGTGCAGTGAACTGCGACGGCTCAAGCCCGACCTGATCGAAGTCGGCGACCCCTACCTGACCGCCTGGGCAGCGCTGGAGGCACGGCGTCAACTGGATGTGCCAGTGATAGGCTTTTACCATTCCGACCTGCCGTTGCTGGTCAGCAACCGTATGGGCAACTGGTTCACGCCCAATGTCGAGGCTTATGTCAGCAAGCTCTACGGCAATTTCGACCGGGTTCTCGCGCCCAGCCAGGTAATGGCCGACAAATTGCGCCGCCTGGGCGTTCGCGATGTGCATGTGCAGCGCCTGGGCGTGGACCTGGCCACCTTCAACCCCAGCCAGCGCGACCCGCACCTGCGCGCAGAACTGGGCATTGCCGACACCAGCCGTTTGCTGATCTATGCCGGCCGCGGCTCGCGGGAAAAGAACCTGCCGGTGCTGCTCGACTGCATGAAGCAGCTGGGCGCCCCCTACCACCTGCTACTGGTGGGTTCGAACATGCCGGCCAACGTGCCGCGCAACGTCAGCGTGATCGACCACTTCTGCCCGGCCCCGGAAGTTGCCCGGCTGCTGGCCAGCGCCGACCTGCTGGTGCACGCCGGAGACCAGGAAACCTTCGGCCTGGTCATCCTCGAAGCGATGGCCAGCGCCACCCCCGTGGTGGCCGTGCGCGCCGGCGCCTTCGGCGAAATCGTCAACGAACAGTGCGGGCGCCTGTGCCGGCCCAACGATGGCCAGGCCATGGCAGCGGCCGTGCGCGAAGCGTTCGAGGCCGGCGTACGCCCACTCGGGGCGCAGGCTCGCCGCCACGTGGAGCAGCACTATTCATGGGACAACGTGGTCTGCGGCCTGCTGCAACACTATCAGGCCGTGCTCGGCCACCCGCCGCAGGTGCGCGCCCATGGTTGAGGCACGGCCGGCGTCACGCAGCCTGATGCTGGTGCTGCATGATGTTGCGCCCGAGACCTGGCCGGACTACCAACCCTTCGTCGAAGCCGTCGACAGCCTCGGCGGCGTCCCGATGACCTGGCTTGTGGTGCCGGACTTCCACCAGCACAACCTGCTGCTGCGTTCTCCCACCTTCTGCCGCTTGCTTGACCGGCGCCTGGCTCAGGGCGACGAACTGGCCTTGCACGGCTATTACCATGCCGACAACGGCCCGCCGCCCCGCACGCCCGGCGACTACTTCATGCGCCGTATCTATACCCACGAAGGTGAGTTCTACGGCCTCGACCAGCAGCAGGCCCTGCAACGGCTGGAGCGCGGCCTGGCAATGTTCCACCAGCAGGGCTGGCCTGTGGCCGGTTTTGTCGCGCCAGCCTGGCTGATGAGCGAGGGCACCCGCCAGGCCTTGCGCCGCCTGCCGCTTCGTTACACCAGCACGCCACAGCACCTGTACCGCTTACCGGACTTCACCGCGATTGAAGCCCCGGGGCTGGTGTGGAGTGCCCGCAGCGCCTGGCGCCGAGGGCTTTCAAGGGTGCTGTGCGACTGGCAATGCCGCCGTTGGCGCGATGCCGAGATCCTGCGCCTGGGCTTGCACCCGGTGGACATGCGCCACCGCACCTCCCGTGAATACTGGCTGAACACCTTGCGCAGCCTACTGGCTCAAGGCCGCGAGCCACTGACCAAATCGGCCTGGCTGGACCGCCAGGCCAGCGCATGAACCGCCTGGCCTGGCTGGGCCTGGCACTGCTCGCGGCATTGCTGGTGCCGATCCTGCTCGGTGGCAGCGAGCTGCTGCCGAGGCTGCAACGCTTCGACCCTGTGCTGATGCTCACTCTGCTGGGCATGATCCTGCTGTGCTGGGCGATCAACGCCATTCGCTTGCGCCTGTTGCTCGGCCAGCAAGGTGCCAGGCTTGGGCCACTGCGCAGCCTGGGCGTGGTCATGGCCACCGAATTTGCCATCTGCACCACCCCCGGCGGAAGCGGCGGGCCGTTGACCCTCATGGCCCTGCTGGCGCGTGACCGCATCAGCCCGGCACGCAGCGGCGCGGTATTCGCCATGGACCAGTTGAACGACCTGGTGTTTTTCTTCTGCGCAATGCTGGCGATAGCCGGTTACGCACTGTTCCACAGCCTGGGCCGCAGCCAGGAAAGCATGTTGCTCGGCAGTGCGCTGCTACTGTGCACAGCACTGGCCGGGGTGGCCGGGCTGCTGCGCTACCGCCGCCAGGTCATGCGCTTGAACGGCAGGCTGCTGCGGCGCCTGGGCATGAGCCAGCAGCGCAAACGCCGCTGGGCCCGCAAGCTGTTGCACTTCATGCACGCGCTGGCGCAGACTTGGCAGTTGCCCAAGCGCACGTTAAGTCTGGTGTTTACCCTGACCTGCCTACACTGGGGCCTGCGCTACAGCGTGTTGTATCTGGTATTGAGGGGGTTGGGGGTGGACCTGGCATGGATCCCCAGCTTTCTTGTGCAGATGCTGTCGCTCAGTGCCGGCCAGTTCAGCCTGCTGCCAGGGGGCGCGGGTGCCGCCGAGCTGACTTCGGCCAGCCTGCTGACGCCATGGGTGGGCAGTTCGACCGCAGCCGCGGCGATCCTGATATGGCGGGCGGTTACTTACTACTTTTATCTGCTGGCGGGCGGCCCGGTGTTCGTGTGCCTGCTGGCGCGTCCGTTGCTGGAGCGCTGGCGGCGTCAGGCGGGTTGAGCTGTTGCCAGAGTTCGGCAGCGCCGGGGAAGTCGGTGCCGTCGGTGTCATCCAGGGCTTCGGGGTCGTAGCGGGCCAGGCAACCTTCGCCGAGAGTGGGAGGCGGTGAGGCGCTAGGGGTGTTGCGTTGTTTGGCCATCGGTGTTCCTTTCAAGAGTGCAGGGGGCGCTTTGCGCCCCTTTCGCCGGCAAGCCAGCTCCCACCCTTGATCGCATGGACTTCAAGCCATGTGCAATTCCTGTGGGAGCTGGCTTGCCGGCGATGGGCTGCAAAGCAGCCCCTGCATCATCAATCGAAAACGACAGTTTTGTTGCCATGCACCAGCACCCGGTCTTCCAGGTGATAACGCAGGCCACGGGCCAGCACCATCTTCTCCACATCACGGCCAAAGCGGACCATGTCCTCGATGCTGTCGGCATGGCTGACACGCACCACGTCCTGCTCGATGATCGGGCCGGCGTCGAGCTCTTCGGTGACGTAGTGGCAGGTCGCGCCGATCAGTTTCACCCCACGCAGGGAGGCCTGGTGGTAAGGCTTGGCGCCGACGAACGACGGCAGGAAGCTGTGGTGGATGTTGATCACCTTTTCAGCAAAGTCCCGGCACAGTTGCGGCGGCAGGATTTGCATGTAACGGGCCAGCACCACCACATCGGCGGCGTGCTCCTGGACCAGGCGTGACACTTCGGCAAAAGCCGGGGCCTTGTCCTTGGGGTCGACCGGTACATGGAAGAACGGAATGCCATGCCACTCGACCATGCTGCGCAGGTCGTCGTGGTTGGAAATCACGCAAGGGATCTCGCAATCCAGTTCATCGGTGTGCCAGCGGTGCAGCAGGTCGGCCAGGCAGTGCGACTCACGGCTGGCCATCAGTACCACACGCTTTTTCTGCGCCGAGTCGGTAACGCGCCAGGTCATGGAGAACTCTTCGGCGATTGGCGCAAACGCCTCGCGGAAGGCTTCGATACCGAACGGCAGCGATTCGGCACGGATTTCATGGCGCATGAAGAACCAACCGCTCTGCTCATCAGAGTGGTGGCTGGCTTCGTTGATCCAGCCATTGTACAAGGCCAGGAAATTACTGACTTTCGCCACGATGCCTACACGGTCGGGGCAGGCGATCACCAGACGATAGGTGCGCATGAATGAGACTCCAGAACTTCGCAAAGGCGCCTATTCTAGCGGCCCGCCAGAAAAAACGCAGTATTGATCGCAGCGGCGACGGCGTATGCCGTCCCTCATACGCAGCGCAGGCAATGCCTGACAGAGATGACGAAATGCCGGGTTTGTAAGTAAATTTTTGTTCACGTAGCGAAATGTTGTCACAGCTTAATTAACAGTTAATCGCGGAATATCATGTTTACTTGCGAGTATGGCCTGTCTATTATTGCCCCACACATTTCTGAACACGCATTAAAGGAACACTCCATGTCCCTGATCAACGAGTACCGCGCCACCGAAGAAGCCATCAAGGAACTTCAGGCCCGCCTGGCCAACCTGTCGCAGGATGACAAGCTGAAGAAAGAACTGGAGTTCGAAGGCAAACTGCGCACACTGATGGGCGAGTACTCCAAGTCGCTGCGCGACGTGATTGCCCTGCTCGACCCAGAGTCGAAACTGAGCAAGGCACCTCGCGGCGCGGTCAAGCCTACTGCCACCAAACGTGCGCGCAAGGTCAAGCAATACAAAAACCCGCACAACGGTGAAGTGATCGAAACCAAAGGCGGCAACCACAAGACCCTGAAAGAGTGGAAAGCCACTTGGGGTGGTGATGTGGTTGAGAGCTGGGCAACCCTGCTGGACTGATTGTCCGCACTTGCCTTTTGCTTAACGCAACAAAAACGCCGGCACATTGCCGGCGTTTTTGTTTGCGCCGCGGTCAGTCAATTGCAAATTGTGTCTGCAATTGCCGGGCATGCATTTGCCAAGCCTCCAGTACACGCCGGCCAGCCTCGTCAGCGCCTTCCCAGGCTTGCTGACGCGCCTGCTCGAAGTCGCCCAGCGTATTGGGTGCTCCCCACTGCGGGTCACTCAGGCGTTGCTGACAGAAGCCATACCAGCGCTGGCGTTCTTCGCTGGTCAAGGTCTCAGGGAAGTTGCGCGCCCGATAGCGGAACAGCAATTCCGGTAAACGCGGGTCATCGAACATCCACTGGCCACGGCCCAATTGTGCGGGTTCCAGCGCACGCACTTGCTCACATAAGCGGCGGTCTCGGTCCCCCACAAAACCGTCATACAACTGCTGTTCCGGGTCTTCACTCGGGGCGAAGTCTTCCTTGCCGTAGATGTGCTCCAGCTTGTCTTGCCATTGCGCCTGTTGATTAGCCAACTGTTCGCCGCGCAATTGTAACAACGTCAAGTCCAGGCCCAATCGTTGTTGATCGGCCGGACGCAATACCGACAATGGCGCCAGTACCGGGCAGCGATTGATCTGCACCAATTTGAGCGGCACCGGTAATTCACCCTCGGCCAGCGCATCGTGACGGGTATACAAGCGCTGGCGTAGAACCTCAGCACTTTCCCTTAGTAACGGTAGGGATTCCTGATGCAAGTCGCAGACGATCAGCGCATTGCGATTACGCGGGTGCCAGGCTAATGGCAATACGACACCCAGGTAATTACGCGCCGCTGAAAAGCGCCCGGATATATGCACCAGTGGCTGCAACAAACGGATCTGCTCCATCACTTTATGCTTGCTGCGCAACTGGAAGAGCCAGTCATACAACTTGGGCTGTTTTTGCCGAATCAGACGGGCCAGGGCAATGGTTGCCCGCACGTCGGAAAGCGCCTCGTGCGCATGCCCATGGTCAATGCCATTGGCCTTGCTCAACAGTTCAAGGCGCAGGCTGGTGCGCCCATCCTGTTGTGGCCATTGAATACCGTCGGGGCGCAAGGCGTAGGCGGTCCGCACGATGTCGATCAGGTCCCAGCGGCTGTTGCCGCCCTGCCACTCCCGGGCATACGGGTCGAAAAAATTACGGTACAAACTGTAGCGGGTCACTTCATCGTCGAAGCGCAGGGTGTTGTAGCCAGCGCCACAGGTACCCGGCTGCGCCAGTTGCGCATGCACCCGGGTCATGAACTCGGCCTCGCACAGGCCTTGCTCGGCCAGCAACTGCGGGGTGATGCCTGTCACCAGGCAAGCCGCCGGGTGCGGCAGGATGTCGTCGGAAGGCCGGCAATAAAGGCTGATCGGCTCGTCGATTTCGTTAAGGTCGAAATCGGTGCGCACGCCGGCCACCTGCAGTGGCCGGTCGCAACGCGGGTTGATGCCGGTGGTTTCGTAGTCGTGCCAGAAAATGCTTGAGGTCACGGGGTCGTCCTGTATCAAGGTCGACCCGATTCTAGCGCAGCCTCAGACAGAAGCGTTGGCAGGAAGAAAACTGAAATAATCACGCAGTGAGCGCACGAACTCGTCGAATTCGCGGGGGGCCTGCAACAGCATGAAGCCCGAATCGTAGTGCCCGGGCGTCTGGTCTTCGCGGCACCACAGGCAACTGGCGGTCAGGTTGACGAACTGATGCCCGCCGCCGACCAGCGGCAAGCGCAATTGCAGTTCGTAATCGGGCCCTACCAGCACAGGCAGCTGGCTGATTACCATCAGGCCATCCTCGGAGGCATTACCCAGCTGGCCGATTTCTTGACCGGTAAAACGGTTGAATACCTTGAGGACACAAGGCAGTTGATGGCGTTCGATGTGGCGCTTGTTGAACATGATCGCGAGTGTATTCCGTACCTGATGCCAGGAATACAAGGTACTGGCGGTTGTTGTAACAGCTGAGTTACAGATTAGCGCAGGGCGCGCCGCAAATCTCGTGAAATAAACCACACCTTGGTGTTATCGCCAAGGTGTGGTCGTCACCGGGTTGGCTACAGCCGCTTCACCGCTACGGGCATGGCCAAGTTTTTCAAGAGTCTGCAGGCGCGCCCGGGCACGATAGGCGTACTCGTTGCCCGGGTACTTCTGGATCAGGTACTGGTAAGTCTGCGCGGCATCCACGTAAAGCGCCTGGCGCTCCAGGCACTGGCCACGCAGCAGCGACACCTCCGGATGGATGAACGGCCGCGAACGGCTGGTGCGGTCGACCTGCGACAGCTCCAGCATGACCCGTGCGCAGTCGCCACGATCGTAGGCGCGGTAGGCATTGTTCAGGTGGTGGTCCATGGACCAGCGGGTGCAGCCGACGGCGCTGGCCGCCAGGGCTAAAACGATCAGGGCTCGCATGGGGATCTCCTTTGATGCCTGTGTATCGGCCAACGCCAACAAATCTTCACAGGCTTTTGCAAGGATACCCCGACCGTTCAAATGCCACCCTGCCTTGGTCGCAGGTAGTGCAACGGAACAATGACTACAGCGAGATTCAGGAGTAGCCTTTCGCTGCGCTTCACTATAGGAGTCTGTGCATGACCATCCGCCGTACCAAAATCGTCGCCACCCTTGGCCCCGCCAGCAACTCGCCGGAAGTGATCGAGCAACTGATCCTTGCCGGCCTGGACGTGGCACGCCTGAACTTCTCCCACGGCACTCCGGACGAGCACAAGGCCCGCGCCCGCCTGATCCGTGACATCGCCGCCAAGAACGGCCGCCATGTCGCGCTGCTGGGTGACCTGCAGGGTCCGAAGATCCGCATCGCCAAGTTCGCCAACAAGCGCATCGAATTGAAGATCGGTGACAAGTTCACCTTCTCCACCGCCCACCCGTTGACCGAAGGCAACCAGGACATCGTCGGTATCGACTATCCCGACCTGGTCAAGGACTGCGGCGTCGGTGACGAACTGCTGCTCGACGATGGCCGTGTGGTCATGCGCGTCGAAACCGCCACTGCAGACGCCCTGCACTGCGTGGTGATCATCGGTGGCCCGCTGTCGGACCACAAAGGCATCAACCGTAAAGGTGGCGGCCTGACCGCGCCGGCCCTGACCGAAAAAGACAAGGCCGACATCAAACTGGCTGCGGAAATGGACCTGGACTACCTGGCCGTTTCCTTCCCGCGTGACGCCAGCGACATGGAATACGCACGCAAGCTGCGTGACGAGGCCGGCGGCAGCGCCTGGCTGGTGGCCAAGATCGAACGCGCCGAAGCGGTTGCCGACGACGAGACCCTCGACAAGCTGATCGCCGCCTCCGACGCGGTGATGGTTGCCCGCGGCGATTTGGGTGTGGAAATCGGCGACGCCGAGCTGATCGGTATCCAGAAAAAGATCATCCAGCACGCCCGCCGCAACAACAAGGCGGTGATCGTGGCGACCCAGATGATGGAGTCGATGATCCAGAACCCGATGCCGACCCGCGCTGAAGTGTCCGACGTGGCCAACGCCGTGCTGGACAACACCGATGCGGTGATGCTGTCGGCCGAAAGTGCTGCCGGTTCCTACCCGATCGAAGCCGTACAGGCCATGGCGCGGATTTGCCAAGGTGCCGAAAAGCACCCGACCAACCAGAAGTCCAGCCACCGCCTGCACACCACCTTCGAGCGTTGCGACGAAAGCATCGCCCTGGCGGCCATGTACACGGCCAACCACTTCCCGGGCGTGAAGGCGATCATCGCCCTGACCGAAAGCGGCTACACCCCGCTGATCATGTCGCGCCTGCGTTCGCACGTGCCGATCTTCGCCCTGTCGCCGCACCGCGCCACCCAGGCTCGCGTCTCGATGTTCCGCGGCGTCTACCCGATCGCCTTCGACCCGGCCTCGCTGCCGGCCGACAAGGTAAGCCAGGCGGCAGTCGACGAACTGCTCAAGCGTGGCCTGGTGGAACAGGGTGACTGGGTGATCCTGACCAAAGGTGACAGCTACCACACCATCGGTGGCACCAACGGCATGAAGATCCTGCATGTCGGTGATCCGCTGGTCGGCTGATCTACCCCGGGGGCCGCTTTGCGGCCCCTTCTTGTTCAAGCATGCTCGACAAACACATCGGCAAACACCTGGTTCCTGGGCACCCCTGCAATAAACAGCCGCCGTGCAAACTGTTCCACGCTCGCTGGCGAGCCACATACCAGTGCAACCGTCTGCCGTGATGTCGGCCGCAATGCCGCAAGCGCTTCATCCAACTGCTCCGCCAGCACCAGCTCGACACTCACGCCTTCAATCGCCTGCAACGGCTCAGCCAGGTAATGCTGAACGTGGCCATGCGCCACATGCATCACCTTGATTTCCCCCTGATGCCCCTGCCGCATCGCCTCGCGCAAAATGCCCCACAAAGGCGCAAGCCCAGTACCCGCAGCCAGCAACCAGAGCGGTCGTCCTTGCCAGTCCGGGTCGTAATGCAACGCTCCGCCCCTGAGCTCCCCCAAGCGCATCGAGTCGCCAACCTTGAACCCGCGGGCCTTGCTGCAAAAAGCACCGGGCCGCTCGCAGTCGATATGAAATTCAAGGAAGTCGTCTTCACCCGGCAGGCTTGCCAGGGAATAGGGCCGCGCTACCGCCCCGCTCCACAACACCACATGCTGGCCCGCCTGATATCGCACTGCGCGCTCTGGGCGCAGGCGCAGGCGCAGCACGTCACCGAACCAGTCCAGTGCGCAAACCTGTGCGGGGATGCCATCCTGCTGCGGGTCGAACACCGCCACACGCAGGTCACCCACTACCCGGCACTGGCAAGCCAGTCGCCAGCCCTGGGCGTGTTTCTCCAGCGCCAACGCCTCGGGCAAGGCGTCCGCTGGCAGCCCGTCCAGGCAATGCACCAGGCAGGCATGGCAGCTACCGGCGCGGCAACTGTAGGGTACATTCAACCCGGCCTCGTTCAAGGCATCGAGCAGGTTGCTGCCGGTCGGCACCGCCCAGCGGCGCTCGCCCACGCAAATTTCGGGCATTGTCAGCTATCTCTCCTGGCTCTTTATCTTGCCGGGGCCGCTTTGCGGCCCAATCGCCGGCAAGCCAGCTCCCACAGATCAGTGCAAGCGAGCCCCCGTCAAGCATCCTATCTCTTCAGCCAGACAGCAAGAACAGTGCCTGCCCGCGGCCGACCATGGTCCAGACCGGCCGAAGGTGTGCCCGGCACAGATGCGCGCTATACTGCCGCGCCTTTTTCCGCCGGCCTGACCTGCCGGCGCCTTGCAAGGCGTTTCGACATGCTGGTCGGCACCGTCGAGCGTCTTTATGAATGTTCCCGTCTTTAAGAGGAGCGCGCTGCATGACCGTGATCAAGCAAGACGACCTGATTCAGAGCGTCGCCGACGCCCTGCAATTCATTTCGTACTACCACCCCGTCGATTTCATCCAGGCCATGCACGAGGCCTATCTGCGTGAAGAGTCGCCTGCTGCGCGTGACTCCATCGCCCAGATCCTGATCAACTCGCGCATGTGCGCCACCGGCCACCGCCCGATCTGCCAGGACACCGGTATCGTCACCGTGTTCGTGCGCGTGGGCATGGACGTACGCTGGGACGGCGCCACCCTGAGCGTCGACGACATGATCAACGAAGGTGTGCGTCGCGCCTACAACCTGCCTGAAAACGTGCTGCGTGCATCGATCCTGGCCGACCCGGCCGGTGCCCGCAAGAACACCAAGGACAACACCCCGGCAGTGATCCACTACTCCATCGTCCCTGGCGACAAGGTCGAGGTCGATGTCGCAGCCAAAGGCGGCGGCTCGGAGAACAAGTCGAAGATGGCCATGCTCAACCCGTCCGACTCGATCGTCGACTGGGTGCTGAAGACCGTTCCGACCATGGGCGCTGGCTGGTGCCCGCCTGGCATGCTCGGCATCGGCATCGGCGGTACCGCCGAGAAGGCCGCCGTCATGGCCAAGGAAGTGTTGATGGAGTCCATCGACATCCACGAGCTGAAAGCCCGTGGCCCGCAGAACCGTCTGGAAGAAATCCGCCTGGAGCTGTTCGAGAAGGTCAACCAGCTGGGCATCGGTGCCCAGGGCCTGGGTGGCCTGACCACCGTGCTCGACGTCAAGATCATGGACTACCCGACCCACGCCGCATCGCTGCCGGTGTGCATGATCCCCAACTGCGCCGCCACCCGTCACGCCCACTTCGTGCTCGATGGCTCCGGCCCGGCCGAACTGGAAGCGCCGTCGCTGGACGCCTACCCGGAAATCGTCTGGGAAGCCGGCCCAAGTGCCCGCCGCGTCAACCTCGACGACATCACCCCGGAAGAAGTCGCCAGCTGGAAACCGGGCGAAACCATCCTGCTCAACGGCAAGATGCTGACCGGCCGCGATGCCGCGCACAAGCGCATGGTCGAAATGCTCAACCGTGGCGAAGAGCTGCCGGTGGACCTGAAAGGCCGCTTCATCTACTACGTAGGCCCGGTCGACCCGGTCGGTGACGAAGTGGTAGGCCCTGCCGGCCCGACCACCGCTACCCGCATGGACAAGTTCACCCGCCAGATCCTTGAGCAGACCGGCCTGCTGGGGATGATCGGCAAGTCCGAGCGTGGCCCGACCGCCATCGAAGCGATCAAGGACAACAAGGCCGTGTACCTGATGGCCGTTGGTGGCGCTGCCTACCTGGTGGCCCAGGCCATACGCAAGTCGAAGGTCCTGGCCTTCGCCGAACTGGGCATGGAAGCGATCTACGAGTTCGACGTCAAGGACATGCCGGTTACCGTTGCCGTAGACAGCAACGGTGAATCGGTACACATCACTGGCCCTGCCCTGTGGCAGAGCAAGATTGCCGAGAGCCTGGCAGTCGAAGTGAAGTAAACCTGATGTAACAGTGGCGCCTGCTTTGCGGGCGCCACTGTTTTCACAAGACTCTGTCAAACTGCTCCGGCCAGTCCCTGCGGGTAAACACCTGCCCTTCCCGCCTCACACGCCGCACTTCCTCCAGGTCCACCTCACACACCAGCCACTGGCTGCACGCCGGGCTCAGTGCCTCGCTCAACGCCACCACTCCATCCCCCGGCATCCCGTGATCCGGCGGAACGAACAACCCTGCCCGCCCGATATTCTCGTCCAACGCAGGCGACCATGGCGCATGCCCCACCGTAGGGCTCTGCAATACGGCAATCTGGTTCTCCAGTGCCCGCGCCTGGGCGCCGATGCGTACCCGGTGGTAACCCGCCTCGGTATCGGTACAGCTGGGCGCCAGGATCAGGTCGGCACCCGCCTCGGCCAGGCCCCTGGCCAGCATGGGGAATTCATTGTCATAACAGATCAAAATCCCCAGGCGCCCCAACTCGGTGTCGAACACCTGTAGCCCCTGGCCCGCCGCGATGTCCCACTGCTCTCGCTCGAACCGGGTCATCATCAGCTTGTCCTGGTAACCCAGCACACCCTTGGGGCCGAACAGCCAGGCACGGTTGCGGTACCGCCCATCGCTGTCCAGCAACGGCACGCTGCCCGGTTGCAGGTAGATTCCCCAACGCCGGGCAAGGCTCTCGCACAGCGCCCTCCACGGCTCGATCAACGGCTGGATGCCGGCAATCGAAGCCTTCAGGTCACCCCGCTGCTCGGCACTCAGTTGGCCGCTCAATACCAGACCGGCGTATTCCGGTAGCAGCAGCAAGCGTGCGCCCGCCTCCACGGCCTCGGCGCACAGGCCCTGCAGGTGGTCGGCGTAGGCGTCCCAGGTTTCATGCAGTTCGATGGCGTACTGACAGGCCGCCAGGCGGATCATATCGGCAGTTCCTTCAGCCAGAACGACATCAGCTTGTCGGAGCTTTCCTGTTCATCCAGGTCGCGCCAGGCGTAGGTGGTACGCAATGACGGGTCATGCAGGAAGCCGCGGTTGCGCCAGAAACCGTGCAAAGGTTTGTAGTCTGCCGGCCGTCGCGGGTGCACACCTGGCCGCTCCACCGCGCAGAACGCGCAGTAATCGAACTCGGCCAGTTTGTGCGCATAGGACTCGCGTTCGATGAAGAAGCGCACGCCCAGGCCCTGGCCACGGTACTCCGGCAGCACCAGCGACTCACCGAAGTAATACACGCTGGCCGGGTCGCGGCCCTGGGCCAGGAACGGCTGCTGGAACTCAGGGGCGACATCCACAAGCGGCAGGCCGGTGGAAGCGCCCACCACCTTGCCGTCGTCCAGCGCCAGCACCACCAGGCTACGCCCGGAGCGCGCATAGGCGGCCAGGTAGTCAGCCTCGTACTCCGGGGTGCCGTCGTACAGGTAGGGAAACTCGCGAAACACGCTAAGGCGCAGGCGAGCGAGGTCATCGATGTATGGCGCGATAGCGGCGCCGTGCAACAGGCGTATTTCCATGCGTGGCGGTCGTTTTGTCGATGTGGATGACGCGCTCGGCTAAGCCGGGCTTGAAGGGAAACCCTATCATCCGAGGCAGCGACCCGCCTTTTCCCTACACGACAGGTACTGTTCCATGACCGCTACCGAACTGGTGAATGCTTACTACGCCGCGTTCAACGCCGGCGACATGCCGGGCTTTCTCGCCCTGCTGAGCGAGGACGTGATCCACGACATCAACCAGGGCGAGCGGCAAATGGGCAAGGCCCGGTTTGCCGCGTTCATGGACAAGATGAACCGCTGCTACCGCGAACGCCTGGCCGATATCGTGGTGATGCAGAATGCCGACGGCAGCCGCGCGGCGGCGGAGTTCACCGTGCATGGCGAGTACCTGGCGGATGACCAAGGGTTGCCGGCAGCCAACGGGCAGACCTATGTGCTGCCGGCGGGGGCGTTTTTCTATATCCACTGCGGCAAGATTGCCCGGGTGACCAACTACTACAACCTCAATGACTGGGTTGAGCAGGTAGCCTAAGCCTGAGAGAGCTGCATTGCGTGTACCGGCCCCTTCGCAGCACAAGGCTGCTCCTACAGGGCCAGCACAAGACCTGAGTGTTGTGGGGTCCCTGTAGGAGCAGCCTTGTGCTGCGAAGGGGCCCGGTCAGACGATGCGGGTGCCCAGCACCTTCAGAAATGCCGCCAGCCATGCCGGGTGCGCCGGCCAGGCCGGTGCAGTCACCAGGTTGCCATCCACATGGGCCTGGTCCACCGCGATGTCGATGAACGTGCCGCCCGCCAGACGCACTTCCGGCGCACACGCGGGGTACGCGCTGCATTCGCGCCCCTCCAGCACACCCGCCGCCGCCAACAGCTGGGCACCATGGCACACCGCCGCAATCGGCTTGCCGGCCTGGTCGAACGCCCGCACCAGCTCCAGCACTTTTTCATCCAGGCGCAGGTACTCCGGCGCACGGCCACCCGGGATCAGCAGCGCGTCGTAACTCTCGGGCCGCACCCGCACGAAGTCGTAATTCAGGGCAAAGTTGTGCCCCGGCTTTTCGCTGTAGGTCTGCTCACCCTCAAAATCATGGATGGCAGTGCGCACTGTCTGCCCCGCCAATTTCTCCGGGCACACCGCATGCACGGTATGGCCCACCATACTCAAGGCCTGGAACGGCACCATCGCTTCGTAATCCTCGACGTAGTCGCCCACCAGCATCAGAATCTTCTTCGCCGTCATCGCACCCACTCCTTCGGTTAACCGTCAATGCACGATAGCCGCTGTCAGTCACGGCGGTCGAGCACGTTGACCACCAGTCGGTCGATCCAGCCCCAGATCCGCTGCTTCACCCTGCGCCAGAGGGGGCGGGCATGCCAGTGGTCGAGGTCGACTTCCTGGCTCAAGGCAAAGTCGCGCTCGAAGCTGGCCACCACCGCCGCTGTCAACGGCGGGTCCAGCGCCTCGATGTTGGCCTCAAGGTTGAAGCGCAGGTTCCAGTGGTCGAAGTTGCACGACCCGACGCTGACCCAGTCGTCTACCACGGCCATCTTCAGGTGCAGGAAGCACGGTTGGTATTCGAAAATCCGCACCCCGGCGCGCAGCAGGCGTGGGTAATAGCGGTGCCCTGCGTAGCGGACCGACGGGTGGTCGGTGCGTGGGCCGGTCAGCAACAGGCGCACATCAAGCCCCTTGCTGGCGGCACGGCGCAAAGAACGGCGCACGCTCCAGGTCGGCAGGAAGTACGGCGTGGCCAGCCATACCCGTTGCTTGCCACTGTTCAGCGCCCGCACCAGCGAATGCAGGATGTCCTGGTGCTGACGGGCGTCGGCATAGGCCACCCGGCCCATGCCCTGCCCGTGGGCAGGCAACTTGGGCAGGCGCGGCAGGCCGAAGCCTTCGGCAGGGCGCCAGGCGGTGCGGCGATTGTTGGCGGACCACTGGCGGTCGAACAGCAGTTGCCAGTCGGTTACCACCGGCCCTTGAATCTGCACCATCACCTCATGCCATTCGCTGGTCGCGTCGCCCGGCTTCCAGAACTCGTCGGTTACGCCCGTGCCGCCCACCACCGCCCAGCGTTCGTCCACCAGCAAAAGCTTGCGGTGGTCGCGGTACAGGTTGCGCAGGCCACGCTTCCAGCGCAGGCGGTTGTACCAGCGCAGGTACACACCGGCTTCCAGCAGGCGCTGGCGCAGGGCGCTGTTGAAGGCCAGCGAGCCATAGTCATCGAACAGGCAACGCACCCGCACACCACGCCGGGCGGCCTGCTCCAGCACTTCGACCACGGCCTCGGCACAGGCGCCGGCCTCGACCAGGTACAGCTCCAGGTCAACCTGAAACTCGGCACCCACGATTGCCTCCAGCATGCGCGGAAAGAACTCGGGGCCGTCGATCAGCAGTTCGAACTGGTTGCCATCCCGCCAGGGGAAGACCGGCCCCGGCATGTCAGCGGGCGGTGAAAATCAGCACCGCGCTAACCGGCACCGACGGGTTGATGGACTTGAGCCCGGCAAACTTGCGCAGGCTTTCCAGCCCCGGCAGCAAACCGAAATCCTCGGCGCGCAGCAGCAGCGGTTCCAGGGTCACAACCTGGAACCGCCGCGCATCCAGGCGAGTGGCCAAAAGCAAGGCGTTGTAGCTGTGCGACTGGCCATGCAACGTGACCGTCAGCGGCAAGCGCAACTCGATCTGTGCACCATCGGCCAGGTCATTAATCGGCCGCAGATCGATCTGCGCCTTTACCGTGGCCTCGGCGAAGCGCCCGACCTCGAACAGGTTGTCGCGCATTTGCTCGTCACGCAGCGGGATGCCACTGCTGACAGAGTCCATCTCGATGCTCAGCCCTGCCACGCCTTTGCGGTCGACCGTACCGTGCAGCACCAGAAAGCGGTGCACTTCGGCGGTGTCACCGTTCTTGCCGGTAATGAACGACAGGCGCGAAGATTCGCCATCGAGGTGCCAATTGGCGTGGGCGGGCAGGCACAAAGCCAGCAACAAAGCGGGCAGTAGACGGGGCAGTTTGAACATGACAAATCTCGTGAAACCAAGCCGCCAACCTTACCCGCCCGCCTTCATGGCAGCAAGCGGCAACCCTCGCGCAGGCCCTGCCAGGCAGCCTGGTTGCGCCGCCCAAGCCCCTCGGCAGTGACTAGCCGCTGCTGGCTGTTTTCCTCCAGCAGGCTCAGCGGCAGCCACTGCTTTACATAACCTTGGCAGTAGGCCTGCTCGAAGCCCATGACGAAGCGGCACGAGCAGTATTCCTTGGCCGAGTAGGCCGAGAGGATGCCGGGGAAATCCGCCAGTGCCTGACGCTCCTGCCAGGCCCACAACAACAGGCCCAGCAGCACCAGTAGCAGCAACAAGGCCCGTTTCATGTGCCCTCCCGGGCCATGGCCGCCAGTACCCGCTTGAGCAGTTCGTCGTGCTGGTAACTGCCGTCGCGGTCATCGGCATAGCGCACGACCACCAGCTTTTGCGCGGGCAGCACGTACAGCGCCTGGCCCCAGTGGCCAAGGGCGGCGTAGGTGTCTTCGGGCGCACTTGGCCAAGGCCGCGCGGCGCCGGCAAGCGGCTGGTTGAGCCACCAGTGGCCGCCAGGGGTGGCCTCACCCGGCACAGGTTCGGCATGGTCAAACGCTGTGCGGTTGAAGGCCACCCAGGCCTTGGGCAGCAGTTGCCGGCCTTGCCAACGGCCGTCGCGCTGCATCAGCAAGCCGATACGCGCCAGGTCGCGGGCGCTGAGGTACAGATAGGAAGAGCCCACGTAGGTGCCCGCCCGGTCACGCTCCCACACTGCGCTGTCGATACCCAGCGGGGTGAACAGCGCGTGCCAAGGGTAATCGGGATATTGCCCGGCATCCAGCATGCCGCGCAGCGCGGCGGCCAGCAGGTTGCTGTCGCCACTGGAGTAGAGGAATCGCTGACCGGGGCTGGCCGACGCGCCCCGCGCCGCCGTATAGGCCGCCATGTCCTCGCGGCCGCGGGTATACAGCATGGCCACCACCGAGGACTTGAGCGGGGCGTATTCGTAGTCTTCCTGCCAGTCCAGGCCACTGGCCCAGTGCAGCAGATCGGCCATGCGTATGCCCGGATGACCGCGCATGGCGGGGTAGAAACGGGTGACCGGATCTTCCAGCTGGAAGCGTCCTTCGCCTTGGGCCACGCCCATCAGCGTGGCGAGTACGCTCTTGCTTACCGACCAGGTCAGATGCGCGGTGGCGGCAGTGGTGGGGGCGGTGTAGCGCTCGTGGAGGATACGGCCGTCGCGGATGATCAGCAGCGCGTCGGTGCGGATGCCGCTGCGGTCGGGGGCAGTGCGAGGGGGGAAGGCGTAGGCGTCGACGGCTTGCCAGTCGAAGGTGGCAGGGTCGTTCTGCCAGGCAGGGTCAGGCCAGTCCTCGGCTTCGGCGGTTGCCAGGGCCAGGCAAAGAACCAGTAGCAGACCTTTCAGCATTGTGTTTCAGCTCGAAATTTTGGGGCTGCGGCGCAGCCCATCGCCGGCAAGCCAGCTCGCCTTCATGACAATCCCGCAGGTACTGCACACACCTTGGGCATTGTGCGATCCATGTGGGAGCTGGCTTGCCGGCGATGGGCCGCAAGGCGGCCCCCGGGATCATCGGTTCACAAAAACCTATCAGGCCTTCATGACAATCCCGCAGCAGCCCAAGCCTTGTTCAGCCGCTTCTCTCTCGCCGCTGCGGCCAGTGTCATCACCCCTTGGTCACGCTGCCAGATTTGTGCCCAATGCACCGGCCCTGCCGCCAGGGCCGCATCGATCGCCCCCCGCAATGCCTGGAACTGCGCAAACAACCCGCCCAGCAACAAATGGCAACTCACGCTATCGGCACACTGCCGACTACCCTCCGCACACCCTGCCAGCAGCCCAAGCAGCTGCAGCCGTAAATCCTGTGGCCAGGCGCTTTCCTGCCCCACGCCATACAGCCAGGCCGTCAGCGCCGTGAGCACATACAAATCCTCCAGCGAGCGGAACGGCTTCACATAGGCATCCCAGCCGTCACCGGCCAGCAACTCGCACGTTGCCTGCTCCAGCAGCAAGCGCCCGTGGCCCACCTCCGGCATCAGCGGCAGGGTCGGCAATGGCTCCAGCGTCACGCCAGGTTCCCCGGGGTAAACCACCGCCAGGTTCAATTGTGGCGCCGCGCCTGCGGTTTCGCTGCGCGCCGCCACCAGCAGCCACTCCGCCTCCAGCCCGGCTGTGACAAAGTCCTTGCTGCCGCTCAGCCGCAAACCGTCCAGGCGCGTATGCATGTCCGCCGGCCTTACGCTGCGCCGCTCGGTGGCGCACAGGGCGCCGAGGCTGGCCGGTGCACTGGGCCACAGCACGCGCAAGGCGGCCTGGTAACCCACCAGAAAAGCCAGGCCCGGCGTGGCCATCGCGCGCCCGCCCAGTGCCGCCAGTTCGAAGGGGGCAACCGGGCCGAGGCGCTCGAGCAGCGCGGCATAGGTTTCACCCAGAGTGTCCGCCGGCGCGTGGCGAAGCGGGTCGTTCAATCGTTGCAACCAGGCCATCGGACGGCTCCTTGCTGGGGCTTTCTGGTCAAGGTTCGGGGGTGTCACGCAAGCATCACCAAAGATTCACAGGGGTGACACCGCGCCTACCTAGGCTGACTTTGCACAACAAAGCCGACCGGCCGCAACCCTCATGGCTGGCTTATGGAGACTCGTAATGACTCGGATCGCTCACTCTGGCGACAACAGCACTGAACGCCGTCTGCAAGCCGAACGCCTGGTTGGCGCCGCGGCGCTGCAAGAGGCCCAGGCCCTGCGTTTCAAAGTGTTCAGCGCAGAATTCAAGGCCAAGCTCAAGGGTGCCGAGCAGGGCCTGGACATGGACGACTACGACGTGCACTGCCGCCATATTGGTGTGCGTGACCTGAGCACCGGCGAGCTGGTGGCCACCACCCGTCTGCTCGACCACCAGGCCGCCAGCAGCCTGGGCCGCTTCTACAGCGAGGAAGAATTCCGCCTGCACGGCCTGTTGCAGCTGCAGGGCCCGATCCTGGAGCTGGGCCGTACCTGCGTAGCCCCCGACTACCGCAACGGCGGCACCATCGCCGTGCTCTGGGGTGAACTGGCCGAGGTGCTCAACGAGGGCCGCTACAGCTACCTGATGGGCTGCGCCAGCATCCCCATGCAGGACGGCGGCATACAGGCCCATGCCGTGATGCAGCGCCTGCGTGACCGCTACCTGTGCAACGAGCACCTGCGTGCCGAACCGAAGAAGCCGCTGCCAAGCCTGGCCCTGCCGGGTAACGTCATCGCCGAAATGCCACCGCTGCTCAAGGCCTACATGCGCCTGGGCGCGAAGATTTGCGGCGAACCGTGCTGGGACGAGGACTTCCAGGTGGCCGACGTGTTCATCCTGCTCAAGCGCGATGACCTGTGCCCGCGCTACGCCCGCCACTTCAAGGCAGCGGTGTGATGCCGAAGCTGCGGGTAGTAGCCCGCCTGAGCAGACTGCTGCTGGTACTGTTGCTGGGCATGTTGATGGCCAGCCTTGTCGCCCTCGGTGAACGCCTGGGCTTCAAGGCCCCCATCGAACGCCGCCAGCGCTGGACCTGCCTGTTCATGAAACGCCTGGTCGCCGCCCTGCCCTTCGATGTGCGGGTGGTGGGTGAGTTGCCGCAGCGGCCGATGCTGTGGGTCAGCAATCATGTCTCGTGGACCGATATCCCCCTGCTCGGCATGCTGCTGCCGCTGTCATTCCTGTCCAAGGCCGAGGTGCGTCATTGGCCGGTGGCGGGTTGGCTGGCGGAAAAAGCCGGCACGCTGTTCATTCGCCGTGGCGGGGGTGACAGCCAGCGCCTGCGCGAACAGATCGCCGGGCAACTGGGGCTGGCCCGGCCGCTGCTGATCTTCCCCGAAGGCACCACTACCAGCGGTCGCAGCCTGCGCACCTTCCATGGCCGCCTGCTGGCAGGTGCCATCGACCGCGGCGTGGCCGTGCAGCCGGTGGCTATCCAGTATTTGCGTGATGGCCAGATCGACCCGATTGCGCCGTTCATTGGCGATGATGACCTGGTGTCGCACCTGATGCGCCTGTTTGCCCAGCCGCGGGGCGAGGTGTGCATTGAGCTGCTGCAACCGATTGGCAGCGTGGGCAAGGAACGTGCGGTGCTGGCGTTGCAGGCGCAGCAGGCAATTCACCTGGCGTTGTTCGGGGTAGAAGAAGTTGAAGCAGTGCCAAGGCGGCAGGCGCGGGCTGCCTGATTTTTTTGTGCTGTCAGTACTGGCCCTATCGCCGGCAAGCCAGCTCCCACAGGTACTCCACAGGTCTTGAAGCTGTTGCTCAACCTGTGGGAGCTGGCTTGCCGGCGATAGGGCCGGAACAGGCGAATAAAATCAGCTGTCAGGCATGCGCGCCGCTGCAAAGGCCTGCAACTGCGGGTAGAACTCGCGAAAATCCGCCAGCAGCGGCTCATACAGCCGCTCCAGCTCCACCATCACCCCGGCCATGCCCTCAGGTCGCGACAAACGCCGGGCAATGCCGTTGAACACATGCTCCAGCGTGGCAAAATCGCCATACGCCCCTAGCCAGTCATCCGCTGCCATGAACGGTGCAATCCGCGCCAGCCGCCCCGGCAGCTCTGGCTCCGCCAGCAGCACCCGATAAAACGCGCCAGTAAACTGCTCAAGGGGCTGCTCGGCGTAGTTGCCCCAATCCCGCACCAGGCAATGGTCGAAGAATACATCCAGGACGATGCCGGCAAAGCGCCGCCGCTCACGCGGAAAGCGCGCCAGGGCTGCCAGCACCAATGGATGCTGATCGGTGTAGCTGTCGATATGCCGGTGCAGCCGGATAGCCGCCTCCAGCGCAGGCGGGAAGCGACCTTCCAGCGAGCCCTTGACGAAGTCGCCATACAGGCTGCCAAGCAGTTGTTGCGGTGCCGGGCCGCCCAGGTGCAGGTGTGCGAGGTAGTTCATGGGCGCAGTCTAGCACCGCTCACCAACATATCGTTATAACGCGATATAGCGATTCGTACTCAGCTCAGAACCTCTTCGTATTTGTATATCGGGATCGGGCGATTTACATTTCGCCCTATCGCGATATACCGCTACAACGAGCCTCAACCCATGCCTCTTGATCTCGACGAAATCATAAAAGCGCTGGCCCACCCGGTCAGGCGAGAAATCCTCAGCTGGCTGAAAGACCCGGCAACGCAGTTCCCCGACCAGTACCACAGCACCGAAAACGGTGTGTGTGCCGGGCAGATCGACCAACGCTGCGGCTTGTCGCAGTCGACCGTCTCCGCCCACCTGGCCACCTTGCAGCGCGCCGGGCTGATCAGCAGCCAGAAGATTGGCCAATGGCACTTCTTCAAACGCAACGAAGCCACCATCGAGGCGTTCCTCGAACAACTGCGCCAAGCACTTTGACAAGGCAGGTAACCGCTATGACCACGCTTTTCGATCCGATCACCCTGGGCGACCTGCAACTGCCCAACCGCATCATCATGGCCCCGCTCACCCGCTGCCGGGCCGACGAAGGCCGCGTGCCCAATGCGCTGATGGCCGAATACTATGTGCAGCGCGCCAGCGCCGGGCTGATCCTCAGCGAGGCGACTTCGGTCAGTGCCATGGGCGTCGGCTACCCGGATACCCCCGGCATCTGGAACGATGAGCAGGTGCGTGGCTGGAACAACGTCACCAAGGCCGTGCATGCCGCTGGCGGGCGCATCTTCCTGCAGCTGTGGCACGTTGGCCGTATCTCCCACCCCAGCTACCTGAACGGCGAACTGCCGGTTGCCCCCAGCGCGATCCAGCCCAAGGGCCATGTAAGCCTGGTGCGCCCGCTAAGTGACTATCCCACCCCGCGCGCGCTGGAAACCGAGGAAATCAACGACATCGTCGAGGCCTACCGCAGCGGTGCCGAGAACGCCAAGGCTGCCGGTTTCGATGGTGTAGAGATTCACGGCGCCAACGGTTACCTGCTCGACCAGTTCCTGCAAAGCAGCACCAACCAGCGTACCGACCGCTATGGCGGGTCGCTGGAAAACCGTGCACGCCTGCTGTTGGAGGTGACCGATGCGGCCATCGAAGTGTGGGGCGCGAACCGCGTAGGCGTGCACCTGGCGCCCCGTGCCGATGCTCACGACATGGGTGATGCCGACCGCGCCGAAACCTTCAGCTACGTGGCTCGCGAGCTGGGCAAGCGGGGCATTGCGTTTATCTGCTCGCGGGAGCGGGAAGCCGATGACAGCATCGGCCCATTGATCAAAGAAGCGTTCGGCGGCTTGTACATCGTCAACGAGCGGTTTGACAAAGCCAGCGCCAATGCGGCCCTGGCCAGTGGCAAGGCCGATGCAGTGGCGTTTGGCGTGCCGTTCATCGCCAACCCCGACCTGCCGGCGCGGCTGGCGGCGGATGCGCCGTTGAACGAGGCGCGGCCAGAGACTTTCTATGGCAAGGGGCCGGTGGGGTATATCGATTATCCGCGGTTGTAATCACGGTTGCCGGGGCCGCTTTGCGGCCCTATCGCGACGCAAGGCCGCTCCCATAATGGATCGGCGTACACCGTACATTGTGGGAGCGGCCTTGTGTCGCGATAGGAGGGCAACGCCCTCCCTTGGAGCGTCACGGCCGAGCGTTGATCTGCTGTTGCAGATTCTGAACCTGGCTCTGCAAGGTATTCAGGTTGCGGGTCATCTGCGCCCGGAAGGCATCGAACTCCTGCACCGACGCACCACCGGACGCTGCCGCAGCCGGGCGGTTGTCGATCTGGCTCTTCAGCACCAAAATATCCTGTTCCAGGCCCTGGATTGCCGCGCTCGGGTTGCCCTGCTTCTTCAGTGCCGCCACTTCGCTGCCCAGGCTCTTGAGCTGCCCGTCCAGCTTGCCGCCATCAACCTGCGCGGCCTTCAGCGCGGCAACCTGCTCGTTCAGGCCTTTGAACTGGGCATCCAGCTTGCCGCCATCAACCTGACCCGAACGCAACGCGGCCAGCTCGCCGTTCACCAGCTTCAGCTGCGCCTGCAGCTGGCTTTGCAGCTCGGTCACAGCCTTCTGCTGTTCACGGGTATCGGCCAGCACTTGCTCCAGGCGTTTACCCAAGTCACCTGTCTGACCGGCCACCCCCTTCTGCAACTGGCGCAACTGCAGCTTCAGCGCCTCGCTGCTGCTGGTAACGCCGGATTCGCTGGCCTCCACCTTGCCACTGATCGCCTGCAAACGCCCGGCGGCTTCTTCACTGATGCGGGCAAAGCTCTCCTGGGTCGCCACCAGCTGCTGCTCCATCAGCGAGATCTGCTGGAAGCTCCACCAGCCCAGGCCCGCCAACGCGATGAACGAAGCGCCGAGCAGCGCCCACAACGGCGCCGTGCTGGCCCCGCGGGCGGCTTTCTGGCGGCTGCGCACCACGTGCGCCGGCATCAGTTCGTCATCATCAACGGTGCCCGCCCGCAAGGTAGGCACGTCATCGTAGTCATCGTGAGCATGGTTACGCATGGATACATTCAACCGCGGTAGTCGCAAAGAGGCACGAGTATAAACCGCAAGCGCGGCGTGTTGATGACCATTGTCACGCCAGCGGCTTTACTGCCCTGGCGGCAAATGCTTCCACCAACCGCAGAATTCATCCAGCGCCGTCCACAGGCTGACCTTGGGCTGGTAGTCCAGGTACTGCCGCGCACGGCTGATATCCAGGGTGAAATCACGGCTCATCACCTGCATCCCCAAGCGCGACAGGGTGGGTTGCGGGCGCCCCGGCCATAACATGCAGGCCGCCTCGTTCACCGCGGCCAGGCTGTAGGCCAGGCCATAGGAACGGTAGCGGGTAACCTGCGGCAGCTGCATCTGGCGCATCACGTAGTTGACCACGTCCCACAGCGGCAGCGGCTGGCCGTTGCTGATGTTGTAGGCCTGGCCCAGCGCACGGTCATCGGCGAACAAGGCGCTGAGCAGCGCCTCGTTGAGGTTGTGCACGCTGGTGAAGTCGACTTTGTTCAGGCCGTTGCCGATGATCGCCACGCGGCCTTTGCGCTGCATCTGCATCAGCCGCGGGAAGATGCTGGCATCGCCGGCACCGGTGACGAAGCGCGGGCGCAGCGCCAGCACTTCAAGGCCGAACTCCTGGGCCCCAAACACTTTTTGCTCCGCCAGGTGCTTGGTTTGCCCATAGTGGTCGTGAAAACGACGCGGCACCTGGTCTTCACGGATGTCCAGGCGCGAGCGGCCATTGAAGTAGATCGACGGCGACGACAGGTGCACCAGGCGCCGCACATGTTCCTTCAGACAGCCCTCGACCACGTTTTCGGTGACGACCACATTGCCCTGGTAGAAGTCCTGGTAGCGCCCCCAGTTGCCCACCGCGCCGGCACAGTGCACCACAGCCTCCATGCCCTGGCACAGGCGGCGGGCCAGCTCGGGATCACCCAGGTCGCCTGGGATGAACTGGGCGCCGCGCTTGACCAGGTGCTCGACCCCTTCGGCGCGGCGGCCGCTGACCCGCACGTCCAGGCCCTGCTCCAGGGCGAAGCGCGCAAAGCGCCCGCCAATGAAGCCACTCGCGCCGGTGACCAGAATTCGCATATAAGACTCCGTCTTGCCAGATTTCAGATGCAACTGACGCCAGCCGTGGCTACAAGGGCACCAGCCATTGCTGCGCGGTGTGCCGCAGGTGGTCGGTCAGTTGCGCGAGCAATTGCCCGCCATTGCGCCAATGATGCCAGTACAGCGGCACGTCGATGGGGGTATCGCTGCAGATTTCCACCAACTGCCCGCTGGCCAGTTGCTCCCGAGCCTGCAGTTCGGGCACCAGCCCCCAGCCCAGCCCGGCCTCGGTCATGCGCAGGAAGCCTTCGGACGACGGGCACAGGTGGTGCAGGAAACCGTCCTCGATGCCCAGTGATGCCAGGTAACGATGCTGCAGGAAATCATCCGGGCCGTACACGATAGCGGGGGTCCGGGCCAGGCGGCTGGCGACAAAACCCTGGGGGAAATGCCGCGCCATGAAGCCGGGGCTGGCCAACGCCCGGTAGCGCATGGCCCCCAGCAGCAGGCTGCGCGCCCCGGCAACCGGGCGTTCACTGCCACACAGGCAGGCCGCCACCTCGCCGGCACGCATGCGTTTCAGGCCCACTTCCTGGTCTTCTACCACCAGGTCGGTCAGCACGTTCTGCTGCGCACAGAAGTTGCCCACCGCACCGGCCCACCAGGTAGCCAGGCTATCGGCGTTCAGGGCGATGCGCAGGCGCTCCGGCATGCCCTCTTCGTCCAGCGCCGGCACCTGGCGCTGCAAGTCACGTTCAAGCAGGCGCACCTGCTGCACATGGTTGAGCAACTGGCGGCCGACTTCGGTCGGACTGGGCGGCGTGGCACGCACCAGCACCGGTTGCCCGACCCGCGCTTCAAGCAGCTTGATGCGCTGGGAAATGGCCGACTGCGACAAGCCGAGCACTTGCGCGGCACGCTCGAAACCACCCTGTTCGATCACCGCCGCCAAGGCGGCGAGCAACTTGTAGTCGAACATCGATTTCCCTAATGCCTGATCAGCTTTATTTGTTTTTCTTATACAGCGCCAACCACCACAATGGCCAGCATCTTTAGTTTCCTTTATGGAGGGCACGCCATGTGGCAAAGCTATCTCAACGGCATGCTGGTGGCCTTCGGCCTGATCATGGCCATCGGCACCCAGAATGCCTTCGTCCTCGCCCAGAGCCTGCGCCGCGAGCATCACCTGCCGGTAGCGGCGCTGTGCATTGTCTGTGACGCGCTGCTGGTGGCTGCCGGGGTATTCGGCCTGGCCACTGTGCTGGCGCAAAACCCGACCTTGCTGGCCGTTGCGCGCTGGGGCGGCGCGTTGTTCCTCATATGGTACGGCGCCAAAGCCCTGCGCAGTGCCTTTTCCAAACAAAGCCTGCAGCACCAGGAAGGCCAAGGCATGCGCTCGCGCCGTGCCGTACTGCTCAGTGCGCTGGCGGTAACGCTGCTGAACCCGCACGTCTACCTTGATACGGTGTTGCTGATCGGCTCGCTGGGCGCCCAGCAGACCGAGCCTGGCGCCTATGTGGCCGGGGCGGCCAGTGCCTCGCTGATTTGGTTCTCGACACTGGCGATAGGGGCGGCCTGGCTGGCACCGTGGCTGGCCCGCCCGGCGACCTGGCGCATGCTCGACCTGATGGTGGCGGTGATGATGTTCGCGGTGGCGGCGCAGTTGATCTTCAACTGAGCTCTGGCCTGCATGGCCCGGCACACATCGGTTGGCCTGGAAACGACCACCACTGGTCGGTACCCGCCAACCGCTGCGGAACCTCTATTCCCTATGTTTGTTGCGTGGTTATGCGCCGGGGCTGGTGCTATGATCGACCCCTTGCGTCGCAAAGAGTACAAACTCGCCGACGCTCATAGGGCCGCCCGTGATCGGCCCTGCGCAAACCGCGAACTAGACCTGAATCAGGAGATCCACCATGGCTTTTGAATTGCCGCCGCTGCCGTACGCCCACGATGCCCTGCAGCCGCACATCTCCAAGGAAACCCTGGAGTATCACCACGACAAGCACCACAACACCTATGTCGTGAACCTGAACAACCTGGTCCCAGGCACCGAATTCGAAGGCAAGACCCTGGAAGAGATCGTCAAGAGCTCTTCGGGCGGCATCTTCAACAACGCCGCTCAGGTCTGGAACCACACCTTCTACTGGAACTGCCTGTCGCCAAACGGCGGCGGCCAGCCTACCGGTGCCCTGGCTGAAGCCATCAACGCCGCTTTCGGTTCCTTCGACAAGTTCAAGGAAGAGTTCACCAAGACTTCGGTTGGCACCTTCGGTTCCGGCTGGGGCTGGCTGGTGAAGAAAGCTGACGGTTCCCTGGCCCTGGCCAGCACCATCGGCGCCGGTTGCCCGCTGACCAGCGGCGACACCCCGCTGCTGACCTGCGACGTCTGGGAACACGCCTACTACATCGACTACCGCAACCTGCGTCCGAAGTACGTCGAGGCGTTCTGGAACCTGGTCAACTGGGCCTTCGTTGCCGAGCAGTTCGAAGGCAAGACCTTCAAGGCCTGAGTCCTTCAGCCCTGAACGTAAAGACCCGGCCATGCGCCGGGTTTTTTTATGCCTGTGCCGGCCTCTTCGCGGGCATGCCCGCTTGTATGGTTAGACTTGAAGGGGTGGTGGGACTAAATGCCCGATTCTGACTGTTCACAGCAGTACAGACCGTGGGAGACATCGCCCCACCCCTTCCACCAAAGCGCCGATAAAGAATGCATCGTTTGCAAACGACGATAGAAGCAAGCCAGCGCCTCTTGGTGAAACCCCTTCAAGCCAAAAAACCATAACGTGAGGAGGCTCCCGTGGCAATGCAGGTTGGCAAATTGATCGTCGGTGCGGATGTCGCGAAAGCTGAGTTAGTGATTCATCACGATGATCGCGATGAGATCATCAAGGTGAAAAATACCAAACCAGAAATCAAGAAATGGCTGAAGCAACAGCCTCTCAACACGGCAATTGCTGTTGAGGCGACCAATGTTTACCACCTGGACTTGGTTGAGCTGGCCCATAGCCTGGGTTTCGAGGTCTATGTCATTGATGGATTCCAACTGAGCAACTACCGCAAAAGCGTGGGTGTACGGGTAAAAACGGACCCCACTGATGCTCGGTTGTTGTCCCGTTTTTTGAGAAACGAGGGGGAAGACCTCCGCCCTTGGACTCCCCCTCCCGCCGTCTACGGCAAGCTTCAGAGCCTTCTGCGACGCCGAGCGGCCTTGGTGACTGCCCGCACGGCGATGACTCAGAGCTGGGCTAATGAAGCCCTTTTGAAAGCCGCCTTCACAACCTTTGTAAAATCGATAGACCGGCTGGATTTGTTGATCCAAAAGAAAATTAAAGAAGTGCTGCGCGAAGCAGGGCTGCACGAGCAAGTTGCTCGCTGCCAGGCGGTAGAGGGTATTGGGTTTCTCACGGCCACTGCCTTGGTAATGGCTTTTATGCGGGGCGAGTTCAAGAGCAGTGATTCGTACATTGCATTCCTGGGAATGGATCTACGAGTGATTGATTCTGGGCAGAAGAATGGACGTCGTCGCCTTACCAAGCGAGGCTGCTCAGAAATCCGTCGCCTGCTGCATAACGCGGCGATGTCAGCCAGCCGGACGGCCACTTGGAAAGGGCTCTACGAACAGCATCGCAATGCGGGTAAAGCAACAACCCAGGCGTTGGTAATCCTGGCCAGGAAGCTTGCACGAGTGGCATTCGCCCTGATGAAGAATCAGGACGAATATGTCACCAAGGGTGGGAAAGCGCCTTGCTGAAAACCATAGAATCTCCCACAGATACGGCGCTGCCGGTGAACTTGATGTTATCCCTGCGGGAGCGGGCGTGCCCGCGAAGAGGCCGGCACGGTTTTGCTTGCTCAGCCCGTATACCGCGCTAACATCAAACCTCTGGAAGATTGACACAGCGCACTCAAGTTGCGGGGTCAGGCAACCGATACACTGCTCATGATCGGCCGGTAGTGTATCGTCATCGTTGATGGCAAAATGATGCCATGCGCATGGATTAAGGAAACCCCATTGAAGCTGGAATTGCGGAACAGCTTGTCGGTCAAGTTGCTCAGGGTCGTGCTGCTGTCGGCGTTGGCGGTTGGCGTCGTGCTCAGCTGTGCGCAAATTGTCTACGACACTTACAAGACCCGCCAGGCCGTGAACAACGATGCCCAGCGCATCCTCGACATGTTCCGCGACCCCTCCACCCAGGCGGTGTACAGCCTCGACCGCGAAATGGGCATGCAGGTGATGGAAGGCCTGTTCCAGGACGAGTCGGTGCGCATGGCGTCCATCGGCCACCCCAACGAAACCATGCTGGCAGAAAAGTCCCGCCCGCTGCAGGACATGTCCATGCGCTGGCTGACCGACCCGATCCTCGGCCAGGAACGCACCTACACCACGCAACTGGTCGGCCGCGGCCCCTACAGCGAATATTACGGCGACCTGAGCATTACCCTGGACACCTCGTCCTACGGCGAAGACTTCCTGATCAACGCGGTGATCATCTTCATTTCCGGCGTACTGCGGGCCTTAGCCATGGGCCTGGTGCTGTACCTGGTCTACCACTGGCTGCTAACCAAGCCGCTGTCCAAGATCATCGAGCACCTCACCCAGATCAACCCCGACCGCCCCAGCCAGCACCAGATACCGCTACTCAAGGGCCACGAAAAGAACGAACTGGGCCTCTGGGTCAATACCGCCAACCAGTTGCTGGCATCGATCGAGCGCAATACCCACTTGCGCCATGAAGCCGAAAACAGCCTGCAGCGCATGGCCCAGTACGATTTCCTCACCGGCCTGCCCAACCGCCAGCAACTGCAGCAGCAACTGGACAAGATTCTCGTCGACGGCGGCCGCCTGCAACACCGTGTGGCGGTGCTCTGCGTGGGTCTGGACGACTTCAAGGGCATCAACGAGCAGTTCAGCTACCAGGTCGGTGACCAACTGCTATTGGCCCTGGCCGACCGCCTGCGGGCCCACAGCGGCCGCCTGGGCGCTTTGGCGCGGCTGGGCGGTGACCAGTTTGCCCTGGTGCAGGCCAATATCGAGCAGCCGTACGAGGCGGCCGAACTGGCGCAAAGCATCCTCGACGACCTGGAAGTGCCCTTCGACCTCGACCACCACCAGCAGATCCGCCTGCGCGCCACCATCGGCATCACCCTGTTCCCCGAAGACGGCGACAGCACCGAGAAGCTGCTGCAGAAAGCCGAACAGACCATGACCCTGGCCAAGGCCCGTTCGCGCAACCGCTACCAGTTCTACATCGCCAGCGTCGACAGCGAGATGCGTCGCCGCCGCGAGCTGGAAAAGGACCTGCGCGAAGCCCTGCCGCGCAACCAGCTGTACCTGGTGTACCAGCCACAGATCAGCTACCGCGACCACCGCGTGGTCGGCGTCGAGGCGCTGCTGCGCTGGCAGCACCCGGAGCTGGGCATGGTCCCGCCGGACCAGTTCATTCCGCTGGCCGAACAGAACGGCAGCATCATCAGCATCGGCGAATGGGTACTGGACCAGGCCTGCCGGCAACTGCGCGAATGGCACGACCAAGGCTTCAGCGAGCTGCGCATGGCGGTCAACCTGTCCACCGTGCAGCTGCACCACAGCGAACTGCCGCGGGTGGTCAACAACCTGCTGCAGGCCTACCGCCTGCCGCCACGCAGCCTGGAGCTGGAAGTGACCGAGACCGGCCTGATGGAAGACATCAGCACGGCCGCCCAGCACCTGCTGAGCCTGCGCCGCTCCGGGGCGTTGATTGCCATCGACGACTTCGGCACAGGCTATTCGTCGCTCAGCTACCTGAAATCACTGCCGCTGGACAAGATCAAGATCGACAAGAGCTTCGTTCAGGACCTGCTCGACGACGATGACGACGCCACCATCGTTCGGGCCATCATCCAGCTGGGCAAGAGCCTGGGCATGCAGGTGATTGCCGAAGGGGTGGAAACCGCCGAACAGGAAACCTACATCGTTGCCCAGGGCTGCCACGAGGGCCAGGGCTATCACTACAGCAAGCCGCTGTCGGCCCGAGAGCTGACCAGTTTCCTCAAGCAGGCGCAGCGGAATCAGGTTTCGATGCTCTGAGCCGGCCTGCCGGGTTACAGGCTGTGACCGGCAATTACATGAATTGCGCGCCCGCCCCTTTACAGCAAATGCAAATCTTTCGCATGATGTTGCGGTTTCGCGTGCCACGGCGCACGGTCCACCCCTTGGTCCAACCACACGATGCAGGAAAACCAATAATGATTCGAATGCCTCTGGCCTCCGCCAGTCTGCTGGCCATTGCCATCGCTCTCGCCGGTTGCGGTGAAAAGGACGACAAAGCCGCCGCGCCGCAAGCCCAGGCACCTGCTGCTGCCGCCAGCACCACCGCTGCTGCGCCAGGGGCTGTCGACGAAGCCGCCGGCAAAGCCGTGGTCAAGCACTACGCCGAAATTGTCTACGCCGTGTACAGCGACTCGCTGAGCACCGCCAAGGCGCTGCAGACCGCAGTCGACGCGTTCCTGGCCAAGCCCAACGACGAAACCCTGAAGGCCGCCAAGGAAGCCTGGGTCGCCGCGCGCGTACCGTACCTGCAGACCGAGGCCTTCCGCTTCGGCAACACCATCATCGACGACTGGGAAGGCCAGGTGAACGCCTGGCCGCTGGACGAAGGCCTGATCGACTACGTCGACAAGAGCTACGAGCACGCCTTGGGCAACCCGGCCGCCGGCGCCAACATCATCGCCAACACCGAGATCCAGGTGGGCGAAGAGAAGGTCGACGTCAAGGACATCACCCCCGAGAAGCTGGCCAGCCTGAACGAACTGGGCGGTTCTGAAGCCAACGTCGCCACCGGCTACCACGCCATCGAGTTCCTGCTCTGGGGCCAGGACCTGAACGGCACCGGCCCAGGCGCTGGTAATCGTCCTGCGTCGGACTACCTGGAAGGCCAGGGCGCCACTGGCGGCCACAACGATCGCCGCCGTGCCTACCTGAAAGCGGTCACCGACCTGCTGGTCAAGGACCTCGAAGAGATGGTCGGCAACTGGGCGCCGAACGTTGCCGACAACTACCGTGCCACGCTGGAAGCGGAGCCTGTCAACGACGGCCTGCGCAAGATGCTGTTCGGCATGGGCAGCCTGTCGCTGGGTGAACTGGCTGGCGAGCGCATGAAAGTTTCGCTGGAAGCCAACTCGCCGGAAGACGAGCAGGACTGCTTCAGCGACAACACCCACTACTCGCACTTCTATGACGCCAAAGGCATCCGCAACGTCTACCTGGGCGAGTACACCCGCCCGGACGGCACCAAGGTGACCGGCCCGAGCCTGTCGTCGCTGGTAGCCAAGGCTGACCCGGCCGCCGACGCCACCCTCAAGGCCGACCTGGAAGCCACCGAAGCCAAGATCCAGGTGATCGTCGACCACGCCCTCAAAGGCGAGCACTACGACCAGCTGATCGCCGCCGACAACGCAGCCGGCAACCAGATCGTGCGTGACGCCATCGCCGCCCTGGTCAAGCAGACCGGTGCGATCGAGCAGGCTGCAGGCAAGCTGGGTATTGCCAACCTGAACCCGGACACCGCAGATCACGAATTCTGATCTTGCTGCAGCGGTTCTCAGAAAAGGCGGCCTTCGGGGCGCCTTTTTGGCATCTGGCCCTATCGCCGGCAAGCTAGCTCCCACAGGTACTCAACAGTTTTTGAGGCTGCTGGTTTAGCTGTAAGAGCTGGCTTGCCGGCGATAGGGCCCGACCAGGCCACCACAAACACTGGCCAACTGACACCGATTTCATCCAGCAATTGCAAATTGCTCTTATTCAAACACCCCCACTTTGCTAAGCTTGCACGCCGGTTTTCGCTCACGCCCAGGATCCTTGATGTCCTCGTCGCTGTCCCGACTTTCCCCCCTGCTGCTAACCCTTGCCCTCGCCGCCTGTGACGACGCCCCGCGTTTCACCCAGGCCGAGCCCGGCGAAGCGTTGTCGGGTGGCAAGGCGACCGTGCAGCGCAGCGACCGCAACGCCTATTCATTGCCCTCGGCCAACCTCTCGCCCGAGCGGCGCCTGGACTTCGCCGTGGGCAACAGCTTCTTCCGCAACCCCTGGGTGATCGCCCCGTCCACCACCACCGCACGTGATGGCCTGGGCCCGCTGTTCAACACCAACGCCTGCCAGAACTGCCATGTGCGCGATGGCCGTGGCCACCCGCCAGAGCCGGATGACAGCAACGCGGTGGGCATGCTGGTACGCCTGTCGATCCCCGACCAGCCCTACCTCGCCAAGGTCATCGAGCGCCTCGGCGTGGTGCCGGAGCCGGTGTACGGCACCCAGTTGCAGGACATGGCCATCCCTGGCGTGGCGCCAGAAGGCAAGGTGCGGGTGAGCTACACCCAGGAAACCGTGTCGTTCAAGGACGGCCACCAGGTAGAGCTGCGCAAGCCAACCCTGCAGATTACCCAGCTCGGCTATGGCGTGATGCACCCCGACACCCGTTTTTCGGCGCGGGTAGCCCCCCCGATGATCGGCCTGGGCCTGCTCGAAGCCATCCCCGAAGCCGACCTGCTGGCCAACGAAGACCCGGACGACCACAACCGCGACGGCATTCGCGGGCGGGCCAACCGGGTGTGGGACGACGCCCAGGGCAAGACCGTGGTCGGTCGCTTCGGCTGGAAGGCCGGGCAGCCCAACGTCAACCAGCAGAACGTGCACGCCTTTGTCGGCGACATGGGCCTGACCAGTACCCTGCAACCCAAGGACGATTGCACCCCTGCCCAGGCCGACTGCCTGGCCGCGCCCAACGGTGACGGTGCCGATGGCGAAAAGGAAGTCAGCGACAACATCCTGCGCCTGGTCACCTTCTACACCCGCAACCTGGCCGTACCGGCCCGCCGCGATGTGAACGCGCCGCAGGTGCTGGCGGGCAAGAACCTGTTCTACCAGGCCGGCTGTCAGGGCTGCCACACTCCGCAGTTCACCACCGCCGCCGATGCCGCCGAGCCAGAGCTGGCCAACCAGGTCATCCGTCCTTACACCGACCTGCTGCTGCATGACATGGGCCCGGGCCTGGCTGACGAACGCACCGAATTTGCCGCCAACGGCCAGGACTGGCGGACCCCGCCCCTGTGGGGCGTGGGCCTGAACGAAACGGTCAGCGGCCACAGCCAGTTCCTGCACGACGGCCGCGCCCGCAACCTGCTTGAAGCCGTGCTCTGGCATGGTGGCGAAGCCGACGCGGCACGCAATTTCGTACTCACTTTCAATGCCGAGCAACGCGCCGCGTTGCTGGCGTTCCTGAACTCACTTTAAAACGCGCAAAGGAGCCGGGCATGTTCCGACCCAAACTGTTGTTCACCAGCCTCGCCGCACTCGCCCTCGGTGCCTGCTCGCCGCAGGATCCGCAAGCAGTGACCTCTGCCGCCATCGCCAAACAGGTCATTCTGCCCACCTACAGCCGCTGGGTCGAAGCCGATCGCGCGCTAGCCGCCAGCGCCCTGGCCTACTGCGAAGGCAAGGAAGACCTGGACAAGGCCCGCGCCGACTTCCTCAACGCGCAAAAGGCCTGGGCCGAGTTGCAGCCGCTGCTGGTCGGCCCGCTGGCCGAAGGCAACCGCGCCTGGCAGGTACAGTTCTGGCCCGACAAGAAGAACCTGGTCGGCCGCCAGGTCGAACAGCTGGTCAACGGCGACAAGCCGGTCGATGCCGCCTCCCTGGGCAAGTCCAGCGTTGTGGTACGTGGCCTGTCGGCCTACGAGTACATCCTGTTCGACAGCAAGCCGGACATCGCCACGGCCGAGCAGAAAGCCCGCTACTGCCCGCTGCTGGTGGCCATCGGTGAACACCAGAAGGTCCTGGCCGAGGAGATCCTCAAGGGCTGGAACAGCACCGACGGCATGCTTTCGCAGATGACCAAGTTCCCGAACCAGCGCTACGCCGATTCCCACGAGGCAATCGCCGACCTGCTGCGCTCCCAGGTCACCGCCCTGGATACCCTGAAGAAGAAGCTGGGTGCGCCGATGGGTCGCCAGAGCAAGGGCATCGCGCAGCCGCTGCAAGCCGAAGCCTGGCGCAGCCACAACTCGCTGAAAAGCCTGGAGGCCACCCTCAAGGCCGCCGAAACCGTTTGGGTCGGGGTCGACAACCAGGGCCTGCGCGGCCTGCTGCCCAGCGATCAGAAAGCGCTGGCGGACAAGATCGACGCCGCCTACGCTACCTCGCTCAAACTGCTGGCCGACAACCAGAAAACCCTCGGTGAGTTGTTGGCCGACGACGCTGGCCAGCAAACCCTCAACCAGATCTACGACAGCCTCAACGTCGTCCACCGCCTGCACGAAGGCGAGCTGGCCAAGGCGTTGAACATCCAGCTGGGCTTCAATGCCAACGACGGTGACTGATCATGCTGCGACGCCAGGCACTCAAACTCGGTAGCGTATTGCTCAGCGCCCTCACCTTGGGCGGCTGGAGCCTGTTCCGCAACAAAGGCAGCGAACCCTTGCTGCTCTCGGCGCGTGACGACGGCGACGGCAAGCACTATGCCGTCGGTTTCCGCCTGGACGGCACCGAGGTGTTCAGCACCCAGGTCGCGCAGCGTTGCCATGCCATCATTCACCACCCCGAGCAGCCGATCGCCCTGTTCGTCGCCCGTCGCCCCGGTACCGAAAGCTACCTGGTCGACTTGCGCGACGGGCGCCTGCTGCAAACGGTAGTCTCGCAGCCGAACCGACACTTCTACGGCCACGCCGTGGTGCACAAAGGCGGCGAATGGCTGTATGCCACCGAGAACGACACCACCGACCCGGGCCGGGGCGTGCTCGGCGTGTACCGCTTCGAAGGTGAACGCCTGGTACACACCGGTGAGATCCCGACCCACGGCATTGGCCCGCACGAGGTGGCCTGGCTGCCCGATGGCGAAACGCTGATCGTGGCCAACGGCGGTATTCGCACCGAAGCCGAAAGCCGGGTGGAGATGAACCTTGACGCCATGCAGCCGAGCCTGGTGCTGATGCAACGCGACGGCACCCTGCTGAGCAAGGAAACCCTGGCCCAGCAGATGAACAGCGTGCGCCACCTGGCGGTGGGCAGCGATGGCACCATCGCTGCCTGCCAGCAGTTCATGGGCGATGCCGATGAAACTGCCGAGCTGCTGGCGATCAAGCGCCCGGGCGAGCCGTTCAAGGCCTTCCCGGTGCCAGAGCGGCAGTTGCAGGCCATGGCCCAGTACACCGCAAGCGTTGCCATCCACAGCGAACTGCGGCTGGTGGCACTGACCGCGCCCCGGGCCAACCGCCTGTTTGTCTGGGACCTGGACAGCGGCGCAGTTCGCCTGGATGCACCCATGCCTGATTGCGCAGGGGTTGGCGCGGTGAAAGACGGCTTTGTCGTCACCTCCGGGCAGGGCCGTTGCCGGTTCTACGATTGCCGCAAGGCCGAACTGGTCGGGCAACCGATGAACCTGCCATCCGGCTTCTGGGACAACCACCTGCATCTCGTCTGATTGATCCGCTGCCTTCACCGGCCCCATCGCCGGCAAGCCAGCTCCCACAGGTACACCGCAGGTTTCAGGACCTGTGGTGTACCTGTGGGAGCTGGCTTGCCGGCGATGGGGCCGGTTCAGACAATTCACTCCCCTTCAATCAAAAAACAGTCAATACTTCCCCCATCCACACGTGGGCAGGATCGCCCGTTGTCGTGTCCAGGCTAATAACAACCGTATCCAAGGAACCGGACCTATGCTGCGCCGCCGCATGCTGATCATGTTGGCCGTGGTTCTGCTGATCGTGCTGGCCCTGGGGGGCTACAAGGCTTTCTCGATCTATCAGCAGATCCAGATGTTCACTGCCCCCAAGCCGCCCATCACCGTAGCGGCAGCCTTGGCCGAACAGCGTCAGTGGCAAGAGCGCCTGCCCGCCGTCGGCAGCCTCAAGGCACTGCAGGGTGTGGAGCTGAGCCTGGAGGTGGAAGGTATCGTCAAAGCCCTGCACTTCGACTCGGGCCAGCAGGTCAAGGCCGGGCAATTGCTGCTGCAACTCAACGACGACCAGGAAACGGCCCTGCTCGGCACCGCCCAGGCAGACCTGGGCCTGGCCAAGGTGGATTTTGGCCGTGGCAGCCAACTGGTCGGCGACTCGGCCATCTCCCGTGGCGAGTTCGACCGCCTTAGCTCCCAGTACCGCCGAAACCAGGCGGTGGTCGAGCAGCTCAAGGCGCAGAAGATCAAGAAGAGCATCAACGCCCCGTTCAGCGGCACTATCGGTATCCGCCAGGTGGACATCGGCCAGTACCTGGCCGCCGGCACGATGATCGCCACCCTGCAGGACACGTCCAGCCTGTACGTAGACTTCAATGTGCCGGAGCAGGCCCTGCCGAAGTTGAGCCTGGGCCAGCAGGTGCTGTTGCAGGTGGCCGCCTACCCGGGCCAGACCTTCCCCGCCAGCCTCAGTGCCATCAACCCCAAGGTCGAGGAAACCACGCGCAACCTGCTGGTGCGTGCCACCTTGGCCAACCCCGACGGCAAGCTGCTGCCAGGCATGTTCGCCAACCTGCTGATCCTGCTGCCCAACCCGCAACCGCAAGTGGTAGTGCCGGAAAGCGCCATTACCTACACCCTGTACGGCAATTCGGTGTACGTCGCCGCGCCGAAGAAGGACAAGGACGGCAAGCCAGAAAACGACGACAAGGGCCAACCCCAGCTGGTCGCCGAACAACGCACGGTCCAAACCGGCGAGCGCCGCGACGGCGTGGTGGTGGTCAGCAAGGGCCTGCAAGCCGGCGAACAGGTGGTCACCGCCGGGCAACTGAAGCTCACCCCGGGCGCCGCGATCCGCATCGGCCAGGACAAAGCCCTCAAGCCCGAACAGGGCGCGACGGGCAAGGACTGACAGGAGGCTGGCATGGCGTTTACCGATCCGTTTATCCGTCGCCCGGTACTGGCCAGCGTGGTCAGCCTGCTGATCTTGCTGCTGGGCTTCCAGGCCTGGAACAAGCTGCAGATCCGCCAGTACCCACAAATGGAAAACGCCCTGATCACGGTAACCACGGCTTATCCCGGGGCCAACGCCGAGACCATCCAGGGCTACATCACCCAGCCGCTGCAGCAAAGCCTGGCAAGTGCCGAAGGCATCGACTACATGACCTCGGTGAGCCGGCAGAACTTCTCGATCATTTCCATCTACGCGCGCATCGGTGCCGACAGCGACCGGCTGTTCACCGAGCTGCTGGCCAAGGCCAACGAAGTGCGCAACAAACTCCCTCAGGACTCCGAAGACCCAGTGCTGAGCAAGGAGGCTGCCGATGCCTCGGCGCTGATGTACGTGAGTTTCTACAGCAAGGAAATGAGCAACCCGCAGATCACCGACTACCTGTCACGGGTCATCCAGCCCAAGCTGGCCACGTTGCCAGGCATGGCCGAGGCGGAAATTCTCGGCAACCAGGTGTTTGCCATGCGTATCTGGATCGACCCGGTGAAGCTGGCCGGCTTCGGCCTGTCGGCCACCGACGTGACCAATGCCGTACGCCGCTACAACTTCCTCTCTGCTGCCGGTGAGGTAAAAGGCGAATACGTGGTTACCAGTATCAACGCCAGTACCGAGCTGAAGTCGGCCGAAGCGTTCGCCGCGCTGCCGGTCAAGACCAGCGGCGACAGCCGCGTGCTGCTGGGCGATGTGGCGCGGGTAGAGATGGGCGCAGAAAACTACGACACGGTCAGCTCGTTCGACGGCACGCCATCGGTGTATATCGGCATCAAGGCCACCCCGGCCTCCAACCCGCTGGAAGTGATCAAGGAAGTGCGGCGTATCATGCCTGAGCTGGAAAGCCAGCTGCCCTCGGCGCTGAAGGTGTCGATCGCCTACGACGCCACGCTGTTCATCCAGGCCTCCATCGACGAAGTGATCAAGACCCTAGGTGAAGCGGTATTGATCGTGATCGTGGTGGTGTTCCTGTTCCTCGGTGCCCTTCGCTCGGTGCTGATCCCGGTGGTGACCATTCCGCTGTCGATGATCGGCGTGCTGTTTTTCATGCAGATGATGGGCTACTCGCTCAACCTGCTGACCCTGCTGGCCATGGTGCTGGCCATCGGCCTGGTGGTGGACGATGCCATTGTCGTGGTGGAGAACATCCACCGGCACATGGAAGAAGGCAAGTCGCCGTTCGACGCGGCACTGGAGGGCGCCCGCGAGATCGCCATGCCGGTGGTGTCGATGACCATCACTCTGGCCGCCGTGTATGCACCCATCGGCTTCCTCACCGGGCTCACAGGGGCCTTGTTCAAGGAGTTCGCCCTGACCTTGGCCGGGGCGGTGGTCATCTCCGGCATCGTGGCCCTCACCCTGTCACCGATGATGTGCGCCCTGCTGCTGCGCCAGGAGCAGAACCCCAGCGGCCTCGCCCATCGCCTGGACAAGATCTTCGAGCGCCTGAAGGTGCGCTACCAGCGCCTGTTGCACGCCACCCTGGATAGCCGCCCGGTGGTGCTGGTGTTTGCGGTGATCATCCTGTGCCTGATCCCGGTGCTGCTCAAGTTCACCCAGAACGAACTGGCGCCCAACGAAGACCAGGGCGTGATCTTCATGATGAGCAGCTCGCCGCAGCCGGCCAACCTCGATTACCTCAACGCCTATACCGACGAGTTCACCCCGCTGTTCAAGGCCTTCCCCGAATACTACTCATCCTTCCAGATCAACGGTTTCAATGGCGTGCAGACGGGTATCGGCGGCTTCCTGCTCAAACCCTGGAACGAGCGCGAGCGCACACAGATGGAGCTGTTGCCACTGGTGCAGGCCAAACTGGAGGAAATCGGCGGCCTGCAGATCTTCGGCTTCAACCTGCCCTCCCTGCCCGGTACCGGTGAGGGCCTGCCGTTCCAGTTCGTGATCAATACCGCAGGTGACTACCCGGCACTGCTGGAAGTGGCCCAGCGCATCAAGACCCGCGCCCAGGAGTCGGGCAAGTTCGCCTTCCTCGACATCGACCTGGCCTTCGACAAGCCCGAAGTGGTGGTCGACATCGACCGGGCGAAAGCAGCGCAGATGGGGGTGTCGATGGACGCCTTGGGCGGCACGCTGGCAACCTTGCTGGGCGAGGCGGAAATCAACCGGTTCACGCTGGAAGGGCGCAGCTACAAGGTGATAGCCCAGGTCGAGCGGCTGTACCGTGACAACCCCGGCTGGCTGAACAACTACTACGTGAAGAACGACCAGGGCCAACTGCTGCCGCTGTCGACCCTGATCACCCTCACCGACCGCGCCCGCCCGCGCCAGCTCAACCAGTTTCAGCAGTTGAACTCGGCGATAATCCAGGGCGTGCCCATGGTCAGCCTGGGCGAAGCGCTGAAGACGGTGCAGGACATCGCCCGCGAAGAGGCCCCGGAAGGCTTTGCCTTCGACTACGCCGGCGTGGCCCGCCAGTACGTTCAAGAAGGCAGCGCGCTGTGGGTTACCTTCGGCCTGGCACTGGCGATCATCTTCCTGGTGCTGGCAGCACAGTTTGAAAGTTTCCGCGACCCGCTGGTGATCCTGGTGACGGTGCCATTGTCGATCTGCGGGGCGCTGCTGCCGCTGTTCCTGGGTATATCGAGCATGAATATCTACACCCAGGTCGGGCTGGTGACCTTGATCGGGCTGATCAGCAAGCACGGTATCCTCATCGTCGAGTTCGCCAACCAGCTGCGTGAGGAACGCGGCCTGAGCGTGCGCGAGGCGATCGAGGAAGCGGCGGCGATTCGCCTGCGGCCAGTGCTGATGACAACGGCGGCAATGGTGTTCGGCATGGTACCGCTGATTCTGGCGACCGGCGCCGGGGCGGTCAGCCGTTTTGACATCGGGACGGTGATCGCCACCGGGATGTCGATTGGTACGCTGTTTACCTTGTTTGTGCTGCCTTGTATCTACACACTGCTGGCACACAAGACCAAAGCCAAGGAACCTGTAACAGCCTGACCCGGCCCCTTCGCGGGCTTGCCCGATCCCACAGATAGGACATCGGGCCTGACACGGGTGCAGTACCTGTGGGAGCGGGCAAGCCCGCGAAGAGGCTGTATGGGTACAGAAAGCCGAGAGAAAATCACTTCTACGCAACACAATCTAATAATTACCGCCCACAGGCTCCACATCATTCAGATTCATGTCTGATCTTACTGCTCGCCAGTGAAATACTGAACGACCCTCTCATCCACTTTGCCCGGTAACTATTAGACTCAGAATGGCAGGACACCCGCGAGCCAGACGTCTTCCAGCATAATTCAAACACTCTTGGAAATGACCTTGGTAAAAAATCCTACAACTTAGTCAGAAATTTCGCCACCCTCTTCAGCTTGTACATCTTGGACTTACCGCTATTATCAAAGACGTCGCAATGACGCGACGCACACATGGATAAATCAATATGAAAACCATTAAGATGGAATGCACCAAATTGGCGAACATGGCGCACCTAGTCAAAAAAACCAAATAAGCCCTACCCATAAACACTGAAGAGCAGTGCCGGCCTGCCCTTCAGTCTAAGGAGGAGCCATGATAAGTAAAGACTGCTTTTTTATCGCTATGAATAACACTCTAATCTGCTGGGATTTCAAAAATCATAAACAGTTCGAATTATCAAGGGACCACGCAGACCGGTTAATACACCTAATTTACGAGAAAGATCCCGAAAAATTAAATGACGACCTAACCGAAGACCTTAAGCGTTGCAAGGTTTTCATCGAGGATGCTGACGACAATCCAGACTGGGGTTGGGATATTCTATCAAGAATATTCCATTTCGGAACTAAAGACATCACTATAGAACAACAACCTTCAAACGAGAAGGAGTGGGCGCTACAATACCTTGAACATTGCAACTCCGTACTGAACAATAAGATTCTATTAGCCAGTTCGCGCGGAGACGATAACGGCATTCCACTCCCTACTCCGCGACATTCCTTTGCAACTGACAAAATATTCAGCAAACGAGCAACCATCAGAGATTTTCAGCGACTACCGATTTCCTTGCCTGATCTTTCCGAAATCTTGCATCACACGCTAGGTTTTATTAGACATAGAACCGCGGACAACGGCATAGAGGAAGTAGATGACTACTTAATGCGCCGCGCCAGCCCTTCAGTTGGTGGGCTTAACGCTACAGAAGGCTACGTATATGTAAATAACGTGGACAGTCTTGAACCTGGAATTTATTACTACAATCCACGGCAACATCAGCTTCAATGGCGAAGTCATCTGCCTTCCGCTCTAGGTGATTTATTATCTGGCCAACACTTCGCCAATCACATATCCGCTGGATTATTTTTGAGTTCCAGATTCGACAAACTGTGGTGGAAATATGAGCATTCGCGCGCTTATAGAATGGCCCTGATAGAAGTTGGCCATGCAGCACAGACTTTCCAACTAGCAGCCACTGATCGCGGAATGAGCACCTGGCTCACCGGTGCATTAAACGAAATTAACATTGAACCACTACTAATGCTTGAAAGCCCAAGTGAGCAAGTCCTTTTTTTCGTTGGATGTGGCTATGGCGACGGGAATGCGACACCCAGTTGCTTAAGGGCTCTGATATCGTAGACGAGCGCGAGGTACAGACATGAAAAGATCCACCCATCGTAGCAGTGCAGTGTTCAAGAACTGGCACATGACGAGCGCTGTACGCTCGCGCCCTTACGCTTATAATTTTTCCGTAGAGGATCTTACGCAGTCAGTACCCGACCGCTGGTTTCCAAGCGCCCTGAGTCCAGCACTGGCACATGATTCAGTTAAGCAACTTTCCAAACATGAGTTGTTAGTCCTGCACGCCTATCACCTCGTGCACTTCATGGACTACACCACGCAACTTGAAATGGGGCACATCAATGAGACCGTACGATGCATCGTGGCGGGCGATCTAAAAAAATACTTTGACAATGATGTCCATCTAAATGCTTTAAAGCTTTATGCAGATGAGGCCTATCACGCGCTCTTCTCTAGAGAAATTGCAGACCAAGTGGCAAAGCACTTCTGTTTAGATCGAATAAACTCTGCGCGCATAAATAGCCTTGACCAAATCCTACAAAACACTCCTCCCACCCTCAGAAGCATTACCCGCTTTTGCATTGCATTTATCTCAGAAACACTAATAACTCAAGAACTATACGACCTAACACGTGACTCGCTTGTCACGCCTGTGGCAAACATGCTGATTGACCACCTCCATGATGAAGCACGTCATTCTATTTTTTTCTCCGACTGCTTCGTACGACTTTGGCCGCAAATACCCACCCACCACAAGGATCATCTCGTCGCCACTCTAATTAAAATACTCAGCGCCTTCTGCAGCCCCGACGAATCATTCTTAAATTCAATTTTCAAAAACCATCCCTCTACCGGCAAAGTGGTTATTGACCATCTAAAAGATAATTGCATGCTTCGGATATCCACAATATCAAAAATCACGATTACGGCAATTAGACGCACCGACTTATTGAAAGATGCAGGCTACACGTTACAGTTCAGGTCGGCGGGAATCGTCCTTCTATGAGCCAGGCCGAAAACATTAAAATCACCATTCTTCGCCCATTGCTTTTGATTCTTTTATGTCTGTTGGGCGTTTTCCCTCTGGACGTCATCCTTCCTTCGTTCCCCGCGCTTGCAGAAGCCTTCCGAGTAGAACCAAAGCAAATAGCTTACTCTGTAAGCTTATTCGCGTTTGGCGTAGCTGTGGCGCAAATATTTATTGGCCCTCTGTCTGACCGAACTGGGCGTAAAAGACTGTTAATCGTCGGCTTGGGAGTATCCATTGCTGGGGCTGTTGGTTGCCTAATTTCAACTGACTATGAATTTTTTTTGGCATTTCGGTTACTGCAAGCCGCCGGCTGTGGAAGCTTGGTTCTCGGCCAAGCACTTGTACAGGACCTGTATAGTGGAAAGCAGCGCAACACCATGCGCATCTTGTTGACGAGTGCAAGTGGTTTGTTTATATCAATCTCGCCCGTCGCCGGTGCAGCTCTCCAACAATCAATCGGCTGGACAGGCAGCTTTACTGTATTTATTGGAATAGCCCTCTCAGCCATAGTGCTTGCATGGGTGCTACTGAACGAAACACCTGTATTATCCGAGGGCAACTCAGGTGCTCAAAGCTATATTGTGATGTTGCGCGACGCATTCTATGTAACGTACTCCCTACAGGCCACTTTAGCGTTCGCCTGCCATTTTTCCTTCATCGTCATTGCACCACTGGTACTGATGGAGCAGCTGGGCCTTACACCGTATGAGTTTTCCGTGGTATTCATCGCCTACGGGCTGGCGTATGTCGTTGGTGGTGCCATCGCGACTTTCTTGAACAATCGCGTCAGCGCACAAGCTCAGATCTGCGCGGGATTTCTACTGATAGGCACCGCAGGTGCAGCTCTATTGATTTGGCAGTGGGTAGCAGGGCTGACATTAATAGGCCTCATGATACCGATGATTTTATGTACAGCAGGAACGACGTTGGTACGCCCCGCTGCAGCTACGCAAGCATTAGCCCGCTACACGCAGCAGGCAGGGGCAGCAGCGTCGCTCAACACAACAATGCTATTTGCCGGGGGTGGTTTCGCTGGCACTTTGATTGCGTCAGCTGAACATCTACTTCCATTGAGCTTGGGGATTCTGTTCTTGAGCAGCGCCCTTGGCGGCTTCCTGCTGCTCACGCGCCTCAAAGGCAATACTATGCAGCACTGCTAACTTCTACGGAAGAGGCCAGAAAGCCAGACACAAAAATGCCAGAGGCCCCGCAACCGCGAGGCCTCTGGCATTTCTAGCTACCGCAGGGTTCAACCGAAAGGCCGCAACCCCTGACGCAGGCCGAACAGGAACAGCAAAAGGTCCTGATCCGGCGCGACCTGTGCCTGCTGCTGCGGTTTCGCTTCCCGCGGCAACGCGCACTGGTCGGCCATCTCAGCCTTGCTGAACACGGTCGGCCTCGGCTCTTCCCAGGCAGCCACCGCCACGGTGGTCACGGCCAGGCCGGCTACCAGGAACAAAGCTCGAGCTATTTCTAGTTTCATTACCCTAACCCTTTGACAGCGCTGCCAAACGCCATCTTGTAAAAGTAGAGCAGCGTCTGCCATTCCGCGTCATTGAGCGACGAATGGCGGCGCAGCTGGCGCAGGTCGTTACCTGCCGCACGCTGGCAACTGATACGCCGCCGGCACTTTTCCAGGTCCAGCAGCGCCACTTCGACGCGCGCTTGCTCGCCTTCGCCAATCACCTTGATGAATACGTGCTTGCCATACAGGCAGCCGTGCTGCCAGTGCCCCAGGTGCATGCGCGCAAGGTTGTCCGCCAGGTCCTTGAGCATGCGCTCATGCACCACCTGCGGGTAACGCTCACGGGCACCTTCGGCATGCCAGTTGTCGAGTTCGATAAACCCGTCCAATGCTTCGCTCACCAGCAGCGCACGCCATTGGTGGTCGGCATCGCGTTCGGCACCACAGAAGACGATGCGCGGTACACGCACGCCCAGTTGCTCGAAGCTGTTCAGCGCATCGAGTTCACGCAATACGGTCGGCCGGCCAAAAGGGTGCAGCAGGCTGCGGTAGATATGCCCGACCTGACGCTTGGCATACAGCAGCTTGCCATTGGCATCATTGAGGCGTTGCACACCACTCTCGCCACCGCGGCGCTGGTTAGGTTCCTCCACCCACTCGCCTTGCTGGCGCCAGTAAAAATCGAACCGCGACTCCCCTTTCTGGGCTACAGCCATCAAACACTACCCCTTACGCAATACGTAAACCCGCCACATGGCATAGAACGGCAGGAAGTCGAGGCGTTCCTGGATTCTGAAGCCTGCGGCCCTGAATTCTTCTTCGACCGTTTCGGCCGGTAACACAAAACGGTTCTGGTAATTGTCCTGGTCAGCCTTGGCACTGCGACGCTCTTCGAGTTTTTTTCGGCGCCAGGCCTTGAAGTTGCCATCCACCCACAGGGACAGAATCACACTATCACGGCTAACCCGCTGAAATTCCGAAAGAATGGTCTTTCTGTGGGCGGATTCGCCAATGTGGTGGAACAGTCGCATACAGAAAATGCTGTCCACCGAGTTGTCCGGCAGGTCAATGGCAAACGCAGAAGTCTGCAAAGGGCGTACCCGTGCCACCACTTCTGGCGGTTGCGCGGCGCACGCTGTCTCGATCATGGCTTCGGAGTTGTCGGCACCGATGATTACCCGATTGGGTTTTTCTGCCAGCAGCGGCCAGAAACGGCCAGCACCGCACGGCAGGTCCAGTACCAGGCCAGGCTCGCCAGCCAATGCCAGGGCGCGACGCGCCAGTTGCTCATCTCGCTTGTGGGAAAGGCGTCGCGCCAGGCCGTCCTGGTGCTTGAGAAAGTACTCACGCGCATGGTCTTTGTCGTACTTCTCGGAAAATTCAAGCTTGATGGGGCTACGCATTGGGCATCTCCTGACTCCAGTGCCGCTCACCTTAGGTAAGCAAGCGTCGGAATCAGGTCATGCCAATGTGAAAAAAATGTTGCGCGCCAATTGACCTGTTACAAACCATTACTCGGCCATGCCGTCCAGGTCGCCTTTGGCCGCGGTATTGCTCAGGTCGACCTGGAAGCGGCAACCATGCGGCAAGGTAGACGTGAGGGTAACGCGCCAGCCCTGGTCATCACAGATCCGCTGCACCAGCGAAAGCCCCAGCCCCAGGCCCTCGCCGCGCCGCTCGTCGCCGCGTACAAATGGCTTGAACATGGCCTCGCGCTGCTCTTCAGGGATACCCACACCGCTGTCCTCCACACTGAAGCCGTTGGCTTCCAGGCTCAGGCGGATATAGCCGCTATCGGTGTAGTGCGCAGCATTGCGCAGCAGGTTGCCCATCACCGACTGCAGGAACGTGGCGTTGTACAGCACCGGGCTCGCGCTGACGCGGCCATCGAAGTACAGGGTCAGGCCCTTTTGCTCGATGGTGTCGCGCCACACGCCGATCAGCTCATCAGCCACTTCGCGAAGGGTCGCCTGCGAGGCCACCGCGCCCTCGTCACGCTGCGCACGCGCCAGCATCAGGAAGGTCTTGACCAGCTCGCGCATCTCTTCCGTGGCCCGCGCCACGCGCTCCACCTGGCTGCGCGCGCGGGTGTCGAGATTGGGGTTTTCCATCAGCAGTTCGCAGGAGGTTGCCAGCACCATCAACGGCGTGCGCAGCTCATGGCTGACATCACTGGTGAACAGCCGTTCGCGGGTCAGCGCATCGCGCAGGCGGCCCAGGGTATCGTCGAAGGCCACTGCCAGCTGGCCGACTTCGTCTGCGGCGTAGTCCGGTGCCAGCGGCGGGGCCAGGCCCAGCAGCTGGTCGCGGTGACGCACCTGGCGGGCCAGGCGGATCACCGGCGCCATCACCCGGCGCGCCACCAGCCAGCCGAGGATGACGGCCAGCACCAGGCTGAGCACGAAGCCCACCACCACCACCGCGAACAGCACGCGCTCGCGTTCTTCGAAGTCGCTCTGGTCCTGCAGCAGTACATACCGGCGGCCATCGACGATCTCGACCATGGCGTGGTACGACAGCTGGTCGCGAAACACCTCGTGGAAACCCCGGTCGAGGTGGCGCAGGTCCTTGGGCAGCTCGAAGTCGTCACGCCCGCCGCTGAAGTAGAACAGCTGATCGGGGCGTGGCCGGTGGCTCCAGTCGCTGACGCTGTCCATGCGCAGCAGGCGCTGCAGGTCACCGCCCAATACCGAGGAAATCAACCGCTCTTCGACCAGGTGCACAGTGGCAACGATGCCGAAGGCGAACGCCCCGGCCACCAGCGCGCTCATCAAGGCAAAGGCGATGATGATGCGCTGGGCAAGGCTTTGCTTAAACTCCATCGCGGCCCTCGGCGAGGCGATAGCCGACGCCATGCACGGTATGCAGCAACGGTTTTTCAAACGGTTTGTCGATCACCTGGCGCAGCTGGTGCACATGGCTGCGCAGGCTGTCGCTGTCAGGGCAGTCGTCGCCCCACAAGGCTTCTTCCAGCACTTCGCGGCGCAACACGTGCGGGCTTTTCTGCATCAACACTGCCAGCAGCTTGAGGCCGACAGGGTTGAGCTTGAGCAGGCGCCCCTGGCGGGTAACCTCCAGGGTGTCGAGGTCGTAGCTGAGGTCGGACACCTGCAGCGTACGGCGCCCGCCGCCCTGGGCTCGACGCAGCACCGCTTCGATGCGCGCCGCAAGCTCCGACAGCGCGAACGGCTTGAGCAGGTAGTCGTCGGCCCCGGAGCGGAAACCTTGCAGTCGGTCGTCCAACTGGTCGCGGGCGGTAAGCATGATCACCGGGGTGTCGCGGCGGGCGTCTTCACGCAGGCGCTTGCACAGGGTGTAGCCATCGATGCCGGGCAGCATGATGTCCAGCACGATCAGGTCGTAGTGTTCGGTGGCAGCCAGGTGCAGGCCGGACAAGCCATCTTGGGCGCAGTCAACGGTGTAGCCCTTCATGCCCAGGTAATCGGCCAGGTTGGCCAGGATATCGCGGTTGTCTTCAACCAAAAGAATGCGCATCGGTTTCTCCTGTGCGGCGCTTCTCGCTGTGGTGCGCGGCAGGCGCAGCTTAAGGCCTATGCCTGCACGGTGCCAGCCCCCGGAGAAATTCACCGCACTTGACGGTTTTTTCACTGATCCTTCACGGACACAGGATAGCGGGCGGCCGACAATGTCCGATCTTTTTCGTGCCCTGGAGCCGTCATGCAGCAACGAACCCGCCCTCGCCCGATCAATTACTGGCTGTACCTGGGCATACCCTTGGCGACCGCGCTGGCCTTGATCCTGCTGGAGCTGACTTCGGTCGACATGGATGTGGCCAACCTGTTCTTCGACCCCGCTGCCGGGCAGTTCATTGGCCGCCACAGCTACCTGCTGGAAAACATCCTGCACGACCGGGTCAAGCAGGTGGTGATCTTGCTGGGGGTGTTGTCGCTGCTGATGTTTACCGCCAGTTTCTTCTGGAAGCACCTGTTCGGCTGGCGCCGCGAGCTGGGCTGCCTGGTGCTGGCACTGGGCCTGTCCACGGCGTTTGTCACGCCGCTGAAAAAGGTGACCCAGGTGCAGTGCCCGTGGAGCCTGACCCAGTTTGGCGGCACCGAAACCTACAGCAAGTTGCTGGAGCCACGGCCGGCCACCGACAAGCCAGGGCTGTGCTGGCCGGGTGGGCACGCAGCGACCGGGTTCTGCTTGTTCGGCCTGTTCTTCATGCTGCGTGATCGCAAGCCACGGTTGGCGCGGGTGGCGTTCGTAGTGGCATTGGTAGCCGGATCGGTGCTGGGTGTGGGGCGGATGATGCAGGGCGCCCACTTCTTGTCGCACAACGTGTGGACAGCGGTGTTCTGCTGGTTGATCGGGTTGGGGTCGTATTACCTGGTTCTGTATCGGCGGGGCGTGGTGGAAGCGCCAGCTGTCGAGCGTAGCGTCGCCTGACAGAGGGGGCGCTTCGCGGCCCATTCGCAGCACAAGGCTGCTCCTACAAGGGTACGCGTCGATGCCGGACTGTACGCGATACCTTTAGGAGCAGCCTTGTGCTGCGAAGAGGCCCTCACAGGAAAATAAAAAGCCCCGGCTCTCACGAACCGGGGCTTTTTAATGGTGCAGGGGGTAAGGCTGGCTTACATCATGCCGCCCATGCCACCCATGCCGCCCATGTCTGGCATGCCGCCGCCAGCTGGGGCTTCGCTCGGAGCGTCAGCAATCATGGCTTCGGTGGTGATCATCAGACCGCCAATCGAAGCAGCAGCTTGCAGGGCCGAACGGGTGACCTTGGCTGGGTCCAGGATGCCCATCTCGATCATGTCGCCGTATTCGCCGGTAGCAGCGTTGTAACCGAAGTTACCCGAACCTTGCTTGACCTTGTCAGCGACAACGCTTGGCTCGTCGCCGGCGTTGGCAGTGATCTGGCGCAGCGGCGCTTCAACAGCGCGACGCAGCAGGGCGATACCGACGTTCTGGTCTTCGTTGTCGCCTTTCAGGTCAACGATCGCGTTCAGGGCGCGAACCAGGGCAACACCACCGCCAGGCACCACGCCTTCTTCAACGGCTGCACGGGTAGCGTGCAGGGCGTCTTCAACGCGGGCTTTCTTCTCTTTCATTTCAACTTCGGTGCCGGCACCGACCTTGATCACGGCAACACCGCCAGCCAGCTTGGCCAGACGCTCTTGCAGCTTCTCACGGTCGTAGTCCGAGGAAGTCTCTTCGATCTGGGCACGGATCTGCTTGACGCGAGCCTGGATGTCATCTTCAACACCAGCGCCGTCGATGATGGTGGTGTTTTCCTTGGACAGGATGACGCGCTTGGCGTTACCCAGGTGCTCGAGGGTAGCGGTTTCCAGGGACAGGCCGATTTCTTCGGAGATGACCTGGCCGCCGGTCAGGACAGCGATGTCCTGCAGCATGGCCTTGCGGCGGTCGCCGAAGCCTGGTGCCTTGACCGCTGCAACCTTGACGATGCCGCGCATGTTGTTGACTACCAGGGTAGCCAGCGCTTCACCTTCAACGTCTTCGGCAACGATCAGCAGTGGGCGGCCGGCCTTGGCAACGGCTTCCAGAACTGGCAGCAGCTCACGGATGTTGGAGATTTTCTTGTCGACCAGCAGCAGCAGCGGGCCTTCCAGCTCGGCAACCATGGTGTCCGGCTTGTTGACGAAGTACGGCGACAGGTAGCCACGGTCGAACTGCATGCCTTCTACGACGGACAGTTCGTTATCCAGGCCCGAGCCTTCTTCAACGGTGATCACGCCTTCTTTACCGACTTTTTCCATGGCTTCGGCAATGATGTTGCCGATGGAGTCGTCAGAGTTGGCGGAGATGGTGCCTACCTGGGCGATGGCCTTGGAGTCGGCGCATGGCTTGGACAGGTTCTTCAGCTCGGCAACAACGGCGGCGGTAGCCTTGTCGATGCCGCGCTTCAGGTCCATCGGGTTCATGCCGGCAGCGACGGCTTTCAGGCCTTCGTTGACGATGGCCTGAGCCAGAACGGTAGCGGTGGTGGTGCCGTCACCGGCAGCGTCGTTGGCCTTGGAAGCAACTTCCTTGACCAGCTGGGCGCCCATGTTTTCGAAGGCGTCTTTCAGCTCGATTTCTTTGGCGACGGAAACGCCGTCCTTGGTGATGGTTGGCGCGCCGAAGCTCTTGGCCAGTACCACGTTACGGCCTTTCGGGCCCAGGGTCGCTTTTACCGCGTCAGCCAGAACGTTGACGCCAACCAGCATTTTCTTACGAGCGGAATCGCCAAACTTTACGTCTTTAGCAGCCATGATCGTTTAATCCTTGGAATTCTTTGGAGTAACGGGAAGTCGGGGAAATCAGCCTTCGACAACGGCGAGGATTTCGTTCTCGGCCATGACCAGCAGGTCTTCGCCATCGACTTTCACGGTGTTGCTGCCCGAGTAAGGGCCGAATACCACTTTGTCACCCACTTTCACGGCCAGCGCGCGAACTTCGCCGTTGTCCAGGATGCGACCGGTGCCGACGGCAACAACTTCGCCGCGGTTTGGTTTTTCAGCGGCCGAACCCGGCAGGACGATACCGCCAGCGGTTTTCGATTCTTCTTCGCTGCGACGGATGACTACGCGGTCATGCAGAGGACGAAGCTTCATTGTCGATCTCTCCCAAATTGTGGTTTTCATCGGCCGGTATCGACACCGGCGGGTTGATGCTGTCCGGCGTTGCCGGGAAGTGGCCCGCGATGGGCGAACCACTTGTGTAATGTCTGGCGTTGCCACCAGAAACCTTGCGGTGACCACATACATGAGGCCGCCAGATTCAATTACAAGGCTTGATATACAAAATTTTTGATCCGGCTGAAAAGATCGGGGCCGCTTGCGCGGCCCCGGAGGTTTTACTTGTCGCGGCGCTCATACTCGCCTTCGATCACGTTTGGACGGTGGCCCCCCTCACGCGGCTGCGCCTGGAACGGGTCATCCTGGAACGCACGTTGGCGCAGGGCCTGCGCCTCGGCACGCTCGCGCATCTTGCGCGCGGCCAAGCGGCGTGTGAACGGCAGCAGGCACAGCAGGCCCAGCACGTCGCTGATGAAGCCTGGCAGCAGCAGCAGGCCGCCACCGACTGCCAGCATCATGCCCTGGAACATGTCCTCGGCGGGCAACTCGCCGCGCTGCAGGCTTTCACGGGCGCGCAGTGCGGTGGCCAGGCCGGCCACCCGCATCACCAGCACACCCAGGGCGGAGCCAGCGATGATCAGCAGCAGTGCCGGGAAGAAACCGATTGCCGCGCTGACCTTGACGAAGACGAAAAGCTCCAGCACAGGAAAAATCAGAAACAGCAGTAGAAAAGCACGCATCAAGGGTTCCTCGACGGAAGATAACCTTCCAATAAGACCTCAAATGGATGCCGACGCTCCGGATTTCAACCCTCGACTTGCGTCGCATGCGGCCATTGGTCGGCCCGAGCCAGCAAAACCAAGGCCTCCCGGACTTGTGTCGGCGTGTTGCAAGTAGCCGGAAAGGGCAGCCAGTGCACGGCCTGGCCAATGCGAAGGTGCATGCCTTCGCTGTCGACCCCGGCCATCTGCGCCGGTGCATGCCGTGGCAGGTCGGTCAGTTCGACGTAGTGAGCAATAGCGTTGGCGTGATCGCTGTTCATATGCTCGACCATGCTCGCCTCGGCCTTGCCGGCGAACGGGTTGGCCAAGGTCACCTGATCGAGCCAGTGGATCGCGCCAAAGCCACCAATGTAGCGGTGACGCACTGGCTGCAGCACCCAGAAGTCGAAGTCGTGGGCCTTGTGGTAGTTGGCGGCGTCCGGGAAATAGCGGTAGTAGCGCTCGGCAGCCGCTTCGACAGCAGCCTCGTCGACCAGCTTGTGCGCTTCGGCCATCACGGTCAGGCGCCCTACGGCCTGCACATCCTCAGCCTCGCGCTCACCCACCAGCAGCGAACACTTGGGGTCTTTCTGCAGGTTGTGGGTGTGCTGGGCGATTCGGCTGATGAGGATCAGCGGGTTGCCGTTGGCATCGAGGCAATACGGCACGACCGAGCCGAACGGGTAGCCGGGCATCGACTTGGAATGGGTCGAGAGCACGCCGCGGTATTCCTTGAGGAGCAATTCCCGGGCTGGGCGGATGGCGTTGGTACTCACTTGAGGGCGGCTCCTGGCGGCAGACTGGATGGGCACAAGATAGCATTATCAGGCCCACTGCCAATGGGGCTGCTGCGCAGCCCTTGCGCCGGCAAGCCAGCTCCTACAATGACCGCGAAATGGCAAGCCTGTTCGGTGCCTGTGGGAGCTGGCTTGCCGGCGGAAGGGGCGCAAGGCGCCCCCTGCGATCTACCAGGTAACGCCGAACCCTGCGGTGTAGCGGGTCTTGTCCAGGTCGCTTTCACGCGTGCCGGTAATGATGTCCTTCTCGGCCTTGAGGTTGAGCGAGGCCCACTCGGTGACCTTGTAGCGCAGGCCAACCTCGGCATCCAGCGAGTAGTCGGCCACGCCGCCCAGCGGCTTGGCGAACTCGCCATTGGTGAACAGCTGCACGTTCTTGCCGATCAGGTAGCGGGTGTAGTCCCACTTCACCGCCGCGGAATAGAAGTTGTCCTTGCCGCCATCCTGGTATTCGAAGTCGGTACGGTTGATCAGCGAGCCCAGCGAGAACGCCCCCAGCTCATCGTCCCAGAACTGGTAACCCGGGCCGGTACCGACGGTGCGCTGGCGGGCCAGGTCTTCGATGCGGTCACGCTTGTATTCGGCACGCCCCTGCCAGAACCACTTCTCGGTGATGAAGCGGTCCAGGGCGTACTCGGCGCTCCAGTTGTCGGTGGTGGTGACGTCGTCCTTGGTCTCGCGGTTGTATTCGCCTTCGGCATTGTGCCGCCAGCGGCCATGGCGAGCGGTAGTCTTGAAGCCTACGTCGTAATCGTCGGTGTCGTTCTCGGCACGCTTGTAGTCCAGCGCCACATCGACGTTGCCTTTCCACACGAAGTCCTCGACCAGCGGCTTGGGCTTCATGATCTGCTCGATGCTGGCCAGTTCCACGGTCTTTGGCGCTTCGCCATTGGCCAGCGTTACCTTGCCAGGCTCGGCGGCTTTCAGCGACTTGGCTTTTTCACCGGTGTAGGCGTCTTGCTTGACCAGCATCTCCTGGTCGCTTTCCAGGGTCTGGACCTCTTTCCAGTCCAGCGCGATGGAGCCGCCATAAGGGGTTTCCAGCAGCAGCTTACCGCCGTCGAAGACTTTGATCTTGCCGCTGAGCCGGTCACCGTTCTTCATCCACACGGTATCGGCCAACACCGGGGAGGCGCACAAGGAGGCAGCTAGCAGGCACAACAAGGATCTAGAATACATAGGCGGACTACGGGTTCGTTTTGACAAAAAAGCCGGGCATTATCCAGATACCGACGACCAGAGCAAGGACAGACCGGGCATACGCCGTTGAGTTCAACTCTCATTTGCCGAACCACCGGTCCAGTTTCATCTACAGCCCAAGGGGGGCCTGATGTCTGATGGATACGAGCACGCCCTGGACAGCGCCGAGGGCCGACGAACGGTGCTGTATTCGGTACTCGGCCAGGTGCCGCCCGGCAAGGTGGTGAGCTACGGCCAGCTGGCCGAGCAGGCGGGGCTGGGCCGCGCGGCACGCTGGGTTGGCCGCACGCTTGGTCAGTTGCCGGCAGATACCCGGCTGCCATGGCACCGGGTGCTTGGCGCAGGTGGGCGGTTGAGCCTTGCATCAGGGACGCCGTCAGGGGATGAACAACGGGCGCGTTTACGCGCGGAGGGTGTGAATGTAACCAACAATCGTGTGGATATGACGCGCCATGGCTGGCGCCCAATGGAGCACAGCGGTTAGAGTGCGCGCTTTGTTTTCGCAAACTTGAGGCAGATGTTGGCCCATGCCCCGTAAAACCTGGCGCGCTGCGCTTGCTGCCTATGCCAGCCCGTCAACCTTGGTACTTTTGCTGCTTGGTTTCGCCGCCGGCCTGCCCTACATGCTGGTGTTCTCGACCCTGTCCGTGTGGTTGCGCGAAGCTGGCGTTGCCCGTGAGACCATTGGTTACGCCAGCCTGATTGGCCTGGCTTACGCCTTCAAGTGGGTGTGGTCGCCGCTGCTCGACCAATGGCGCCTGCCACTGCTCGGCGGCCTGGGCCGACGACGGTCGTGGTTGCTGCTGTCGCAAGCGCTGGTGGTGGTCGGGCTGGTTGGCATGAGCCTGTGCGACCCGCAACAGCACCTGTCGTGGTTGATCGCCATGGCGGTGCTGGTAGCGTTCGCCTCTGCCACCCAGGATATCGCCGTCGACGCGTATCGCCTGGAAATCGCCGACGACCAACGCCAGGCCGCGCTCGCCGCCAGCTACATGGCCGGCTACCGGGTGGCAGCGTTGCTCGCCACGGCCGGCGCGCTGTTCTTTGCCGAGTGGTTCGGCTCCACCGGTTTCAGCTACCTGCACAAAGCCTGGGCCGGCACTTATGTCATGTTCGGGGTGATGATGCTCCCCGCCCTGTTCACCACGCTGGTCATGCGCGAGCCGCCAGTGCCCATGCGCACGCAGTTGTCGGCAGCGCGCTACGGCCTGGTGCACCAGTTGGCGTCGGTGTTCGTGCTGATCATCCTGCTGGTATCGGTACCGGCCAGCTTTACCCAGATGTTCAATACCGGCTGGTCCAGCGTCATTTCCGGTGACGCAACGCCACTCGACCTGCTGCTGGAAGATCGCGCCTTCCTGCGCCTGATCCTTTATGTGCTGCTGAGCTGGGCGTGCCTGTCCAGCCTGGGCCGTCGCGGCCTGGCCCCGGTGCTGACCCCGGTCAACGACTTCATCACCCGCTACCGCTGGCAGGCCCTGTTGCTGCTTGGCCTGATCGCCACGTATCGCATGTCGGACACCGTGATGGGCGTGATGGCCAACGTGTTCTACATCGACATGGGCTTCACCAAGGACCAGATCGCCAGTGTCAGCAAGATCTTCGGCCTGATCATGACCCTGGTCGGCGCCGGGGTCGGCGGCCTGCTGATCGTGCGCTTCGGCATCATGCCGATCCTGTTCATCGGCGGTGTCGCCTCGGCCGGTACCAACATCCTGTTCCTGATGCTGGCCGACATGGGGCCGAACCTGGAAATGCTGGTGGTGACCATCTCGCTGGACAACTTCAGCTCCGGCATGGCCACGTCGGCCTTTGTGGCCTACCTGTCGAGCCTGACCAACCTGAAGTTCTCGGCGACGCAGTACGCGCTGCTCAGCTCGATCATGCTGCTGCTGCCGCGGCTTATCGGCGGGTATTCAGGGGTTATGGTGGAGAAGTTCGGCTACCACGATTTCTTCCTGATCACCGCATTGCTGGGCGTGCCTACGCTGATCCTGATCGCGCTGCAGTGGCGTCAGGAGGCTGGCCGGGGTACGCCGGTGGCAGAGGACAGTTCAGCGGCCGAGCGGCCCTGAAAGAACCCTATCGCCTGTCCCGGCCTCTTCGCAGGTAAACCCGCGAAGAGGCCGGGACTGGCAATCAAACATTACTGCGCGACAGCCCCCTCATCAGGCCGCCCACCTACGACAAACCACAGCGGCCACAACGCCAATGCCCCCGCCACACCCGCCGCCAGGGCAAAGTGCAGCAAGCTGGCCCCGGCGCCGATCATCGCCAGCACCGCTCCGCCCAACCCCAGCAAGGCAATGGTGATCATCCCCAGCATGGCCGAGACCAGGCCTTTGCTCTGTTCGCTGGAGAACAACGTCATGCGGTACAGCACCGCGTTGGCCACACCCAGCCCCAGCGCGTACAGCGACATGCCCGCCACCACACTGGTAACGCTCGGCCAGTACCAGGTTGCCAGCACCATCAGGCACAGGCCAGCCAGGTATGGCCACAGCGCGCCCCGCACCAGGGCAGGCAGCGGGTAGCGGTCGGCGATCCGGTTGATGATCAGGTTACCGAGGATCAGCCCGCCAAATACCGGCAGCTGCCACAAGGCATACGCCATCGTGCTCAGCCCCTCATCGTGGATGAGCAGCACCGGCGACAGGCCGATCCAGCCAATCAGCGGCAAACCGACCAGGCCCAAGGCAGCACTGCCCGCGACAAAGCGCCGGTTGGCCAGCAACTGACCATAGCCCGCCAGCAGTGGCAGCAGATGAATCGGCGTATACGCCAGGCGCGAGCCGTCACGGCGTTCCACACCGAGGGTTTCGGGCATCAGGCGGTACAACAGCCCCCACACCAGCACCGCGCCAATGGCAAAGGCCACGAACAGCCAGCGCCAGTCCAGCCATTGCAGCAGCAAGGTGCCCACCAACGGCCCGAGCAGGGGTGACAGCAAGGCGATGTTGGCCAGCAAGGCCATCATGCGCACGGCGTCAGCCTCGCTGAAGGCTTCGTTCAGGGCCGGGTAGCTGACGGTGACGACAAAGCCCAGGCCGATGCCCTGCAACAGGCGCAGCAGGTTGAACAGGCCAATGTCGTGGACCCAGAAGGTGGCCAGGCACGCAAGGCCGAAGAACGCGCAGCCAACCAACAGCAGCGGGCGCCGGCCATAACGATCGGCCAGCGGGCCGATCAACCATTGCAGTACCACGCCCCCCAACAGATACAGGTTGAGGGCATGGGGGATGTATTCGGGGCTGGCGTTCAGGTCGCCCACCACCACCGGCATGGCCGGCATGACGGCGTCGCTGGCCAGGTAGGTGAGCAGTTCGAACAGGGCCAGGGTCAGGCCGAACAGCAAGGCGCGCAGGGGGGTGATGTACAGCAGTGGCTTCATGATGGCATATCGGGTGTGACAGGTGGGGCCAGGGTATATGCCAGAAAAGCCGAGCAATTGCTGTGAACAAGTGTAAAAACTGGGGCCGCTACGCGCCCCTTCGCGGGCTTGCCGCTCCCACACGGATTGCGGAATCTCTGTGGGAGCGGGCAAGCCCGCGAAGGGGCGCGAAGCGGCCCCGGTCGATGACAAAGCGGTATTACTGCGCTGCAGTCTCCTGCACCACACGGATCACCCGCTGTGGAAACGGAATGTCGATCCCTTCGGCCTTCAACCGGTCACGCGCATGCTCGTTGAGCATGAACATCACGTCCCAGTAATCGGACGTCTTGGTCCACAAGCGCAGCGAGACGGTGATCGAGCTGTCGCCCAGCGTCGCCACTACCGCCTGCGGTGCCGGGTCGGGCAGCACACGCGGGTCCTTGGCCAGCTCCAGCAGCACGTTGCGGGCCTTTTGCAGGTCGGCCTCGTAGTCCACACCCACATCGAACACCACCTTGCGCGTCGGCTGGCGGTTGGTGTTGGTGATGATGCCGTTGGACAGGCTGCCGTTAGGCATGATCACAGTCTTGTTGTCACCGGTACGCAGCACGGTGTGGAAGATCTGGATGCTGTCGACGGTGCCGGCAACGCCCTGCGCCTCGATCCAGTCACCGATACGGAACGGGCGGAACATCAGAATCAGCACACCGCCGGCGAAGTTCGCCAGGCTGCCCTGCAAGGCCAGGCCGATGGCCAGACCAGCGGCACCGATGGCGGCAACGAACGAGGTGGTCTCGATGCCGATCATCGACGCCACGCTGACCATCAGCAGCACCTTCAGCACGATGTTCGCCAGGGTGCTGATGAAACCCTGCAGCGCCAGGTCGGCGTTGCGCAGGCCAACCAGCTTGCCGAGGCGGGCGCTGACCTTGTTGATGATCCACCAACCGACCGCCAGGGTCAGCAGTGCCAGCAGCACGCGGCTGCCGTACTCCATGATCAACGGGATCCAGGTCTGGGATTGGCGGACGAGCTGATCGACTTCAGCGTTCAAATCCATATTCATCTCCTGATGCCGAGCGGCAAGTACACGGTAGAACAGGCTGCGCGCATTTACACAGCCCCGGCCCCCATGGACATCATTACGCCATCGGGGTTCCGGGCAGCACCTGCATCAGTCGCGGAAGTTGTTGAACTGCAGCGGCATGTCGAATTCCTTGGTGCGCAGCAGGGCAATGGCCTCCTGCAAGTCGTCACGCTTCTTGCCGGTTACACGCACCTGCTCGCCCTGGATGGCGGCCTGTACTTTCAGCTTGCCATCCTTGATGGTGGCAACGATCTTTTTCGCCAGGTCCTTGTCGATGCCTTCGCGGAACTTGGCTTCCTGCTTCTTTTCCTTGCCGGAAGGGTACGGGTCCTGGGTTTCCAGGCATTTCACGTCGATCTTGCGCTTGACCAGTGCAAGGCGCAGGATTTCCAGCATCGCTTCGAGCTGGAACTCTTCCTCGGCGGTCAGCAGAACGGTCTGATCTTTTTCCTTGAACTCGAAGGTGCCCTTGCCTTTCAGGTCGTAACGGCGATCAAGTTCCTTGATAGCGTTATCAACGGCGTTCTGCACTTCGTGTTTGTCCAGTTCCGATACCACGTCGAACGAAGGCATGGTTGTTCTCCAAAAAATAAAGCGCGCTCGGTCTGAAGATGGAGCACGCTGAGTTAGACGGTTAAAATGCGGGCTCATTATAACGGGTTGCGAAACGCATATGAGCAGCACCTGGCATATTCTCGGCGCCGGCAGCCTCGGTAGCCTGTGGGCCTGCCGCCTGGCGCGCGCGGGCAAGGCCGTGCGCCTGATCCTGCGTGACGGGCAACGCCTGCACGCCTATCAGCAGTCCGGCGGCCTGACCCTGGTTGAACAGGACCAGCCCCGCCACTACGCCATCCCCGCCGAAACCGCCCAGGCGCAGGGCCCCATCCACCGCCTGCTGGTGGCCTGCAAGGCCTACGACGCGGCGCAGGCCATTGCCGGTGTGGCACCGCGGCTGGCCGAGGGTGCCGAAGTGCTGTTGCTGCAGAACGGCCTGGGCAGCCAGGACGAAGTGGCCGACCTGGTACCCCACGCACGCTGCATCTTCGCTTCCAGTACCGAAGGTGCCTTTCGCGACGGGGAATGGCAGGTGCGCTTTGCCGGCCACGGTTTCAACTGGCTGGGCGACCCACGCAACCCTGCAATGCCCGCCTGGTTCGATGACCTGCACGAAGCCGGTATCCCTGCCGAGTGGACGGTGGACATCCTCACCCGGCTATGGCGCAAGCTGGCCCTCAACTGCGCCATCAACCCGCTGACCGTGCTGCACGAATGCCAGAACGGCGGCCTGCTGGGGCACCTGGGAGAAGTGGATGCGCTGTGCGCCGAACTGGTCCAGTTGCTGCGGCGCTGCGGCCAGCCGGAAGCGGCAGATGAGCTGAGCGAAGAAGTACAGCGGGTGATCCTTGCCACCGCGGCCAACTACTCTTCCATGTACCAGGACGTGCGCGCGGGCCGACGCACAGAGGTGCACTACCTGCTCGGCCATGCCTGCCGTGCGGCCGGGCGCCATGGCCTGCAATTGCCACTGCTGGAACGCTTGCAACAGCGCCTGGTCGATAACTTGCGCACGCGTGGCTTGCCCTGCGACTGACGCGGCCCTTTCAACCGGATACGGACATTGCCTAGCCCATGACCTTGCGCCAACGCCTGGAAAACCTCCCGGTCGGGCAGAAACTGCTGGCGGCCCTGCTGGTGTTGCTGGTGACCATCCTGCTGGTGGCCAACCTCACCTTCATCAGCGCCGCCTACTGGATCACCCAGGAAAGCATGGCGCCGCAGGCACTGCAGACCATCGGCCGGCTGGTGGCCAACCCGCAACTTGCCGCCCGCGCCGGCGACACCCCGGAAACCGCCAGCGCCCTCCTCAAGGAACTGGACAGCTACACGCCACTACGCGCCGCCGCCGTCTACGGCGGCGATGGACGTATGCTGGCGCAGTTGCAGCATGGCGAGCCGCTGGCCCTGCCCAAGCGTTTTCGCAACATCGACGGCTGGCGCCTGATGGAGTTTCGCAGCACCCAGCTGATCCGCATACCGCGCGACGCCAACCCGCCGGCGCACCTGCTGCTGGTGGCCAGCAGCGAGCTGCCCACGGCGTTCTACACCGGCACCCTGAGCGCCAGCATGGGCATCCTGGTGTTCAGCATCCTGCTGTGGATTGTGGTCGCCCGGCAGATAAAGCGCCTGATCACCCAGCCAATCAACCAGCTTGAGGAGCTCAGCCGCCAGGTTACCCGCGAAGAGAGCTATGCCCTGCGCGCCAAGCGCGGCAACGACGACGAAATCGGCAGCCTGGCCGAAGCCTTCAACACCATGCTCTCGCGCATCGAAGGCCGCGAGCAGCAGCTGAAACGCGCGCGGGACGAATTCCAGAGCGCCTACGACCAGGCCCAGGGCCTGGCCGAGGAAACCCGCCATACCAACCGCAAGCTTGAGCTGGAAGTACAGGTGCGCAGCAAGATCGAGAAAAAACTCACAGGCTTCCAGAACTACCTCAACAGCATCATCGACTCGATGCCCTCGGCGCTGATCGCCCTCGACGAACAACTTTACGTGACCCAGTGGAACCACGAAGCCACGGTGCTTTCCGGTACGCCACTGGACGAAGCGCTGAACCAGCCGGTGTTCATCGCCTTCGAGCCGCTCAAGCCGTTTTTGCCGCAGTTGAAGGAAACCGTGGAGAAGCACCGGGTGGCGAAGATCGAGCGGGTCACCTGGGCCAAGGGCGATGACCTGCGTCACTACGCCCTGACCTTCTACCCGTTGACCGGCGGCGGTGGGCGCGGCGTGGTCATCCGCATCGACGACATTACCCAGCGCCTGTCGCTGGAAGAGATGATGGTGCAATCCGAGAAGATGCTCTCGGTCGGTGGCCTGGCGGCCGGCATGGCCCACGAGATCAACAACCCGCTGGGCGCCATCCTGCACAACGTGCAGAACATTCGCCGGCGCCTGTCGCCCGAGTTGCCGCGCAACCAGGAGCAGGCCGAAGAACTGGACATCGACCTGGCCACGGTCAACCGCTACCTGGAAAGCCGCGAGGTGCCACAGCTGCTCGATGGCATTCAACAGGCCGGCGCCAGGGCAGCGAAGATCGTCACCCACATGCTCAGCTTCAGCCGCCGCAGCAACCGCCAGCTTGCGCCGTGCGACCTGCCGGCACTGATCGACCAGGCGGTGGACATTGCCGGCAATGACTTTGACCTGACCATCGGCTTCGACTTCAAGGGCCAGGCCATCGTGCGCCAGTTCGACCCTGCACTGGGCCCCGTGCCCTGCACGGCCAACGAACTGGAACAGGTACTGCTCAACCTGCTGAAAAACGCGGCGCAGGCCATCCACGTGCGGCCACAGCCCAGCGAGCCCGGGCGCATTACCCTGCGCACCCGGCTAAACCCGCCATGGGCGGAAATCCAGGTTGAGGACAACGGCGTCGGCATGCCCGAGGCCGTGCGCAAACGCACCTTCGAGCCGTTCTTCACCACCAAGGAAATCGGCCAGGGCACTGGCCTGGGCCTGTCGGTTTCGTATTTCATCATCACCAACAACCACAAGGGGCAGATGGAAGTGCAGTCCACGCCCGGCCAGGGCACCTGCTTTACCCTGCGCCTGCCCCTCGTCCAGCCGGCGACGCCGGCCAACACGGAGAAGTGACATGGGCTATCGCCTGTCGAAGATCTACACACGCACCGGCGACAAGGGCGAAACCGGCCTGGGCGACGGACGCCGGGTGCCCAAGGACCACCCTCGGATCGAGGCGATTGGCGAGGTGGACAGCCTGAACAGCCAGTTGGGGCTGCTGCTGGCGGGCCTGGACGAGCAAGGCCTGGACGAGGTGAGCACCGTGCTGGTGCCGTGTCAGCACCGCTTGTTCGACCTGGGCGGTGAGCTGGCGATGCCGAGCTACCAAGCGTTGACCTTGGCAGAGGTCGAGCGCCTGGAGGCGGCCATCGATGTGTGGAACGAAGAGCTGGGGCCGTTGAAGAACTTCATCTTGCCCAGTGGTTCGGCGCTGGTGGCGCAGGCGCATGTGTGCCGCAGCCTGGCGCGCAGTGCGGAGCGGCGGTGCCAGCAGTTGAATGCCGTGGAGCCACTGGAAGGCGTTGGCTTGGCGTATATCAACCGGCTTTCCGATCTATTGTTCGTGGCGGCGCGGATCATCGGGCGGCGCCAGGGGGTGGCTGAGGTTTTGTGGCAGCCAGCGCCAAAGCCTGAGGGCTGATATTACCGGGGCTGCTTTGCAGCCCATCGCCGGCAAGCCAGCTCCCACCGGTTCATCATGAACCCGAAGACAACGCTATACCTGTGGGACCTCGGCGATGGGCCGCAAAGCGGCCGCCTTACTCAGACGTCGGGCCAGAGCGCCCGGATCCCGGCAACACCCTGTGCCCCCACTTCCCAGGCTTGCTCGCGCTGATCAGGCCCTACCCCACCCAGCAGGTAAACCGGCTTGTTGAACCCGGCAATCAACCGCTGCGCCTCATCCCATCCCAACGGCACCGCCTCTGGGTGAGTCTGGGTCGCCTGCACTGGCGACAAGGTGACAAAGTCCACGCCCATCTGTTCAGCAAGCGCCAGCTCCTCGGCGCTGTGGCAGGACGCCGCCAGCCAGCGCTCCTTGGGGAACGGCCGGCCCTTGGCAGCGTACTTGCGCAACTGCGCTGCCGTCAGGTGCCAACCGGCCGACGGGAAATCACCCAGCCATTCCAGCGGCCCCTTGAGCATCAGTTGCGCCTTGCCCCCACACAACCCCACGGCATCCACCGCCACATCACGGTACTTGGGGTCATACATGTCCGGCGCCCGCAACTGGATCAGGCGAGTACCATTGGCCACCGCCTTCTGGATGCCCTTGAGCATCTGTGGCACTTCCAGGCCATCCGGGGTAATCAGGTATTGGTCCGGCAGACGCGCGGCAGCCACGATCGGCTTGTTGGCCTCGGGGAACTCGTATTGCGCCAGGTCCCGTGGCGACACCCACTCCAGCGGCTGCCCTTCTGCGCCATGAGGTTCGCCCGTGAACGCTTCGACTTCGCGCACGTCCAGCAGCACCTGTTTGTCCGGGTAGTCATGGCTGACCTTGATCAGCGCACGCGAGCGGGTCACCTCGATGCCCAGCTCCTCGCGCAGCTCACGGGCCAGCGCCGCTTCCACGCCTTCACCCTCTTCCACCTTGCCACCGGGAAACTCCCACAGGCCGCCCTGGTGCTGGGTATCCGCCCTGCGGGCAATCAGAATACGGCCATCAGTACCGCGAATGACCGCCGCTACAACATGTATCCGTTTCACCCTTCACGCTCCGCCAGGCCGGCCTGCTGCCAAGCCTGGAAGGCTGGCCACTGATAAATGGTTTCGATGTAGGCTGCCGCCTCTGCCGGCACCTCCACGCGGTAGGTGCGCAGGCGCACGGCCACCGGGGCGAAGAAGGCGTCGGCCAGGCTCGGCTTGCCGAACAGGAACGGGCCGCTGTCCTTGGCCACCACGCGGCATTCGGACCACAGCGCGACGATACGGTCGATGTCGACCTGCACGTCCAACGGCACATCGTCCAGGGCCTGGTCACGCGACAGGTCGAACGGCATGGCACCGCGCAAGGCGAAGAAACCGCTGTGCATCTGCGCACAAGCCGAACGGGCCTGGGCACGCGCGGCTACGTCGACAGGCCACAGCTGGGCGTCGGGGTGCTGTTCGTTGAGGTATTCGGCGATGGCCAGGGAATCGGCGATCACACCGTGCCCGGTCTTGAGCAACGGCACTTTGCCGGTGGAGGAGAAAGCGAGGATGCGCTGACGGGTATCAGGCTGGTTGAGCTTGATCAGGGTTTCTTCGTAGGGCACGCCAGCCAGCTCGAGGGCCAGGGCGCCGCGCAGCGACCAGGAAGAATACAGCTTGTCGCCGATGATCAGGTGATAGCTCATGGTTCGGCTCCATCGGTTTGGAATGCTGGGGCTGCTTTGCAGCCCCATTTTCGATCAGGTACGGTACTCGGCGTTGATCTTCACGTACTCGTGGGACAGATCGGTGGTCCAGATGGTTTCGCTGCACTGGCCACGGCCCAGCTCGATGCGGATGGTGATCTCTTCCTGGGCCATCACTGCCGAGCCCTGAGCTTCGGTGTAGCTCGGGTCACGGCCGCCTTTACTGGCGATGCACACGCTGCCCAGGTACACGTCGATCAGGCTTACATCCAGTTCCGGCACGCCAGCACGGCCAACGGCGGCCAGGATGCGGCCCCAGTTCGGATCGGATGCGAAAAGTGCGGTCTTGATCAGTGGCGAATGGGCCACGGCATAGCCGACGTCCAGGCATTCCTGGTGGTTGCCACCACCGTTGACCTGCACGGTTACGAACTTGGTGGCACCTTCGCCGTCACGGACGATGGCCTGGGCCACCTCCATGCACACTTCGAACACGGCCTTTTTCAGGGCTTCGAACAGCGCGCCGCTGGCTTCGGTCACTTCCGGCAGGTTGGCCTTGCCAGTTGCGATCAACATGCAGCAGTCGTTGGTCGAGGTGTCGCCGTCGATGGTGATGCGGTTGAACGACTTGTTGGCGCCGTCCAGCATCAGGTCCTTGAGCACTGCCGGGGCAACCTTGGCATCGGTAGCGATGTAGCCGAGCATGGTGGCCATGTTCGGGCGAATCATGCCTGCACCCTTGCTGATGCCGGTGACGGTAACAGTCACACCATCGTGCTGGAACTGACGGCTGGCGCCCTTGGGCAGGGTATCGGTGGTCATGATGCCGGTGGCAGCTTCAGCCCAATGGTTTTCCGACAGGTTGTCGAGGGCGGCCTGCAGTGCACCTTCGATCTTCTCGACCGGCAGTGGCTCGCCGATCACGCCGGTGGAGAACGGCAGTACCGACTCGGCCGGCACGCCAGCCAGCTCGGCCAGCTTGGCGCAGGTACGTTCGGCGGCGGCCAGGCCGGGCGCGCCGGTACCGGCGTTGGCGTTACCGGTGTTGGTCAGCAGGTAGCGCACGGTGCCCTGTACACGTTGCTTGGACAGGATCACCGGCGCTGCGCAGAAGGCGTTGAGGGTGAACACGCCAGCCACGCTGGAGCCTTCGGCACAGCGCATGACCACCACATCCTTGCGCCCCGGGCGCTTGATGCCGGCAGAAGCGATGCCGAGTTCAAAACCCGGAACCGGGTGCAGGGTGGGCAAAGGACCAAGACCAACAGCCATTAGAGCGCTCCTAGAAAAACGGTGAAGTGATGATGGAAGAGCGGGGCCGCTTCGCGCCCCATTCGCGGCACAAGGCCGCTCCTACAGGGGCATCGCAACCATTGGGTCGGGCGCGGTCCCTGTAGGAGCGGCCTTGTGCCGCGAATGGGCCGCAAAGCGGCCCCCGGATGTTTCAGGTTACAACTGCCTGGTCAAATCACTCGATCTGCCCGTGGCAATGCTTGAACTTCTTGCCCGAACCACACCAGCACGGCTCGTTGCGGCCCAGCTTCTGGTCGTTGCGCACTGGCGCTGCGGCGACCGCCACTTCGGCGCCCTCTTCGCTCAGTTGCTCGCTTTCCAGACCCGGGGCAGGGGCATGCTGGAACTGCATGCGGCTGGCCAGTTCCTCGGCCTCGCGGCGCAGGCGGGCTTCTTCTTCGATCGGATCTTCGCGGCGAACCTGAACGTGCGAAAGCACGCGGATGGTGTCGCGCTTGATCGACTCGAGAAGCTCCTGGAACAGGCTGAACGACTCGCGCTTGTACTCCTGCTTCGGGTTCTTCTGCGCATAGCCACGCAGGTGAATACCGTGACGCAGGTGGTCCATGGTCGACAGGTGGTCTTTCCACAGGTCGTCCAGCACGCGCAGCAGAATCTGCTTCTCGAAGGTACGCAGGGCGTCGATACCGGCCTGGTCTTCCTTCTCGGTGTAGGCGGTGGTGATCTCGTTCAGCAGCTTCTCGCGCAAGGTCTCCTCGTAGAGGTGATCGTCCTCGTCGAGCCACTGCTGGATCGGCAGCTTCATGGCGAAATCGCTGGCCAAAGCAGCTTCCAGGCCGACCACATCCCACTGCTCGGGCAGCGACTGCGGCGGGATGTGCTGGCTGATGGTAGCGTCCAGTACTTCCTGGCGGAATTCTGCGATGGTGTCGCCGATGTTCTCGGCGGCCAGCAGGCTGTTGCGCATGTGGTAGATCACCTTGCGCTGCTCGTTGGCCACGTCGTCGTATTCGAGCAATTGCTTACGGATGTCGAAGTTACGGCCTTCGACCTTGCGCTGGGCCTTCTCGATGGCGTTGGTGACCATGCGGTGTTCGATGGCCTCGCCCGACTGCATGCCCAGTGCCTTCATGAAGTTCTTCACCCGGTCAGAGGCAAAGATGCGCATCAGGCTGTCTTCCAGCGACAGGTAGAAGCGGCTGGAACCCGGGTCACCCTGACGGCCCGAACGGCCACGCAGCTGGTTGTCGATACGGCGCGATTCGTGGCGCTCGGAAGCGATCACGTGCAAGCCGCCCGACTCGATCACTTGCTGGTGACGCTTCTGCCAGTCCGACTTGATCTGGGCGATCTGCTCGGGTGTCGGGTTTTCCAGGGTGGCCACTTCGGCCTCCCAGTTACCGCCCAACAGGATGTCGGTACCACGACCGGCCATGTTGGTGGCGATGGTCAGTGCGCCTGGCGCACCGGCCTGGGCGATGATCTCGGCTTCCTTCTCGTGATACTTGGCGTTCAGTACCTTGTGCTCGATGCCTTCCTTGAGCAGCAGGTTCGACATGTGCTCGGAGGTTTCGATGGTGGCAGTACCCACCAGCACCGGGCGGCCGTGGGTCATGCTTTCCTTGATGTCGGCGATGATCGCGGCGTATTTCTCGTCGGCAGTCAGGTACACCAGGTCGTTGAAGTCTTTACGTGCCAGCGGCTTGTTCGGCGGGATCACCATCACGTTGAGGCCGTAGATGGACTGGAACTCGAACGCTTCGGTGTCGGCGGTACCGGTCATGCCGGACAGCTTGGTGTACAGGCGGAAGTAGTTCTGGAAGGTGGTCGAAGCCAGGGTCTGGCTCTCGGCCTGGATATTCAGGTTCTCTTTCGCCTCGATGGCCTGGTGCAGGCCCTCGGACAGGCGACGGCCCGGCATGGTACGGCCGGTGTGCTCGTCAATCAGCAGGACCTGGCCGTCCTGGACGATGTACTCGACGTTGCGGTGGAACAGCTTGTGCGCGCGCAGGCCAGCGTAAACGTGGGTCAGCAGGCCCAGGTTGTGCGAGGAATACAGGCTCTCGCCCTCGGCCAGCAGGCCGGCCTGGGTGAGCATCTCTTCGATGAACTGGTGACCGGCTTCGTTGAGCTCGACCTGGCGGCTCTTCTCGTCGATGGTGAAGTGGCCTTCCTGGGTAACCTGGCCTTCGACTTCTTCGATGTGCTGGGTCAGGCGCGGGATCAGGCGGTTGATCTCGATGTACAGCTTGGAGCTGTCTTCAGCCTGGCCGGAAATGATGAGCGGGGTACGCGCCTCATCGATGAGGATGGAGTCGACTTCGTCGATTACCGAGAAGTTGAGTTCACGCTGGAACTTCTCTTCCTGGCTGAACGCCATGTTGTCGCGCAGGTAGTCGAAACCGAATTCGTTGTTGGTGCCGTAGGTAATGTCGGACGCATAGGCGGCGCGCTTTTCTTCCGGCGGCTGGAAGGCCGAAACGATACCGACCGACAGGCCGAGGAATTCGTAGAGCGGACGCATCCAGTTGGCGTCACGGCGGGCCAGGTAGTCGTTGACGGTGACCACGTGCACGCCCTTGCCGGACAGTGCGTTGAGGTACACGGCCAAGGTACCGACCAAGGTCTTGCCTTCACCGGTACGCATTTCTGCGATCATACCCTCGTGCAGGGTCATGCCACCGATCAGCTGCACATCGAAGTGGCGCATGCCCATTACGCGCTTGCCGGCCTCTCGGGCCACAGCGAAGGCTTCAGGCAGCAATTGGTCCAGTGTCTCGCCTTTGGCCAAGCGCTCCTTGAACTCTGCGGTCTTGCCCCGCAGTTGCTCGTCGGAGAGGGCCACCATCTTCTCTTCGAAGGCATTGACGATACTCACCGTCTTGAGCATGCGTTTCACTTCACGCTCGTTCTTGCTTCCAAAAAGTTTTTTTAACAAAGGCGCAAACATATCGGCAGGATCTTCCACACGTAGGGATGGAGGGCGGCCCCATGAGTCGCCCGTGCAGCCCTGAGGCCGCATGCGAACGAGCATTCTACCCGGAAACGATGGTGAGGAAAGTGGTGGATTTCCACGATGCTATTACAGCGTTTTGGCAGGGGCCTGTCTTAGATAGGGGCATTTTCCCTGAGTTCAAGCCTTGGCAACATGAAAGCTATCGAGAACCAGTCTTATCTTCTATTACCCGGGAAGAGGCCGGCACAGGCTATAGAGGTGTTAGACTGCTGCCCTTGCAACCTCATGCGTACCCCATGGCCTACAAACCCTCCCCTGCCCAGCCACCCTCCGCACTGCTGCGCCAGGTGCGCCCGTTGCGCCTGCTGCTTAACCAGGCCGAACGCCTGGAGCACCTGCAGCGCCTGCTGGAAAGCCAGCTGCAACCGGCTGCCCGGGAGCACTGCCATGTGGCGTCGTGGCGCGATGGCACTTTGTTGCTGGTAGTTACCGACGGCCATTGGGCAACCCGCCTGCGCTACCAGCAAAAGCGCCTGCTGGCAGCATTACAAGCCATGGAAGCATTCGGCAACCTCAGGCGCATGCTCTACAAGGTGCAGCCACCGCTAGTGCCAGCCAAGCGAGGTGGGCATGCTGCAGAGCTGTCGATCAGCGCCGCCGAAAGCCTGCGCGACACCGCCGAGGGCATCACCGACCCCAAGCTGCGCGCAGCGCTGGAACGGTTGGCCGCCCACGCCAGGAACAAGCCATAAAAAAGGCCACCCGAAGGTGGCCTTGATACAACACTAGAGAGAGTGTTCGAACTTACACGGCCGCAACAGGGCGCATGTACGAGATCGGTGCCGTGCTGGCATCTTCGAAAGTGACCACTTCCCAGGCATCGGTTTCTGCAATCAGCTTGCGCAGCAGCTGGTTGTTCAGCGCGTGGCCGGACTTGTAGCCCTTGAACTCGCCGATCAGGCTGTTGCCCAGCAGATAGAGGTCGCCAATGGCGTCGAGGATCTTGTGCTTGACGAATTCGTCATCGGAACGAAGGCCGTCTGCGTTAAGCACACCGGTCTCGTCGACCACGATGGCGTTCTCGACACTGCCGCCCAGCGCAAGGTTGTGCTTGCGCAGGTACTCGATGTCACGCATGAAACCGAAGGTACGCGCGCGGCTGACTTCCTTCACAAACGAGGTGCTGGAGAAGTCGACGACCGCACTCTGGGTCTGGCCCTTGAGGACCGGGTGATCGAAGTCGATCTCGAAGCTCACCTTGAACCCTTCGAAAGGCAGGAACGTGGCGCGCTTGTCGCCCTCTTCCACGGTTACCTCACGCAGGATGCGGATGAACTTCTTGGCTGCGTCCTGCTCTTCCAGGCCGGCAGACTGAATCAGGAATACAAAGGGTCCGGCGCTGCCGTCCATGATCGGCACTTCCGAGGCGGAGAGCTCGACGTAGGCGTTATCGATGCCCAGGCCCGCCATGGCGGAGAGCAGGTGCTCGACCGTATCGACCTTGACGTCACCGTTGACCAGCGTCGTCGACATGGTTGTCTCGCCGACGTTGGCCGCACGCGCAGGGATTTCGACCACAGGGTCGAGATCGGCGCGGCGGAAGACGATGCCGGTGTCCACAGGTGCAGGCTTGAGGGTCAGGTAAACCTTCTCCCCAGAGTGCAGACCGATACCTGTGGCACGGATGGTATTCTTCAGGGTGCGTTGTTTAATCATGGCATTGGCCGCTTCAGCGCAAATTGCGAACAGGTATCAACAAAGGCTGGGGATGATAACAGACCCAACCTTTGATGAATACCAATCACCTTTATACCCCTGATAAATTCCATTAATCAGCCTGGCGACGCAGGAAAGCCGGGATATCGAGGTAGTCCAGGTCATCCTGAGGGTTCAGTTTAGCGGCTGCAGCAGCACCTGCATGGGCCTGGTTGCGCATCACAGTCGGGCGCTCCAGGTCACGGTAGTTGACCGCTGGCTGCTCCTGGCGAACCGGTGCAGGGTTGGAAGCTTCGTACGCCTGCTGGGCAGTCTGCAGGGTGTTGTCGACCACTTTGACCGGTTTCTCAATGCGCGCGCCCAGGCCAGTGGCCACAACGGTCACGTGCAGTTCGTCGCGCATGTCCGGGTCGATCACGGTGCCCACCTTGACCATGGCGTGGTCAGAGGCGAAGGCTTCGATGATGCTACCCACATCGGAGTACTCACCCAGCGACAGGTCCGGGCCTGCGGTGATGTTCACCAGGATGCCACGGGCGCCCTGCAGGTTGACGTCTTCCAGCAGCGGGTTGCGGATCGCCGCCTCGGTGGCTTCACGCGCACGGTTCGGGCCGCTGGCACAGCCAGTACCCATCATCGCCATGCCCATTTCACCCATCACGGTACGCACGTCGGCGAAGTCGACGTTGATCATGCCAGGGCGTTTGATGATGTCGGAGATACCGCGAACGGCACCGGCCAGTACATCGTCGGCCTTGGCGAAGGCGGACAGCAGGCTGGCATCCTTGCCCAGGATGGTCAGCAGTTTCTCGTTGGGAATGGTGATCAACGAGTCGACGCTTTCAGCCAGCATGCGGATGCCTTCATCGGCGATCTGCATACGTTTGCGGCCTTCGAACGGGAACGGGCGGGTCACCACGGCTACGGTGAGAATGCCCATTTCCTTGGCCACTTCGGCAATGATCGGCGCTGCACCGGTACCGGTACCGCCACCCATGCCAGTGGTGATGAACACCATGTTGGTGCCCTGCAGCACTTCGGCGATGCGCTCACGGTCTTCCAGCGCAGCCTGACGGCCGACTTCCGGATTGGCACCGGCACCCAGGCCCTTGGTCACACCAGTGCCCAATTGCAGGATGGTGCGCGCGCCAATGCTTTTCAGCGCCTGGGCATCGGTGTTGGCGCAGATGAATTCCACACCTTCGATGCTGCTCTTGACCATGTGGTTGACGGCGTTGCCACCACCACCACCAACGCCGATCACCTTGATGACCGGACTTTGCGGGACGTTGTCTACGAGCTCGAACATTTTCCCTCTCCTTACAGTTCTCTAGTTGTTGCGCCTACCACTACTGCTTTGAAACTTAGAAGTTGCCCTGGACCCACTTCTTGAAGCGCTCAAGCACTGGGGCCTTCGGTTCATCGCCATAGCTGTTGTTGCTGCTGTTGGTGTTACCGGTCAGGATCAGGTCCTCGGACTGCTTCAGCAGGCCGTAAGTGAGCAAGCCCACACCGGTGGAATAGATCGGGTTGCGAACCACGTCGCTCAGCCCCCGAACGCTGTGCGGTACGCCCAGGCGTACCGGCATGTGGAAGATTTCCTCGGCCAGTTCCACGGCACCTTCCATCTTCGCGGTGCCGCCGGTGAGGACGATGCCGGCTGGCACCAGGTCCTCGTAGCCGCTGCGGCGCAGCTCGGCCTGGATCAGGGTGAAGAGCTCGTCGTAACGTGGCTCCACCACCTCGGCCAGGGCCTGGCGCGACAGCTCGCGCGGTGGGCGGTCGCCCACGCTCGGCACCTTGATGGTCTCGCCGGCGCCAGCCAGTTTGGCCAGGGCGCAGGCGTAGCGAATCTTGATTTCTTCGGCGTACTGGGTAGGGGACGCAGGGCCATGGCGATATCGTTGGTCACCTGGTCGCCGGCAATCGGGATTACCGCGGTATGACGGATGGCGCCCTCGGTGAAGATGGCGATGTCGGTGGTGCCGCCACCGATGTCCACCAGGCACACGCCCAGTTCTTTTTCATCGTCGGTCAGCACCGAGTAGGCCGAAGCCAGCTGCTCAAGGATGATGTCGTCGATTTCCAGGCCGCAGCGGCGTACGCATTTCTCGATGTTCTGCGCCGCGTTGACTGCGCAGGTGACCACGTGGACCTTGGCTTCCAGGCGCACGCCGGACATGCCCAGCGGCTCGCGCACGCCTTCCTGGTTGTCGATCACGTAGTCCTGCGGCAGGGTGTGCAGCACGCGCTGGTCGGCCGGAATCGCCACGGCCTGGGCGGCGTCGAGTACACGTTCCAGGTCGGCCAGGCTGACCTCGCGGTCGCGGATGGCGACGATGCCGTGGGAGTTCAGGCTGCGGATGTGGTTGCCGGCTACCCCGACGAAGGCCGAGTGGATACGGCAGCCGGCCATCAGCTGGGCCTCTTCCACGGCGCGCTGGATCGACTGCACGGTGGACTCGATGTTCACCACCACGCCTTTCTTCAGGCCGCGGGACGGATGGGTGCCGATCCCGACGATTTCCAGGGTACCGTCTTCGCCCACTTCGCCCACCAGCGCCACCACCTTGGAGGTGCCAATGTCCAGCCCGACGATCATTTTGCCGCTATGCGCGTTTGCCATGGTCCTGCCTCTCTCTAATTCTTCGCAACGGCGGGTTGGGCCGTCGTCGGTGCAATCGGTTCCCGCCAACCAACGGCAAGTCCGTTGGAATAACGCAGATCAATGCGGGCGATAGTGGTGATCTGGTCTTTGAGTGTCTTGTCGTAAATGGCAATGAAACGGCGCATCTTCTCCACCAGATGGTCGCGCCCCAACAGCAGCTCGATGCCTGGCCCGGCGCTGCTTGCACCGGTGGTCAGGAACCAGCTGCCTCGCTCGCGCAGCTCCAGGCGAGCAATGGAAAAGCCCATGGGGCGCAGCATCTGGCTCAATACCTGGTACTGCTGCATGACTTGTTGCTGAGCACGCTGGGGCCCGGCCAACTGCGGCAGGTGCTCGTAGTTGGCCAGTTCGCGCGGGGTGAAGGCCTGGCCCTGGTTGTTGAGCAAGGCTTCGTCACCCCAGCGCGCCACCGGCAGCTGTTCTTCCAGGCGGATCACCACCTCGTCAGGCCACACCCGGCGCACTTCGGCGTGGGCGATCCATGGCATCTGTTCGAGCTCCGCACGCATCGCTGGCAGGTCGACGCTGAAGAAGCTCGCCGCCACGTAGGGCGCGATGCGCTGCTGCACCGACTGCTGGCTGATGTAGCTGAGGTCGCCTTGCACGTCGATCTTGGTGATCGGCCGGTCGGCATACGGCATCAGGCGAATGGCGCCTTCGTAGGCACCAAAGCCGGCCGCCACCAGCAGCACCGGCCACAGCAGGCGCTTGAGGCCTCCCAGGCTTGGCCGCGGCAGGCGCGCCGATACGGGCTCGTCGGCCACCAGCCGGCTGGCACCACGCGGCACCGGCTTGCTACGGCCGGTAACGGGTTGCTGCTGACGTATCATCGCGCCTTGCATGGTTGTTAACCTCGCGTCGTCACGCTATCAGCCAGGATTGCCAGCACCAGTTGCTGGAAGTCCAGGCCAGCCGCGCGGGCCGCCATTGGCACCAGGCTATGATCAGTCATGCCCGGTGCGGTGTTGACTTCGAGCAGCCAGAACCGGCCCTGCTCGTCCTGCATCACGTCCAGCCGCCCCCAGCCTTCGATGCCGATGGCATCACAGGCGCGTGCGGTCAGGTCGATCAGTTCCTGTTCCTTGACGCTATCCAGCCCGCACGGGATGCGGTACTGGGTATCGTTGGCGATGTACTTGGCGTCGTAGTCGTAGAACACGTGCGGCGTACCCAGGGCGATCGGCGGCAGCACCTGGCCGCGCAAGACCGCGATGGTGAACTCCGGGCCGTGGATCCACTGTTCCACCAGTACCTGGGAATCGTATTTGGCGGCGTCCTGCCAGGCGGCGACCAGTTCCTGGGCGCTGTTCACCTTGGCCATGCCGATGCTAGAGCCTTCATGGGCGGGTTTGACGATAAGCGGGAAGCCCAGTTCCGTACTGGCCAACAAACAATCGTTTTCGCTCGCCAACACCGCGTGACGCGGGGTCGGAATGCCCAGGCTCTGCCACACCTGCTTGGTGCGCAGCTTGTCCATGGCCAGCGCCGAGGCAAGGATGCCACTGCCGGTGTAAGGGATGCCCAGGCACTCCAGCAGGCCTTGCATGCTGCCGTCTTCACCGCCACGGCCGTGCAGGATGATGAAGGCGCGGTCGATCTTTTCGCTTTGCAGCCGCGTGAGCAGGTCGTCACCGACGTCGATGGCGACCACGTCGACACCGGCAGTGGTCAGCGCGTCGATCACTGCCGCACCGGACTTCAGCGACACTTCACGCTCGGCGCTTTTGCCACCGTACAGCACGGCGACGCGGCCGAACGCCTTGACGTCCAGGGTCGAGTGCAGTTTTTCGTAGGCGCTGGTCATTTCGACTTCTCCTGCTTGGCGCCAGCGAACAGCGGGCTTTTCATCAATTGCGGGGCCAGGCCACCGACATCACCGGCACCCTGGCAGATCAGGATGTCGCCAGCGCGCAGCAGTGGCTTGACCAGCGGTGCCAGCTCGGCGCCGCGCTCGATGTAGATCGGGTCCAGCTTGCCGCGCTGGCGGATGCTGTGGCACAGCTGACGGCTGTCGGCACCCGGGATCGGCTCTTCGCCCGCCGGGTAGACCTCCATCAGCAGCAGCACGTTGGCATCGCCCAGCACCTGGACGAAATCGTCGTACAGGTCGCGGGTGCGGCTGTAGCGGTGCGGCTGGTAGACGATCACCAGGCGGCGGCTTGGCCAGCCACCGCGCACGGCCTTGATTACCGCAGCCACTTCGGTCGGGTGGTGGCCATAGTCGTCGACCAGCATCACGCTGCCGCCTTCCACCGGCAGTTCGCCGTACACCTGGAACCGGCGGCCGACACCCTGGAAGCCGGACAGGCCCTGGACGATGGCTTCGTCGCTAATGCCCTCGTCGGTGGCGATGGCGATGGTGGCCAGTGCGTTGAGCACGTTGTGGTTACCAGGCATGTTCACCGACACTTCCAGCGGCTCGCAGTCACGGCGCAGCACGGTGAAGTGGGTCTGCATGCCCTGCTGGCGCACGTTGATGGCGCGGATGTCGGCCTCTTCGCTGAAGCCGTAGGTCACCGTCGGGCGTTTTACCTGTGGCAGGATTTCGCGCACCACCGGGTCGTCCAGGCACATCACCGCCAGGCCGTAGAACGGCAGGTTGTGCAGGAACTCGACGAAGGTTTTCTTCAGCTTGTTGAAGTCACCTTCGTAGGTCGCCATGTGGTCGGCGTCGATGTTGGTGACCACGGCCACCATCGGCTGCAGGTGCAGGAAGCTCGCATCGCTTTCGTCTGCTTCGGCGATCAGGTAGCGACTGGTGCCCAGCTGGGCATTGGTACCGGCAGCGGTCAGGCGGCCACCGATAACGAAAGTCGGGTCCAGGCCACCGGCAGCGAACACCGACGCCAGCAGGCTGGTGGTGGTGGTCTTGCCGTGGGTACCGGCAACGGCCACACCATGACGGTAGCGCATCAGTTCGGCGAGCATTTCGGCACGCGGCACTACCGGAATGCGTCGCTCGAGGGCGGTAGCCACTTCCGGGTTGGCCGGGTTGATGGCACTGGACACCACGAGCACGTCAGCGGTAGCGGCGTTCTCGGCGCGGTGGCCGACGAAGATCTCGGCGCCGAACGACTCCAGGCGCTCGGTCACCGGCGAAGCTTTCAGGTCCGAACCGGACACTTCATAGCCCAGGTTCAGCAACACTTCGGCAATGCCGCACATGCCCACGCCGCCGATACCGACGAAGTGAATACGGCGGATACGGCCCATCTTCGGATGGGGCATGGCTTTCTGGCTTTCAACCATGGGCCACCTCCAGGCAGATATCGACCACGGTGCTGGTTGCAGCAGGTTTGGCCAGGCGCCGTGCGGTGCCTGCCATGACGTTGAGTTTCTCGGGTTGCATCAGCACCTCGTTCAGGCGTTCAGCGAGCTGCGCTGCGCCAGTTGTCGCTTGTGGCATCAGGAAGGCAGCGCCTTCGCGGGCCAGATATTGGGCGTTGTGGGTCTGGTGGTCGTCGATGGCGTGGGGCAAAGGCACCAGCATCGAAGGCAGGCCTGCTGCCGCCAGCTCGCTGACGGTCAGGGCACCGGCCCGGCACACCACCATGTCGGCCCAGCCATAGGCTTGGGCCATGTCCTTGATGAACGGCTCTACCTGAGCCTCGACGCCCGCCTCGTGATAACGCTCGGCGGTGATTGGCGCGTGTTGCTTGCCGGCCTGGTGGAACACCTCTGGCCGCAGCGCGGCAGGGACCTCGGACAGGGCCTTAGGCAACAATTTGTTCAATGGTTCCGCACCCAGGCTGCCACCGAGCACCAGCAGGCGCGCACGGCGCTGGGCCAGGGGCGCGCGTTGTGCATCCATGAACAGCTCCGGGCGCACCGGGTTGCCGGTGGTGCGACGCTTGTCGCTGGCCTCGAAGGTGTTCGGGAAAGCTTCGCAGACCCGCGCCGAGAGTGGCACCAGCAACCGATTGGCGGTACCGGCACGGGCGTTCTGCTCGTGGATCACCAGCGGCACGCCGCACAGCCGCGCGGCCACACCGCCGGGGCCGGTCACGTAGCCGCCAAAGCCCAGCACGCAGACCGGCTTGAGCTGGCGAATGATGCGTCGCGCCTGCAGCACGGCCTTGACAAGGGTAAATGGCGCCTTGAGCAACGACAGTTTGCTTTTGCCGCGCAGGCCGCTGACCTGGATAAGGTGCAGTGGCAGGCCAGCCTGTGGCACCAGCTCGTTCTCGATGCCACGTGGGGTGCCCAGCCAGTGCACGGTAAACCCACGCGCCTGGAACTCACGGGCGCAGGCCAGGGCCGGGAATACATGGCCCCCGGTGCCGCCCGCCATGATCAGTATGTTCTTGCCGTCAGCGGCCATGACTGGTCTCCTCGGCAAAATCGCTTTCGCTGAACTCGTGTTCCTCGCTGCCCAGGTGCGTACGGCTCTCCCACTCGATACGCAGCAACAGGCCTACGCAGGCGCAACAGATCACCAGCGAACTGCCCCCGTAACTGAGGAACGGCAGCGTCAGGCCCTTGGTTGGCAGCAGGCCGACGTTTACCCCGATGTTGATCAGGAACTGGCCGATCCACAGGAACGCCAGGCCGAAGGCCACATAGGCGGCAAAGAACTGCTTGGCCTTCTCGGCCCACAGGCCGATGTACAGGGCACGCACGGTCACGAACACGAACAGTGCAATGGTCAGCAGCGAACCGACCACGCCCAGCTCTTCGGCCAGTACCGAGAACACGAAGTCGGTGTGCGCTTCGGGCAGGTAGAACTGCTTCTGCACGCTGTTGCCCAGGCCAACACCCAGCCACTCGCCACGGCCGAAGGCGATCAGTGCCTGGGTCAGCTGGTAACCCGAGCCAAACTGGTCGGACCACGGGTCGGTGAAGGTGATAAGCCGCGCCATCCGGTAGGGCTGCGCCTGTACCAGCACAAACACCGCCAGCACCGCCAACACCACCATGAGGCTGAAGCGGAACAGCCCCACCCCGCCGAGGAACAGCATGGCCGCCGCCGCGCCCATCATCACCACGGTGGCACCGAAGTCCGGCTCCATCAGCAGCAGGGCGGCCATCGGCAGCAGCACGATGAACGGCTTGAAGAAGCCCATCCAGGTTTCGCGCACTTCGGTCTGCCGGCGCACCAGGTAACCCGCCAGGTAGACGACCACGAACACCTTGGCGATTTCCGAAGGCTGGACGTTGAAGAAGCTGAAGCCGATCCAGCGCATGGAGCCGTTCACTTCGCGGCCGATACCCGGCACCAGCACCAGTACCAACAGGCCGAAGGCGCCCAGCAGCATCATGAAGCCCATGCGCTGCCAGGTGGCGATCGGCACCAGCATGGTCGCGCCGCAGGCAACCAGGCCAAGGAACACGTAAACCAGGTGGCGGAACATGTGGTAAAGCGGGTTGCCCGACTGCACCGCGGCCACTTCCGAGGACGCCGAGGTGATCATCACCAGGCCCAGGCCAAGCAAGGCCAGGCAGCCGGCGAGCATCGGGAAGTCCAGGTCGATGCCACGACCGCTGATCAGCGGCGACGGGTAGGGCTTGAAGATGCCGAAGATCATGCAAGACCTCCCGCTGCCTGGGCAAACAGTCGCCCGCGCTCTTCAAAGTTCTTGAACATGTCGAGGCTGGCGCACGCCGGCGACAGCAGCACCGCATCGCCGGCCTGGGCCAGTTCGGCACCCTGCTGCACCGCGTCCTCGAGGGTCTTGACCCGTACCAGCGGTACGTCATCACCCAACGCTTCGGCCAGGCGCTCGGCATCACGGCCAAGCAATACCACGGCGCGGCAGAAGCGCTTGACGGGCTCGCGCAACGCAGTGAATTCAGCACCTTTGCCGTCGCCACCGGCGATCAGCACCAACTTGCCTTCGATATCGGCACCCAGGCCTTCGATGGCGGCCAGGGCAGCACCGACGTTGGTGGCCTTGGAGTCGTCGTACCAGTTCACGCCATTACGCTCGCGCACCCACTGGCACCGGTGGGCCAGGCCACCGAACTCACGCAGGGCTTCGAGCATGGGCTCGAACGGCAGGCCAGCGGCATGCCCCAGGGCCAGTGCCGCCAGGGCATTGGACTGGTTGTGGGCACCACGCACCTTCAGCTCGCGCGCCGGCATCAGCGCCTGAAACTCGAACGCCAGGTACTTTTCACCGTCCACTTCACGCAGGCCAAAGGCCTTGAAGTCGGGTTGGTTGAGGCCGAAGGTCCAGCACGGGCGGCCTTCCACCGGCAGTGGCCGGCTCAGGGCGTCCTGGCGGTTGACAACCACCTGGCGGGCACCGCGGAAAATCCGGTGCTTGGCCAGGTGGTAGGCCGGCAGGCCGCTGTAGCGGTCCATATGGTCTTCGCTGATGTTCAGCACAGTGGCCACTTCTGCGTTGAGCTGGTCGGTGGTTTCCAGTTGGAAACTGGACAGCTCCAGCACGTACAGCTCGACGTCATCAGCCAGCAAGTCCAGCGCCGGGGTACCGAGGTTGCCGCCCACCGCCACGCGCTTGCCGGCCTTGGCGGCCATTTCGCCGACCAGAGTGGTGACGGTGCTCTTGGCGTTGGAGCCACTGATGGCAACGATCGGCGCCTTGGCGTGCCGGGCGAACAGCTCGATGTCACCGGACAGCTTCACGCCACGCGCGGCTGCCTGCTGCAGGGCCGGGGTTGCCAGGGCCAGGCCAGGGCTCACGTACAGCTCGTTGGCGCGGCACAGGAAGTCCACGTCCAGCTCGCCACAGCGCACTTCCACCTGCGGGTAATCACGGCGCAGGGTGTCCAGTTCCGGCGGTTGCTCGCGGGTGTCGGCGACCGCAAAGGCAATGCCCCGGTTCGCCAGGAAGCGAACCAGGGACATGCCGCTCTTGCCGAGGCCGACAACGATGCGGAATTGGTCGGAAGCGATCAAAGACACGCTCATCTACCTCAGTTTCAGGGTTGCAAGGCCAATCAGCACCAGAATCACGGTGATGATCCAGAAGCGGACGATCACCCGAGGCTCTGGCCAGCCCTTGAGTTCAAAGTGGTGGTGGATCGGCGCCATGCGGAACACGCGCTTGCCGGTCAGCTTGAAGGAGGCGACCTGGATCACCACCGACAAGGTTTCCACCACGAAGATGCCGCCCATGATGAACAGCACGATTTCCTGGCGGACGATCACGGCGATGGTGCCCAGCGCGGCGCCCAGTGCCAGCGCGCCGACGTCCCCCATGAAGACTTGTGCCGGGTAGGTGTTGAACCACAGGAAGCCCAGGCCGGCACCGATCAGCGCGCCGCAGAACACGATCAGCTCGCCCGAGCCCGGTACGTAAGGGATCAGCAGGTATTCGGCGAACTTCACGTTACCCGACAGGTAGCAGAAGATGCCCAGGGCGCCGCCGACCATCACCGTCGGCATGATTGCCAGGCCGTCGAGGCCATCGGTAAGATTGACTGCGTTGCTGGAGCCGACAATGACGAAGTAGGTCAATACGACGAAGCCGACGCCCAGCGGGATGGTGACATCCTTGATGAACGGCAGGATCAGCGTGGTCTCGACGCTGGTCGGCGCGGTCTTGTACAGGAACACGGCCGCAGCCAGGCCAAACACCGACTGCCAGAAGTACTTCCAGCGGCTTGGCAGCCCACGGGAGTTCTTTTCGATCACCTTGCGGTAGTCGTCAACCCAGCCGATCGCGCCGAATGCCAGGGTAACGATCAGCACTACCCACACATAGCGGTTGGACAGATCAGCCCACAACAGTGTGCTGATGGCGATGGCCGACAGGATCAGTGCACCACCCATGGTCGGGGTGCCGGACTTGGACAGGTGCGATTGCGGGCCGTCGTTACGCACGGCCTGGCCGATCTGGCGAATTTGCAGGGTACGGATCATCCACGGCCCCAGCCACAGCGCCAGGGACAACGCGGTCAGTACACCAAGAATCCCGCGCAGGGACAGGTACTGGAAGACCGCGAAGCCTTTGTGGAACTGTTGCAGATACTCGGCCAACAGCAGCAGCATTAATGTTTCTCCCCGCTGGCACCGCACAATGCCACCACGACGTTTTCCATCGCAGCGCTGCGCGAGCCCTTGATCAAGATAGTGGTATCGCTGGCTTTTTCGGCGCTAACCGCGTCGATCAGCTCAGCTTGAGTAGCGAAATGACGGCCATTGGCGCCGAACGCCTTGACCGCATGTGTCATGTTGGAACCCACTGCGTACAGGGCGTCGACCTTGCCACGCGCGTAGTCACCCACCTGACGGTGGCCTTCTTCCGCCCATTGCCCCAATTCGCCGATATCCCCAAGCACCAGGACGGTGCGTCCGGAAAAGCCGGCGAGTATATCAATGGCCGCGCACATGGAGGTGGGATTTGCGTTGTAACTATCGTCGATCACCCGCACGCCATTTGGCGCGACCTGCGCCACGGTGCGGCCCTTGACCGGCTGCACTGCAGCAAGGCCGGCAGCAATGCCGCTCAGGCTCAGACCAACGGCATGGGCGGCGGAGGCGGCGGCCAGGGCGTTGCTGACGTTGTGGGTACCCAGCAGGTTCAACTGCACCGGCACGCTGCCATCAGGCCCGTGCAGGGTGAACGACGGGCAGCCCCGGGCGTCGCGACCGATGGCGCTGGCGTGGAAATCCGCCTGCGGGTTATCCAGAGCAAACGTAAAGATGCGGTGACTGCCGGCACGCTTGTGCCAGGTATCGAAGGCCTTGTCGGCCAGGTTGAGGATGGCGATACCGCCCTCGCCCAGGCCTTCGAGAATCTCGCCCTTGGCTTCAACGATTTTCTCCGGGCCACCGAATTCGCCAACGTGGGCAGTACCGGCGTTATTGATGATGACCACCTGAGGTTGGGTCAGGCCGACGGTGTAGCGGATTTCGCCAATGCGCGAAGCGCCCAGCTCGATCACGGCGGCGCTGTGCTCCGGGGCGATCTCCAGCAAGGTCAACGGCGCGCCGAGGTCGTTGTTCAGGTTGCCACGGGTGGCGTGCACCAAGCCACGGGTGCGCAAGATGCTGGCAAGCATTTCCTTCACCGTGGTCTTGCCACTGGAACCGGTAATGGCCACTACGGGCTTGTCGAAAGCAGCGCGGTTCAGGGCACCGAGCTGACCCAGTGCTGCCCGGCAATCCTTGACCAGCAGTTGCGGCAGGTCGACACCGGCCACTTCACGCTCGACCAGCGCAGCAACCGCGCCCTTGGCTTTAACGTCAGCCAGGTAGTCATGGCCATCGAAACGCGGGCCGGCCAAGGCGACGAACAGTTGCCCGGTGCTGACGCTGCGGCTGTCGATGCTGACGCCGGTGAAGGTGGCGTCGGCACCGACTTGTTGACCACTCAGTGCTGTGGTCAGCTGGCTGAGTGTCATCGGCTTAAGCATGTGGAGCCTCCCAGGCTTCAAGGGCCTTCTCGGCTTCGATCAGGTCGGAAAAGTCATGGCGCTCGCCATTGATCTCCTGGTAATCCTCATGCCCCTTCCCGGCCAGCACGATCACATCGCTGGCAGCGGCTGAGGCGATCAGGTGCGCAATGGCTTCGCCACGGCCGGCGACGAACTCGACGTCGTCAGGCTTGGTGAAACCGGGGCGGATGTCATCGAAGATGCGCAGCGGGTCTTCCGTGCGCGGGTTGTCGTCGGTGACCAACACGCGGTCGGCAAGGCGCTCGGCGACTTCAGCCATCAAAGGGCGCTTGCCGCGGTCACGGTCGCCGCCGCAGCCGAACAGGCACAGCAGCTTGCCGTGAGCATGCGGGCGCAGGGCTCCAAGCACTTTTTCCAGGGCGTCGGGGGTGTGCGCGTAGTCGACCACCACCAGCGGCTTTTGGCCGCCACCCAAGCGCTGCATGCGGCCTACCGGCCCTTGCAGTCGCGGGGTGACCTCCAGGATTTCGTCCAGCGCGTAATCCAGCGCCAGCAGGGTTGCCACGGCGGCCAGCATGTTGCTCAGGTTGAAGCGGCCCAGCAGCTGGCTGCGCAGGGTGCGCTCACCCTGGGCGGTGACCAGCGTGGCGCGCACGCCATCGTCACTGAACACGGCTTCGCGGCAGAACAGCGAGGCATCCGGGTTTTCCAGGCTGTAGCTCAGCAGCCGGGTCTCGACAAGGTCGACACTCGGGCGGCGAGCAAAGTCTTCAGCCAGGCGACGACCAAAGTCGTCATCCAGGTTGACCACCTGGCAACGCAGGTTCGGCCAGGCGAACAGCTTGGCCTTGGCCGCCTCATAGGCCTGCATGCTGCCGTGGTAGTCCAGGTGATCACGGGACAGGTTGGTCATGACCGCGATATCGAACGCCAATGCGGCGACACGCCCCTGCTCCAGGGCGTGGGAGGAAACCTCCATGGCCACGGCCTTGGCGCCCTGCTTTTTCAGGTCGTAAAGGGTCGACTGCACGGCAATCGGGTCTGGCGTGGTCAGCCGACCACTTTGCAGGTCACCGTAGAAACCGGTACCCAAAGTGCCAATAAGGCCGCAGCGCTGGCCGAGCACATCAAGCGCCTGGGCTACCAACTGGGTGACGCTGGTCTTGCCGTTGGTACCGGTCACGCCCACCAGGTTCAGCTGGCGGCTGGGCTCGCCATAGAAGCGCCCGGCGATGTCCGACAGCTGCGCGATCAGGCCCTTGACCGGAATCAGCGGCACATCGGTCAGCGGCAGCACGTTGGCGCCATGCTCTTCATAGGCCACGGCGGCAGCGCCACGGGCCAGGGCATCGGCGATATGCTCGCGGCCATCGACCTTGGCACCCGGCACGGCCAGGAACAGATCGCCCGGGCGCACACTGCGGCTGTCCAGGGTCAGTTCACGAATCAGCGGGTCGCGGCTGGCGTGAGCGAAAAGTTTGCTTAATGGCATTGTCATCATCCACGCCCTCCCTTGGCGGCTGCTGCATTGACTTGCGACTGTTCGGCGGGTGCTGGTGGCGGCAGGTTGTCTGGCGGCACGTTCATCAAACGCAGGGTGCCGGACATGACCTTGCTGAAGACCGGCGCCGAAACCAGGCCACCGAAATAACCACCCTTGCCCGGCTCGTCGATGACCACGACGATGGCGTAGCGCGGGTCACTCATTGGCCCGAAGCCTGCAAACAGCGAGCGGTAGGCGTTTTCGGTGTAACCCTTGGAACCCACGGTGGCTTTACGCGCGGTACCGGACTTGCCGGCCACGTGATAGAACGGCACCTGGGCACGGAACACGCCACGCGGCGCTTCAATCACCTGCTGCAGCATGCCCTGAACGGTTTCGGCGGTTTCCTTCGGAATGGCCTGCACGGCTTCCGGCGCCTTGTCGACCTTGATGATCGACAGCGGCACCATCTTGCCGTCGTTGGCCAGCGCCGCGTAGGCATGCACCAGTTGCAGGGCGGTCACCGACAGGCCATAGCCATAGGAAAGGGTCGCGGTCTCGGCCTTGCGCCACTCGCGGTGGTTGGGCAGGTTACCGACACGCTCCCCCGGGAAACCAAGGCCGGTGTACTGGCCCAGGCCGACCTGGGACATGACCCGGTAGATGGCCTCGCCGCCGATGTCGAAGGCGATCTTGCTCATGCCGACGTTACTGGAGTTGATCAGGATGCCGGTCAGGTCGAGGATCGGGCCCTCGCTGCGCGACACGTCCTTGATGGTGTAGCGGCCGATCTGCAGGCTGCCCGGGTAAACCTCGACCTTGTCGGTCGGCTTCCAGCGGCCGCTTTGCAGTGCCGCACTCATGGAAATCGGCTTGACCGTGGAACCGGGCTCGAACACGTCGATGATCGCCCGGTTGCGCATCGCTGCCGGGAACATGCTGCGACGGTTGTTCGGGTTGTAGGTTGGCTGGTTGACCATGGCCAGAACTTCACCGGTCTTGACGTCCATGATCACCAGGCTGCCGGCCTTGGCGTCCTGTTCGGCAATGGCGTTGCGCAGCTCGCGGGTAGCCAGGTATTGCAGGCGCAGGTCTATCGACAACGCCAAGGTCTTGCCGGCCTTGGCGTTCTTGGTTACCTGGATGTCCTTGATCAGCCTGCCACGCCGGTCCTTGATCACTTGGCGCTTGCCGGGCACGCCGGCCAGCCACTCGTCATAGGCCAGTTCCACCCCTTCACGACCGTGGTCGTCGAGGTCGGTAAAACCAACCATGTGCGCAGTGACATCACCGGCCGGATAGAAGCGGCGGAATTCTTCCAGGCCGTACACACCTGGCACCTTCAGGTCGAGTACGTGCTGGCCCTGCTCCGGGGTCAGGCCGCGGACCAGGTAGATGAACTCCTTGCTGGCCTGCGCGGTCAGGCGTTCGACCAGTTGCTGGGGATTTTGCCCCAACGCTGCAGCCAGCTGTGGCCAGCGGTCTTTGGACGCCTGCATTTCCTTGGGGTTGGCCCACAGGGTAGTGACCGGGGTACTCACGGCCAATGGCTCACCGTTGCGGTCGGTAATCAGCCCGCGGTGCGCCGGGATAGGGATATGACGCAGGCTGCGCGCATCGCCCTGCCCCTTGAGGAAGTCACGGTCGACCACCTGCAGGTCGATGATGCGCCAGCAGATGGCACCCACCATGATTGCCAGCAAGCCGATCACCACGCGGAAGCGCCACGGGTAGAGTGCGCCTTCGAGCTTCATCATGGCGCCACCATCCGCACTTCGTCAGCGGCAGGCACGCGCATCTTCAACTGCTCGGAAGCCAGGTTTTCGATACGGCTGGCGGCGGTCCAGGTGCTCTGTTCCAGAATCAGCCGGCCCCACTCGGCCTGGGCCTTGTCACGCTCGTTCAACTCGCCGTAAAGGGTGTTGAGCAACTGACGGTTCCAGTGCGCGCTATAGGACACGGCGACGGCCGAAACCAGCACGCCGACAAACAGCAGAAGCATCAGGAAGCTTCCGCCTGGCAATGGCTTGGCGAACAGCCTGCTCACCGCAGCTTCTCCGCCACACGCATCACGGCGCTACGCGACCGCGGGTTGGCCTTGAGCTCGGCTTCGGAGGCGAACTGGGCCTTGCCGATGAGCTTGATTTTCGGCTCGAAGACCTTGTGCTGTACCGGCAGGTTACGGGGCAGGTTGTCGGCCTCGCCCTTGACCAGCTTGCGCATGAACAGCTTGACGATACGGTCCTCGAGAGAGTGGAAACTGATCACTGCCAGGCGACCACCGACCTCGAGCGCATCGAGTGCGGCCTCAAGGCCAGCCTCCAGGTCACCCAGTTCGTTGTTGACATGGATCCGCAGCCCCTGGAAGGCACGGGTAGCCGGGTTCTTGCCTTTTTCCCAGGCAGGGTTGGCAACCTTCAGCACTTCAGCCAGGTCGGCAGTGCGGGTGAACGGCTCCTTTTCGCGGCGCTCGACCACGGCACGCGCCATGCGGCCGGAGAAGCGCTCTTCACCGTACTCCTTGAAGACGCGGGCAATTTCTTCGACAGGCGCCGTGGCGATGAACTCGGCGGCACTGATGCCCTGGTCCGGGTTCATGCGCATGTCCAGCGGGCCATCATTGAGGAAGCTGAAGCCACGCTCGGGGTCATCCAGTTGCGGGGAGGACACGCCCAGGTCCAGCAGTACACCGCTGACCTTGCCGTGCAGGCCGCGCTCGGCCACTTCCGCGCCCAGCTCGGCAAAGCTGCGCTGCACAATGACAAAGCGGCCGTCTTCGGCCGCCAGCGCTTGCCCCGTGGCAATCGCCTGTGGATCTTTGTCGAAGCCCAGCAGCCGCCCTTGCGGCCCCAGCTTGCTGAGAATCAGCCGGCTGTGTCCGCCACGGCCGAAGGTGCCGTCCAGATAGCAACCGTCGGCGCGCAGGGCCAATGCCTCGACAGCTTCGTCGAGCAGGACGGTAATGTGGTTGAAGCCGCTATCTATGGTCACAGGATCAGGTCACGCAATTCGTCGGGCATGGCGCCCGGTTGTTGAATAGCTGCAAGGTCGGCTGCCGAAACCGTGTTCCAGGCATCTTCATCCCACAGCTGGAATTTGTTCAGTTGCCCCACCAGCATCGCCTTCTTGTCGAGCTTGGCGTACTCACGCAGGCGGGGCGGCACCAGGAAACGCCCACTGCCATCGAGCTCCAGGTCAACCGCATTTCCGATCAGCAAACGCTGCAGACGGCGGTTTTCCTCACGCAACGATGGCAAGGCTCGCAACTTGGCTTCTATCTGTTCCCACTCATCGAGGGGGTATACGCACAAGCAGGGGTCAACGGCGTCAATGGTTACGATCAGCTGGCCATTGCAACGCGAATCGAGCTCGTCACGGTACCGGCTCGGCATGGCGAGACGTCCCTTGGCATCGAGGCTGACGGCGTTGGCTCCGCGAAACACGGCTGCGATTCCCCACAATGTTAGCTTTTTTGTGCCAGAAAACCCACTTCATCCCACTTTCTGCCACTTGCGCACACTATAGGAATCCGCCCGCAGCACCGTCAAGGCACGTTCATAAGGAAAAGCCTTACAGGACCGAGATTTAGCGTGATAAGGGAATGTGGAACGATTACCAAGGAGAAGAAAACACGAGAAAAATCAAACCCACGCAAGCAAATGGAGTTCGAAGTTAAAGTGATTTATGAAGAGTAAGATTTTTTCGGTATTACCAGAGAGGATCTGCTATCGAATCAAGCAGGGGAGGAAAAGGTGGAGAGTCGATCTGTAAGCCGGGTTTTGTCGAGGACAGTCATTCCTCTACGACGGCCATCACTGGACGCCTCTAGCAACCTACCCGGTTCCGACGCGGGCCACGCCTGATGGAACCCTATTTGGTCTTGCTCCGAGTGGGGTTTACCTAGCCACGAACTGTTGCCAGCCGTGCGGTGCGCTCTTACCGCACCTTTTCACCCTTACCGGCACCGAAGTGCTTAGGCGGTTATTTTCTGTGGCACTTTCCGTAGGCTCGCGCCTCCCAGGCGTTACCTGGCACTCTGCCCTATGGAGCCCGGACTTTCCTCCCCCTGCTGCTCACACAACAAAAAGTTGCGGAACGAAAACAGGCAGCGACTGTCCGATCGACTCTCCGCCGCCAAGGTTACCGGCACGCGCGCACAAGAACAAGCGATACCGGCATTTATATCAAACTGCCACTACTCGGCTTTCTGCTTTTCCAGTGCAAGTTGATACAAAAGGTTCTTGCGCACCCCGGTAATTTCCGCCGCCAGCGCCGCCGCCCGCTTCAGTGGCAACTCGGCCAATAGCAGGTCGAGCACTCGCTGGGCCTCGGCACTGATGGCCTGCTCGCCTTCCGGCGCGCTCCAGCCGCCCACCAGTACTACGCATTCACCGCGCTGCTGGTTGCTGTCGCCGGCAACGAACGCGCGCAGTTCGGCCAGCGGCAGGCCCTTGAGGGTCTCGAAGGTCTTGGTCAGCTCACGTGCCAGCAGTGCCGGGCGTTCGCCACCGAATACCAGCTCCATGTCTTCAAGGCATTCGAGGATGCGGTGCGGGGCTTCATAGAAGATCAGCGTACGCGGCTCTTCCTTCACCTGCTCGAGGCGCGCGCGGCGCCCTGCCTGCTTGGCCGGCAGGAAGCCTTCGAAGATGAAGCGGTCCGACGGCAAGCCGGCCGCCGACAGTGCAGCGATCAAGGCGCAGGCGCCCGGCACCGGCACCACGCTCACCCCCGCAGCCCGCGCCTGGCGCACCAGGTGGTAGCCCGGGTCGGAAATCAGCGGCGTGCCGGCATCGGAAACCAGCGCCACGTTCTCGCCAGCCAGCAGCTTGGTGAGAAAACGCCCGCCCTCGTCACGCTCGTTGTGCTCATGACAGGCCGCCAGCGGTGTGTCGATGCCGAAGTGTTGCAGCAGGCGGATCGAATGGCGGGTATCTTCGGCAGCGATCAGCGCCACATCTGCCAGCACCTTCAGCGCCCGGGCGCTCATGTCGTCGAGGTTGCCGATGGGGGTTGCCACCACATACAGCGTCCCCACCGTGGATTTCGAAGCCCCTGCCACATCAGTCACTGCGCACACCTGTCATTCGGATCAAAGGCGCCATTGTAGCCCGAGCGCCTGCAACAGGGCGCAAAGAACTTCGCCGGCGATCAGCTGCAAGCCACCTATAGTGAAGGATCAGCACAGCAACATCGCGCCCCGGCCAGTGCTTGGGTACAATTGCCGGCCAACTTGATCGAGTAACAGGACCTTTACATGATCGCTTGCCTGCGGCTGCTCACAGCCCTCTGCCTCGCTGCCCTGCTGGCAGCTTGCGCCAGCTCGCCCTCATCCAGCCTGGGCGAACTGCCGCGCACCCCGGACGCCAGCATCGAGCAACTGCTCGAAAAGGCCGCTTCCAGCAAGTCTGCGGAAGACGCCGCACTGCTGCGCCTGAGCGCGGCCGACCTGGCCTACAAGCAGAAGGACTTCCCACGCGCCGCACGCATTCTTGAGCAAGTCCCGCTGGACACGCTCAAGCCGGCCCAGCAAGTGTTCGCCAGCACCCTCGCGGCCGAGCTGGCCATGAGCCGCAACCAGCCCAAGGCGGCCCTCACCGCCCTGGCTCACCCCAGCCTGCAACGAGTAGCCGAGCTGCCGGCAGAGCAGCAAGCGCGCACCTACAACGTGCACGCCGCCGCCCTGGAAGCCGACGGCCAGGCCCTGGCTGCAGCGCAACAGCGCATGCTGCTGGCCCCGCTGCTCAGCGGCCAGGCTGCCAGCGCCAACAATGACGCTATCTGGGCCCTGGTCGCCTCGTTGCCGGCAGAGCAACTGCAGCAGCCCGCCAACGACCAGACCCTGGCCGGCTGGACCAGCCTGGCCTTCGCCGTGAAAAGCGCCGGCACCCTGGAACAGCAACAAGCGGCCATCGACACCTGGGTCAAACAGCACCCGGGCCACCCTGCTGCCCAGCAACTGCCGCAGGCACTGACCAAGCTCAAGGAACTGGCCAGCCAGCCACTGACCAAGATTGCCCTGCTGCTGCCCCAGGAAGGCCCACTGGCCGGTGTTGCCCGCGCCCTGCGTGACGGCTTCATGGCCGCCCACTTCCAGGCCCAGCAAGCCGGTCAGCCAGCGCCTGCGGTGCAGGTGTTCGACAGCTCGCGCATCGGCTCGCTCGACGATTTCTACAACCAGGCCCAGGCCGCCGGCGTGCAACTGGTCATCGGCCCGCTTGAGAAGCCACTGGTCAAACAACTGGCCGCCAAACCACAACTGCCGATCACCACCCTGGCCCTGAACTACGCCGACGCCGGTCAAAAGGCCCCGCCGCAACTGTTCCAGTTCGGCCTGGCTGCCGAAGACGAAGCGCGCGAAGTAGCCCGCCGCGCCCGCGCCGACGGCATGGTCCGCGCCGTGGCCCTGGTGCCGAGTGGCGAATGGGGTGACCGCGTGCTGGCCGCCTTCCGCCAGGACTGGGAAGGCAATGGCGGCACCCTGCTCGCCGCCGAGCGCATCGCCCAGCCGGTTGCCCTGGCCCAGCAGATCGCCGACCTGTTCCAGCTGCGCCAGAGCGAAGGCCGCGCCAAGAGCCTGCAAAGCACGGTAGGCGGCAGCATCGCCGCACAACCGTCGCGCCGCCAGGATATCGATTTCATCTTCCTGGCCTCGACCCCGCAACAGGCCCAGCAGATCAAGCCGACCCTGAACTTCCAGTACGCCGGTGACGTACCGGTATATGCCACCTCGAACCTGTACAGCGCCAGCGGTGACGTCAACCAGTACAACGACATGAACGGCATCCGCTTCTGCGAAACGCCGTGGCTGCTCGACACCAGCAACAGCCTCCGCCAGCAGGTGGTACAGCAATGGCCGCAGGCCGCTGGCAGCCTTGGCCGCCTGTACGCCATGGGCGTCGATGCCTACAGCCTGGCGCCGCGCCTGGGGCAACTGAAAGCGCTGCCGGACAACCGCGTCCAGGGCCTTTCGGGCAGCCTGAGCATCAACGCCAACCAGCGTATCGAGCGCCAGCTGCCATGGGCCGAGTTCGCCGGCGGCCAGGTCAAGCGCCTGCCTGACACCGCACGCTGATGGCAACAGCGTCGCCCACCAGCGCCGGGCAAGCAGCAGAAACCCAGGCCCTTGAGTACCTTCAAGGGCAGGGCCTGCAGCTGCTGGCGCGCAATTGGCGATGCAAAGGCGGTGAGCTTGATCTGGTCATGCTTGACGCCGATACAGTAGTATTCGTCGAAGTCCGCTACCGGTTGCACGCGTGCTTCGGTGGCGCCCTCGAAAGCATCGACGGGCGCAAGCAGAAACGGCTGGTGCTCGCCGCCAGCCTGTACCTGCAGAAGGCGCCCCACTGGGGCAACCACCCCTGCCGCTTCGACGTAGTCGCCCTGCAGGGCAGCCACCATGCAGGCAGACCGCTTCAATGGCTGAAAAACGCCTTCGAATGCTGAACCCAATTCGTTTTTTTTGCTCTATGTTTCGCGGGCTGGTCGTTGATGCGCGCAGCAAAGGCCACCGCCCCACTTAAGGTCACCAGATGGACATGCAATCCCGAATTCGCCGGCTGTTCCAGGCCAGCATCGATACCAAGCAACAGGCAATGGACATCCTGGCACCGCACATCGAGCAGGCCAGCCTGGTCATGGTCAATGCGCTGCTCAACGAGGGCAAGATGCTCGCCTGTGGCAACGGCGGCTCGGCCGGTGATGCCCAGCACTTTTCGTCGGAACTGCTCAACCGTTTCGAGCGCGAGCGCCCGAGCCTGCCAGCCATCGCGCTGACCACCGACAGCTCGACCCTGACCTCGATCGCCAACGACTACAGCTACAACGAAGTCTTTTCCAAGCAGATTCGCGCCCTGGGGCAGCCCGGCGACGTTCTGCTGGCGATCTCCACCAGCGGCAATTCGGCCAACGTGATCCAGGCGATCCAGGCCGCACATGACCGCGAAATGATTGTCGTAGCATTGACTGGCCGCGACGGCGGCGGCATGGCTTCACTGCTGCTGCCCGAAGACGTGGAAATCCGCGTACCTTCGACGGTTACCGCACGCATCCAGGAAGTCCACCTGCTGGCGATCCACTGCCTGTGCGATCTGATCGACAGCCAACTGTTCGGGAGTGAAGAATGACCCCTATGCGCCTCGGCCTGATGGCCCTGACCCTGTGCCTGAGCGTCACCGGTTGCAGCTCGGTACTCACCTCTACCCGCAATTCGCCGATCGAAGACGATCGCGGTACGCGCACCATTGGCAGCAAGATCGACGATTCGCTGATCGAGACCAAGGCTTCGGTGAACATTTCCAAGGCCAGCCCTGACCTGGACAAGGGCTCGCACATTGTTGTCAGCAGCTACAACGGCATCGTCCTGCTGGCCGGCCAGACCCCACGTGCCGACCTCAAGAGCCTCGCCGAGCAGACCGCCGGCCAGGTACAGCGCGTCAAGAAAGTGCACAACGAGCTGCAGGTGATGCAGCCCTCCTCCATCCTGGCACGCAACAACGACGCCTGGCTGACCACCAAGATCAAGACCCAGATGCTGGGTGACAGTGCCGTGCCAAGCTCGCGCATCAAGGTGATCACCGAGAACGGTATCGTGTACCTGCTCGGCCTGGTAACCCAGAAGGAGGCCAACTCGGCCACCGCAGTGGTGCAGGGCGTGTCGGGCGTGCAGAAGATCGTCAAGCTGTTCGAGTACATCGACTGATTCATTGCTGCCTGCACCGGCCTCTTCGCGGGTGAACCCGCCCCCACAGGGATCTCACAGCTTTCAAGCCTTGTGCATTCCTGTGGGAGCGTGTTTATCGAAGCGTCGAACCGCCGCGAAAGGGCCAGTACAAGCAACAACAATGCCCCACCTTTCAGAAACCCAGGAAACACCGCATGAAAAAGCTTCTGCTGCCTGCCCTGCTGATCGGCACCTTCGCCACTCTGGCCGGCTGCTCTACCCCAAGCCTGATCACCCTCAACGATGGCCGTGAAATCCAGGCTGTCGACGCACCGAAGTACGACCGCGACGCCGGCTTCTACGAGTTCCAGCAACTCGACGGCAAGCGCACCCGCATCAACAAGGACCAGGTACGCACTATCAGCGACCTGTAACCCGAAGTTGGCTGCAAAGAAAAAGGCGATCCGGTTGGATCGCCTTTTTTGTTACTTGACCACTTTCAGGCTTGGCCGACCACTTGGGCGCGGCGGCTGGCCCCCACCTTCTGGCGGGCCATCGTCGTCCGGCTGTACCTCATCGTCTTCCAGCTCGTCGCCATCCATTGGCGACTCCAGCTCGAAGACCATGCCTTGGCCATTTTCGCGGGCATAGATGCCCAGGATGGCGCCAACCGGCACAAACAGCGAATGGGCCACGCCACTGAAGCGGCCCTCGAAGCTGACCGCGTCGTTATCCATGTGCAGACTGCGCACGGCACTTGGCGAAATATTCAGGACGATCTGGCCATCGCTGGCGAAACCATCCGGCACCTGCACTTTCGGGTATTCGGCATTGACCAGCATATGGGGCGTGCAATCGTTGTCGACGATCCACTCATACAGTGCTCGAACCAGATAGGGGCGACTGGAGTTCATCAACAGCTCCTTAAAGCTTGCGCATTTCACGTTCTACGGAGGACAGGCTCGCCAGGAAAGGCTCCCGGGCAAACTGCCGCTCCATGTAATCCAGCAGCGGCTTGGCTTGCCGCGGCAACTCGATACCCAACACTGGCAAGCGCCAGAGTATGGGCAATAGACAACAATCGACCAGGCTTTGATCCTCACTCATGAAACAGGCGTACTCACCGAACAAAGGCGAGACGCCGGTGAGGCTTTCGCGCAGGGCCTTGCGCGCCTCCACACGGGCGGCCTCGGTACTGCGCGAGTCCAGCACGGTGTCGGCCAGGGCGCACCAGTCGCGCTGGATGCGGTGCATCAGCAAACGGCTGTTACCCCGTGCAACCGGGTACACCGGCATCAGCGGCGGGTGCGGGTAACGCTCCTCGAGGTATTCCATCACCACGGTCGACTCATACAACGCCAGGTCACGGTCGACCAGGGTCGGCACACTGCCGTAAGGGTTTACCTCGGCCAGCTTGGCCGGCAGGCGACTGGGGTCGACATCGATGACCTGCACGCTGACACCCTTCTCGGCCAGCACAAGGCGTACCCGATGAGAATAGTGATCAGCGGGATCGGAATAGCAGGCTAACCTGTTGGTTGCGCCCATGTAGCGGCTCCTCGCACGGGATGCTTGTGCAACTGTAAATGAAAACGCGCCTGGGGCGCCCTGGCAAAAATGCCAGGGCGCCCCAGGCGCGTTCAACAACCAGAAACTACTGCGTGATCAGTGCACGTCCTTCCAGTATTCACGCTTGAGCAAATAGGCGAATACGAAGAAGAAAGCCAGGTACAGCAACACGTAGGTACCAATGCGCTGGCTTTCCAGTTTGACCGGGTTGGCCGAATAGGCCAGGAAGGTCACCAGATTCTTGACCTTCTCGTCGAACTGCTCGGTGGTCAGGGTACCGGATTTCGGCGTGACGGTCAGCTGGTCACAGGCTTCGTGGGTGATCGGGCTGCCGGTCAATGGGTCGAATTGCTTCTTGCCATCGGTTACCGTCTGCACCTGCTTGCAGCCAATCACCTGGTTACCCTGCAAGCCAACCAGCACGTTAGGCATGCCCACGTTCGGGAACACCTTGTTGTTCACCCCGTAAGGCCGCGATGGGTCCTCGTAGAAGCTGCGCAGGTAGGTGTACAGCCAGTCGGTGCCCCGCACACGGGCGACCAGGGTCAGGTCGGGCGGCGCGGCACCGAACCAGGTCTTGGCGTCACTGGGCTTCATGCCGATCTGCATGTGGTCACCGATCTTGGCACCGGTGAACACCAGCTTCTCGAGCATCAACTCGTGGGGGATGCCCAGGTCATCGGCCACCCGCTCGTAACGCTGGAACTTGGCACTGTGGCAGCCCATGCAATAGTTGGCAAAGGTGCGCGCACCGTCCTGCATGGCGGCCTTGTCGGTCAGGTCGATATCGGCCTTGTCCAGCTCCAGGCCGTGTTCGGCAGCGAAGGAAAAGGCAGGCATCACTGCCAGCAAAAATACTGCAATAAACTTTTTCATCAGCCAGTCACCCTTTCCGGAACCGGTTTGGTCTTCTCAAGCCTTGTGTAGAACGGCATCAGCAGGAAGTAGGCGAAGTACAACACCGTGCACACCTGCGACAGCAAGGTACGCCCAGGTGTCGGCGCCAGTACGCCCAGCACGCCGAGGATGACGAAGGCCACGCAGAACACCAGCAGGAAGACCTTGCTGATCCAGCCCTTGTAACGCATGGAACGCACCGGGCTGCGGTCGAGCCAGGGCAGTACGAACAGCACGGCGATGGCCGCGCCCATGGCAATGACGCCCATCAGCTTGTCAGGCACCGCCCGCAAGATTGCGTAGAACGGTGTGAAGTACCACACCGGCGCGATGTGCTCAGGCGTCTTGAAGGCGTTGGCCTGCTCAAAGTTCGGTTTTTCCAGGAAGTAACCGCCCATTTCCGGGAAGAAGAACACCACGGCGCAGAACACGAAGAGGAACACCACCACGCCGACGATATCCTTGACGGTGTAGTACGGATGGAACGGAATGCCGTCCAGCGGAATGCCGTTTTCATCCTTTTTCTTCTTGATGTCGACACCATCGGGGTTGTTCGAACCCACTTCGTGCAGGGCGAGGATGTGCAGTACTACCAGGCCAAGAATCACGATTGGCAGGGCAACCACGTGCAGGGCGAAGAAGCGGTTCAGGGTAATGCCCGAAATCAGGTAGTCACCACGGATCCACTGGGTGAGATCGTCACCGATCACCGGAATGGCACCGAACAGCGAGATGATCACCTGGGCACCCCAGTAGGACATCTGGCCCCACGGCAGCAAGTAGCCCATGAAGGCTTCGGCCATCAGCGCCAGGTAGATCAGCATGCCGAACAGCCAGACCAGCTCGCGCGGCTTCTGGTAGGAGCCATAGAGCAGGCCGCGGAACATGTGCAGGTAGACCACGATGAAGAACGCAGACGCACCGGTGGAGTGCAGGTAGCGCAGGATCCAGCCGTATTCCACGTCACGCATGATGTACTCGACCGAGGCGAACGCCTCTTCCGCCGAGGGCGTGAAGCTCATGGTCAGCCACACACCGGTGACGATCTGATTGACCAGCACCAGCAATGCCAGCGAGCCGAAGAAGTACAGGAAGTTGAAGTTCTTGGGCGCGTAATACTTGCTCAGGTGGTCTTCCCACATCTTGGTGGCGGGGAAGCGAGCATCAATCCAGTCCATGAACTTGCTCATCATGCGTTCTCCTGATCGACGCCGATGACAATGATGTCGTCCGTCTCGTAAGAGTGCGGCGGCACTGGCAGATTGAGAGGTGCCGGCTGCGACTTGTAGACACGGCCAGCCAGGTCGTAGTGGGAACCGTGGCACGGGCAGAAATAGCCACCCACCCACTTCGGACCAAGGTCAGCAGGCGCAACTTCCGGGCGGAAGGTGGGCGAACAGCCCAGGTGCGTGCACAGGCCGACGAGAATGAGGATTTCCGGCTTGATCGAGCGAACCTCAGGGTCGACGTAGGTCGGCTGCACCGAGGCCTTGGACTCGGGATCAGACAGGTCACCCGTGATTTTTTTCAGGTTGCCGAGGATTTCCTGCGTTCGCCGCACGATGAATACCGGCTGGCCACGCCATTCGGCCACCATCTGCTGCCCGGCCTCGACCTTGGCGATATTGACCTTCACCGGTGCACCCGCGGCTTTCGCCTTGGCACTGGGAAACCATGACCCCACGAACGGTACCGCAGCCCCCACTGCCCCCGCCGCCCCGACCACGGATGTCGCGGCTACGAGGAAGCGGCGCCGGCCTGCGTTGACGCCGTCATTGCTCATTCAGTCCTCTCCCATCAGCTTGCTTGGCCTGTTGAACCAGGCTCGTACTTAGGTTGTGTCAATGGCACTAAAATTTGGCCGTCATGGTAAGAAACAAATCCACACACTGACAAGGTGATTACCCTGGCAAGGGCGACAACCCGCGCTTTGCTTGATCTGCGTCTATGCGACAAGCGGCCACTGACATGCTGACAGGTTAGTTCAAGCCAAAAAAAAAGCCCGGTTCCAAGGAACCGGGCTTTTTTCGACTGCCGAAGCGGTATTAACGCTTGGAGTACTGAGGACGCTTACGCGCTTTACGCAGACCCACTTTCTTACGCTCGACTTCACGAGCGTCGCGGGTGACGTAGCCAGCACGACGCAGAGCGCCACGCAGGGTTTCGTCGTATTCCATCAGAGCGCGGGTGATACCGTGACGGATCGCACCGGCTTGACCGCTGACACCACCACCGGAAACGGTGACGTAGATGTCGAACTTCTCAACGGTTTCGGTCAGCTCGAGTGGCTGGCGAACAACCATGCGAGCGGTTTCGCGACCGAAGAACACGTCCAGAGAACGGTTGTTGATGGAGATGTTACCAGTACCCGGACGCAGGAATACGCGAGCGGTTGCGGTCTTGCGACGGCCAGTGCCGTAATTTTGAGTCGCCGACATAATGAACTATCCCGTTAGATCTTCAGTTCTTGAGGCTGCTGAGCAGTGTGTGGGTGAGCAGCACCCGCGTACACTTTCAGCTTGCGGTACATGTCGCGACCCAGCGGGTTCTTAGGCAGCATGCCTTTGACCGCGGTTTCGATAACACGCTCAGGGGCCTTGGCGATCAACTTCTCGAAGTTGATTTCCTTGATACCGCCCGGGAAGCCGGAGTGGGAGTAGTACATTTTGTCGGAAGACTTGGCACCAGTCACACGAACCTGCTCGGCGTTGATAACGACGATGTAGTCGCCGGTGTCAACGTGAGGGGTGTATTCTGGTTTGTGTTTGCCACGCAGACGGGTAGCGATTTCAGTAGCCAGACGACCCAGGGTCTGGCCAGCGGCGTCGACTACGAACCACTCGCGCTTTACTGTTTCCGGTTTAGCAGTAAAAGTTTTCATTCTCTAAAGCCTCAGAGGCCGCCCAGCGAAAAATAGACGGCGAATCTTACTGGATAGTGCACACGTTGCCAAGAGCAAGCGCGCAGCCGAACACAGACGCTTTTGGGGGCTCGGGTCGGGCACGCCAATGTTCGACGGGGTTCTTCCTGCGTGATGGTGCATCACTTCCGCCACGCGGAGAGGGGCTGAATTATCCAGATTGCGAGAAAAATTTCAACCTGCTTTGATAGCTATCTATTGCCAAGGAGTGTCTAACCGATGGAATACCGCCAGCTCGGCCGTACCGACCTCAATGTCAGCGCCCTGTGCCTGGGCACCATGACCTGGGGCGAACAGAACGTTCAGGCCGAAGCCTTCGAACAGATTGCCCGGGCCAAGGTCGCCGGGGTCAACTTCATCGACACCGCCGAGATGTACCCGGTGCCGCCCCGCCCGGAAACCTACGCAGCCACCGAGCGCATCATCGGCAACTGGTTCCGTGACAACGGTGATCGCGACGACTGGGTGCTGGCCAGCAAGGTTGCAGGCCCTGGCAACGGCATCAGCCACATCCGCGACGGCCAGCTCAAGCACAACCGCCAGCACATCGTCGCGGCGCTGGAGGAGAGCCTGAAGCGCCTGCAGACCGACCGTATCGACCTGTACCAACTGCACTGGCCGGAACGCAGCACCAACTTTTTCGGCAAGCTGGGCTACCAGCACCTGCCCCAGGACCACTTCACTCCGCTGGAAGAAACCCTCGAAGTACTCGACGAACAGGTGCGGGCGGGCAAGATCCGCCACATCGGCCTGTCCAACGAAACGCCGTGGGGCACCATGAAGTTCCTGCAACTGGCCGAAAGCCGAGGCTGGCCGCGGGCGGTATCGATCCAGAACCCGTACAACCTGCTAAACCGCAGCTTCGAGGTAGGCCTGGCGGAAGTGGCTATCCGCGAGCAGTGCGGCCTGCTGGCCTATTCACCGCTGGCGTTCGGCATGCTCTCGGGCAAGTACGAGAACGGCGCACGGCCGGGCAACGCGCGCCTGACCCTGTTCAGCCGCTTTGCCCGCTATTCAAACCCGCAGACCGTGGCAGCCTGCAGCCGGTACGTGCAACTGGCCCGCGAGCACGGCCTGGACCCGGCGCAGATGGCCCTGGCGTTCGTCACCCGGCAGCCGTTCGTGACCAGCAACATCATTGGCGCGACCAGCCTGCAACAGCTGGACAGCAACCTGGCAAGCCTTGATCTGAGCCTGAGCGATGAGTTGCTGGCGGCGATCGAAGCCATTCACCAGGAGCAGCCGAACCCGGCACCTTGATCGCCAGAGGGGCTGCTTTGCAGCCCCTCTGTTACATAGGCTAGACACAATCGCCAAAAAATAAGACGATCCAGCCGGTGATTGACCACTCTACCCTATAAGAACAATGACAATGATGTTTACCCAACCCTCCGCGTCGCTGCGGCGCGTCAGCATCCTGGCCATTGACAAGGTATTTGCTTCGACCTTGATGCAGGCCAAGGATTTCTTCCATCTCGCCAGCCTGCGTTACAGCAAGCAGCTGGGCCTGGGCTTGCAGCCCATGTTCGAGATCCACCTGGTGAGCCCCGACGGCCAGCCCGTGGACAGCTTCAGCAATGTTCAGCTACCGGTCGACGGCGGCCTGGACGACGCCGATGTGATCATCCTCCCGGCCTACTGGGACGATTTCGACAACCTCCTGCAACGTTATCCACAGGTGCTGCCATGGCTGCGTGAACAGCATGCCCGCGGTGCGGTGCTGTGCGCCGAGGCCAGTGGTGTGTTCTGGCTGGCCGAATCCGGCCTGCTCGATGGCAAGGAGGCGACGACCTACTGGCGCTTCTTCACCAGCTTTGCCGAACGCTTTCCCAAGATCCGGCTGAACCAGGACAAGCACCTGACCGACGCCGACAATATCTATTGCGCCGGCGGCGCCACGTCGGCCTGCGACCTGTACATCTACCTGATCGAGCGCTTCTGCGGCGCCAACGTGGCCCGCGCCGTGGCCCGCGACATACTCTACGAAGTGCAGCGCAACTACACCCCGGGGCGCATGGGCTTTGGCGGGCAGAAGCTGCATCAGGACCTGATCATTCTGCAGATCCAGCATTGGCTGGAGGAACACTTCGCCGACAAGTTCCGCTTCGAGGATGTGGCCCGCAACCACGGCATGAGCATCCGCAACTTCATGCGCCGTTTCCAGGGCGCGACGGGTGACAAGCCGCTGCACTACCTGCAACGGCTGCGGATCGAGACCGCCAAGGGGTTGCTGTCGAGCACGCGCAAGAGCATCAAGACCATCAGCTACGAAGTTGGCTATGACGATGCCAGTTTCTTTGCGCGGCTGTTCCGCCAGCACACCGAGCTGTCGCCGAACCAGTATCGGCAGCAGTTCATGCAAGAGGCTTGAGCGCCATGGGGCTGCTTTGCAGCCCATTCGCGGCACAAGGCCGCTCCTACAGGGGAACGCGATTCCATGCGGGTACGCGATCTCTTGCAGGAGCGGCCTTGTGCCGCGAATGGGCCGCAAAGCGGCCCCAGGTTCTTATGGCTTGTGCGCGCGCGACAGGAATTCGTGCGACTGCATCTCCAGCAACCGGCTCAGGGTGCGCTGGAACTCGAAGCTCAGGCGCCCGCCGGTGTACAGGTCCTTGAGCTCCACCTCGGCCGAAATGATCAGCTTGACGTTGCGGTCGTAGAACTCGTCCACCATGTTGATGAAACGACGGGCGATGTCGTCGGTGGCGACACCCATCTGCTCCACATTGCTCAACAGCACGGCGTGGAAGATCTTGCCCAGTTCGATGTAGTCGTTCTGGCTGCGCGGTCCATCGCACAGGGCGCGGAAGTCGAACCAGGCGACATCGTCACAGGTGCGCAGGGCATTGATCGGACGGTTCTCGATCATCAGCACATCGTTCTCGACCGCCTGGGTGCACTCAGGCGTCAGCGCCTTGAAGCTGGCGCGCATGCTCTGGTGCGCCGCATCGTTGAGCGGGTAGTGGAACAGTTCGGCCTGCTCCAGGTGACGCAGGCGGTAGTCGACCCCACTGTCAACGTTCACCACGTCGGTGAACTGCTTGATCATGGCAATGGCTGGCAGGAAGCGTGCGCGTTGCAGGCCGTCCTTGTACAGGCCGTCCGGCACGATGTTGGAGGTGGCTACCAGCGACACGCCGTTCTTGAACAGCTCTTCCATCAGGGTGCCGAGGATCATGGCGTCGGTAATGTCCGACACGAAGAATTCGTCGAAGCAGATCACCCTGGCTTCGTCGCTGAAGCGCTTGGCGATGATGGTCAGCGGGTTCTTCTCGCCCTTGAGGGTTTTCATTTCCTCGTGCACACGCTTCATGAAGCGGTGGAAGTGCGTACGCATCTTCTGCTTGAACGGTAGCGCTTCGTAGAAGGTATCGACCAGGTAGGTCTTGCCTCGCCCTACCCCACCCCAGAAGTACAGGCCCTTGACCGGGGTCTGCTCCTTCTTGCCGAACAGCTTGCCGAACACGCCCGGCTTGTTGTTCTGCGCCTGTACCAGGTCGTCGTACAGGCGCTGCAGGTGACGCACCGCAGTTTCCTGCGCCGCGTCATGGAAGAAGTCGGGACGTTTCAGATCTGCTTGATAGCGTTCTAAGGGAGTCATGATTCGTTAGCGAGGCAACAAAAAACGGGCCGTCACTGTAGCGACAGGCCCGCTTAATGGCAATCAGTCTGTGGGAGCGGGCGCGCCCGCGAACACCGGCAAAGCCGGTGCCAAGCACCGCGGCGCCTGCTTCGCGGGCTTGCCCGCTCCCACAGTTAGACAGCCTCAGTCCTGCTGTGGTGCCAGGGCATCACGCAGGCTTTGAATGGCCGCATCACGGGCTTCGGCGCTGTCGAACTGCGGCCCGTCGGCAACTTGCTCGCCGTTGAGCCACAGGCCGAAGCTCAGGCCTTCGACCCGCACATCGGCCTCGCCACCCTGCTGCAGCTGCTTGCTCACGGCGCCGGCGCTCTTGCCGTCGGCGAAGCTGCGCGACAGCAGCAGTTGCTCGCCGTCAGCGGCCAGCAGGCGGAAGCGGAAGCTGCCGTCTTCGTCGCGGAAGCTGACGAAGCGTGCGCTCTTGGCGGCCTTCTTCTTCACCTCGGTGCCGGCTTGCACACCGCTACGGAACGAACGCAGGCCAACGGCTTCGCGCAGTTGCTCGAGGAACGGCGTGGCAATCTTGCGTGCCTTGGCGGCGCCGGCCAGCAGGATGTCTTCCAGGTCCGCCGGGCGGGCGATCAACTGGTGGTAGTACTCGCGTTTTTCGGCAAGTTGGCCATCCAGCAGCTGGAACAGGCGCTGCTTGGCATCGCCCCAGCCCAGGCCCTGCAGCAGCTCTTCGCGGAATTCGGCGCATTGCTGCGGCGTCGAGAAGGCCTGGTACAAGGTGAACAGGTGCGAATTGTCCGGATCTTTCGCTTCGCCTGGCGCGCGCGAGTCAGTGACGATGCGCGAGATGGCGTCTTTCATGTCCTTGGCGCTGGTGAACAACGGGATGGTGTTGTCATAGCTCTTGGACATCTTGCGCCCGTCCAGGCCTGGCAACGTGGCCACGCTTTCCTCGATCACCGCCTCCGGCAGGGCGAAGAAGTCCCGGCCCTGGCCGAACAGGTGGTTGAAGCGCTGGCCGATGTCGCGGGCCATTTCCACGTGCTGGATCTGGTCACGGCCGACCGGCACCTTGTGGGCGTTGAACATCAGGATGTCGGCGGCCATCAGTACCGGGTAACTGAACAGGCCCATGGTCACGCCGGCATCCGGGTCTTCGCCGTTCTCGACGTTCTTGTCCACCGAGGCCTTGTAGGCATGCGCGCGGTTCAGCAGGCCCTTGGCGGCAACGCAGGTCAGCAGCCAGGTCAACTCGGGGATTTCCGGGATGTCGGACTGGCGGTAGAAGGTCACCTTGTCCGGGTCCAGGCCACCGGCCAGCCAGGTGGCGGCGATTTCCAGGCGCGAACGCTGGATACGCAGCGGGTCGTCGCACTTGATCAAGGCGTGGTAGTCGGCCAGGAAGTAGAACGAGTCGGCACCGGGCTGCTGGCTGGCACGGATCGCAGGGCGAATGGCGCCGGCGTAGTTGCCCAGGTGCGGAGTGCCGGTGGTGGTGATACCGGTAAGAATGCGCGTGGTCATGGGTGTTCGCTTATTCAGGCTTGGCTCAGTTCGAAAGGCGCGGCAGCAGCAGATCCTTCAGATCGGTCAGCTTGCCATGGAAGAAGTGTCCGCATTCTGCCACTTTCAGCAGCTCATGGGGGCGCGACAGGCTACCGGACCATTCGTAAACCAGCTGCGGCGCGACCACTTCGTCGGCATCTGGCTGCACCACGGTGATCGGGCAGTGCTGTGGCAGCGGGAATTCGACGGTCAGGCGCATGACTGCCGGGGCAATCATGAACAAGTGTTGCAGCGTTACCCCGGCGGCTTCCAGGCGGCCGGCCAGGCTGGTGGCAACGAAACCGCCGAACGAGAAGCCCATGAGCACCAGTGGCAGGTCGGGGTGCCTGGCACGCAGCCAGGCGGCGGCGGCCTCGGCATCGGCCACTTCGCCGGCCCCCATGTCATGGCTACCGGCGCTCTGGCCGACACCACGGTAGTTGAAACGCAGGGTCACATAGCCGGCATCGCGGGCGGTGCGTTGCAGGGTCGAGACCACCTTGTTGAGCATGGTGCCGCCCTGGACCGGGTTGGGGTGGCAGATCAGCACCGCGCCACGGGCATCGGCCACGTCCAGGTACAAGGCTTCCAGCTGGCCGCTGGGGCCATCGATGAACAAGGGGGTTTCGCGGACAAGCAAGGCACTACTCCGTGACCTCGGGAAGGGTCGATTCGTCTAGGTGAGGAATTCTGTTCTGATTTGCGATCGCTCGCGGTATACAGCGCAGGTCTGAGCCGTTAACGTAAAGCAAAGCCGTTTATAGAGGAAGGACTCGTGGAACTCTCGCTCCTTGTTTGGTTGTTGCCAACCCTGGCCCTGGTCATCGGTGTGGCGGTCGGTTTCATTGTTGCCCGCCTGCTGCCCAACGCGGCGCCGAGCAACACCCAGCGCCAACTGGATGACATCCAGAAACGCTTCGACAGCTACCAGAACGAAGTGGTCACCCACTTCAACAGCACCGCCATGCTGGTCAAGAAACTGACCCAGAGCTACCAGGACGTACAGGATCACCTGGCCGAAGGCGCCAACAGCCTGGCCCTCGATGAAGTCACTCGCCAGCGCCTGCTGGCTGCATTGCATTCCGAAGCGCCCCAAGGCCCGCGTGACCGCCTGACCCCACCGAAAGACACCGCCGAAGTGCCGCGCGACTATGCGCCAAAAGCGCCAAATTCGCCGGGCATGCTCGATGAGAGCTACGGGCTCAAGCGTTGATCTGCTGAACATGAAAAAGGCCTCGCAAGAGGCCTTTTTTGTGCTTTGAATCGCCAAGAGAACCCCGCCAGTGCAGGGTTCCCGGTTCAGATCAAGGCTTGCGCCAGGACTGGCCACCCTCATCATCGTCACCGCCACTGCGGCAAATGAACAGGTCGATGTATTTCGGGAATACGGTCATTTTCAAACTCCTCTTGGATAAGCCGGCCAATTCACCAGCTCATCCAAAGTGCCATCGCCTGATCCCGTGAGGCATTGGGCAAGTGTTCCCGATCCTGCAAGGCAAGTTCATGCACACGCCTCCAACGCCACCTCGATATCTGCCAGCAGGTCCTCCACATCCTCCAGCCCCACTGACAACCTCACCAGCCCCTCTGATATCCCGTGATGCGCCCGCTCTTGTGGCGTGTAACTGGAGTGCGTCATGCTCGCCGGGTGCTGTGCCAGCGACTCGGCATCCCCCAGGCTCACCGCACGGGCAAAAAGCTGCAGGGCATTCATGAAGCGCCGCCCGGCCTCGATACCGCCCTTGAGCTCAAAGGCAATCATCCCGCCCGGCAAACGCATCTGCCGCTGTGCCAGTTCGTACTGGGCAAACGACGGCAAGCCCGGGTAGTGGATCAGCTCCACCTGGGGCTGCCCGGCCAGGAACTGCGCGACCTCCAGGGCGTTGGCGCAATGCCGGTCCATGCGCAGCGCCAGGGTCTTGATGCCGCGCATCAACAACGCAGCGTCATGCGGTGACAAGGCTGCCCCGGTCATGTCTTTCAGCCCTTCCAGCCGAATGCGGTCGACCAAAGCCTTGCGCCCCACCACCAGGCCCGCAGTGATGTCGCCATGGCCACTGAGGTACTTGGTCGCCGAATGCACCACCAGGTCTGCCCCCAGTTCCAGTGGCCGCTGCAGGTAGGGCGTGCAGTAGGTGTTGTCGACCACCACAAGCACATCACTCCCCCGCACTGCCTCGACGACCGCCGCTATATCCACCAGTTGCATGTTGGGGTTGGCCGGTGTTTCGAAGTAGATCATCCGCGTTTTGCTGTTGATCGCCGCTTTCAGGGCCTTGGCATCGTTAAGGTCGACATGGTGGATCTTGACCCCGAACTCGCCAATGCCATGGTGCAGGAACGCAAAGGTGCAGCCATACAAGGTGCGCCCCACGATCAGCTCATCACCAGGCCGCAGCAGGGTCCAGAGGGTCGAAGTAATGGCTCCCATCCCCGACGCCAGCGCCAATCCCGCCTCACCACCCTCCAACGAGGCCATGCGTTGCTCGAGCAAGGCCAGGGTGGGGTTGGAGATGCGGCTGTAGAAGTGCCCCGCCTCCTCCCCGGCGAAGCACGCAGCGCCGTATTCGACAGTCGGGAAGGCATAGGTCGCGGTCTGGTACACCGGTGGCACCAAGGCACCACCGTGGGAAAGCGGGTCGTAGCCGTGGTGAATGGCCCGTGTGGAAAAACCGGTGTTGTTATGGGAGTCGCGCATGGCAACAGCCTCTTGTGGTTTGTTATAAGCTTATGCCACCGAGCTGCCCGATTTTTTCCAAAATTGCCCACGCATCTGCGTGCTTGCTGGAACAAAAACAATAATTAACGGACCAGGAGGGCAAAACATGCCTTCAAGCCTCGACCGCACCGACCGCGCCCTGCTCGCCGCCTTGCAGGACAACGCCCGCCTAACCGTCGCCGAACTTGCCGACCAGGTGGCATTGACCACCTCGCCCTGCTGGCGCCGGGTCAAGCTGCTGGAAGACAACGGCTATATCACTGGCTACCAGGCCATCCTCTCGCCCAAGTCGCTGGGGTTCGGCGTGACCGCATTCGTCAGCATCATGATGGACTCGCACACCAAGGACATGGCGCTGGCGTTTGAGCAGCGGCTTATGGAAATCCCCGAAATCGTCGCCTGCCACAACATCTCCGGGCGCTATGATTTTTTGCTGGAGATCCTGGCCCGGGACCTGGAGTCGTTCGGGGAGTTCACCCGCGAAGTGCTGCAGCGGTTGCCGGGGGTGAAGGAGATCTATTCGAGTTTTTCCTACAAGGCGGTGAAGGAGCGGCGGGTGATTCCGGTGTCGGAAAAACATATCTGAACCGGATACGCAGCACCTGCGGGAGCGAGAAATAAAAAACCCCGCCGAAGCGGGGTTTTTCCTGCTGGCCAGCGCTTAGATAGCGCCACGCTGGCGCAGTACGTCCAGCACCAGTTTCACACCTTCGTCCACGCTAGTGGCCTGGGTGTCGATCACAAGGTCTGCATCCAGCGGCACATCGAACGGGAAGCTTTCACCCGGGATGTTTTCGCCACCGGCAGCGTACAGGCCTTGCGGGTCGCGCTCGCGGCAAGCCAGCGGCGAGGCCTGGACGTAAACGGTCACCAGGCGCTCTTTGCCGATCAGGGCCTTGGCCTGTTCGCGGCCTTCGGCATCCGGGGCCACGAACGCAGCCAGGGTCAGCAGGCCGGCTTCGTTGAACTGGCGCGCCACATGGGCGGCGCGGCGCCAGTTTTCGGTGCGACCGGCGCGGTCTTGCGGCAAGCCCTTGTTCAGGTCGTGGCGCAGGTTCTGGCCGTCGAGCACGTATACCGCACGGCCCATGTCGAACAGCTTGCGCTCCACGGCATAGGCCAAGGTGCTCTTGCCAGCGCCGGACAGGCCGCTGAACAGCACGGTGGCCGGCTGCTGGCCGAAGCGCAGGGCGCGCTCTTCGGTAGACACGTGGGCCTGCTTGCCATGCTGGCCGGTGCTGCCGTGTGGCAGAACAGGCGGAGCGATGATCATGCCGGCGCCGACGGTGCCGTTGGTCAGGCGGTCGATCACGATGAACGCACCGGTGGTGCGGTTGCTGTCGTAGCCGTCCAGGGCGATCGAGGCGTCCAGCGCAACCTTCACGCGGCCGATCTCGTTCAGTTGCAGTGCGCTGGCAGCACCCTGCTCCAGGGTGTTCACATCGACCTTGTGGGTGATGCTGGCAATCGAGCCCGGCACGTAGCTGGTGGCGCGCTTGATGTCGTACTTCTTGCCCGGGAGCATTGGCTCTTCGGCCATCCACACCAGCATGGCATCGAACTGGTCGGTCACCGGCGGTACGTTGTCGGCATGTACCAGCAGGTCGCCACGGGAGATGTCGATCTCGTCTTCCATGGTCAGGGTCACGGCCTGGCCTGGGCCGGCGTTTTCCAGTTCACCTTCGTAGGTGACGATGGACTTGACGCGGCTGCTCTTGCCCGACGGCAGCACGACGATTTCATCACCCTTGTGCACTACGCCACTGGCAATGGTGCCGGCGAAGCCGCGGAAGTTCAGGTTCGGGCGGTTCACGTACTGCACCGGGAAGCGCAGGTCGGTGAAGTTGCGGTCGGCCGCAACCTCGACGGTTTCGAGGATTTCCATCAGCGTCGGGCCGGTGTACCACGGCGAGCGCTCGCTGTGGTTGACCACGTTGTCGCCCTTGAGCGCCGACATTGGCACGAACTGCAGGCTGCTCGGGGTCAGGTTGATGGCCTCGGCGAACTGCAGGTAGTCGGCCTTGATCGACTCGAACACGCCCTCATCGAAGCCCTTGAGGTCCATCTTGTTGACCGCGACCACGATGTGCTTGATGCCCAGCAGCGAGGCAATGTAGCTGTGGCGACGGGTCTGGGTCTGCACGCCATAGCGGGCATCGACCAGGATGATCGCCAGGTCGCAGGTGGACGCACCGGTGGCCATGTTGCGGGTGTACTGCTCGTGGCCCGGGGTGTCGGCGATGATGAACTTGCGCTTGGCGGTGGAGAAGTAGCGGTAGGCGACATCGATGGTGATGCCCTGCTCACGCTCGGCCTGAAGGCCGTCGACCAGCAATGCCAGGTCGATTTCTTCGCCGGTGGTGCCGACTTTCTTCGAATCACGGGTGATGGCTTCGAGGTGGTCCTCGTAGATCATCTTCGAATCGTGCAGCAGGCGCCCGATCAGGGTGCTCTTGCCGTCATCCACGTTGCCACAGGTGAGGAAACGCAGCAGTTCTTTGCGCTCGTGCTGAGCCAGATAAGCGAGGATGTCTTCGCTGATCAAATCGGATTGGTGCGACATGGAGTAACCCTGAAAATTAGAAGTAGCCCTGACGTTTTTTGTCTTCCATGGAACCGGCGCCATCGTGGTCGATGACCCGGCCCTGGCGCTCGGAAGTGCGCGTCAGGAGCATTTCCTGAATGATGTCGGTCAGCGTTTCTGCTTCCGACTCGACAGCACCCGTCAACGGGTAGCAACCGAGGGTACGGAAACGCACCTTCTTCTTGACGATACGGGCCTTCTCTTCCTCGGAAAGGTGCTCGAGGATGCGCTCGTCGTCGATCATGATCAGGGTGCCGTTCTTCTCGATGACTTCCCGCTCGGCGGCGAAGTACAGCGGCACGATCGGGATGCCTTCAAGGTAGATGTACTGCCAGATGTCCAGCTCGGTCCAGTTCGACAGCGGGAAGACGCGGATCGACTCGCCCTTGTTGACCTTGCCGTTGTAAACGTTCCAGAGCTCGGGGCGCTGGTTTTTCGGGTCCCAGCGGTGCTTGCTGTCGCGGAACGAGTACACACGCTCTTTGGCCCGCGACTTCTCTTCGTCGCGGCGCGCGCCACCGAAGGCGGCGTCGAAACCATGCTTGTCCAGTGCCTGCTTCAGGCCCTGGGTCTTCATGATGTCGGTGTGCTTGGAGCTGCCATGGGTGAACGGGTTGATGCCCTGCGCCACACCCTCAGGGTTGACGTGGGTGATCAGTTCCAGGCCCATTTCCTCGACCATCTTGTCGCGGAAGCTGTACATCTCCTGGAATTTCCACTGGGTGTCGACGTGCATCACCGGGAACGGCAGTTTGCCCGGGAAGAAGGCCTTGCGCGCCAGGTGCAGCATCACGGCGGAATCCTTGCCGATCGAGTACAGCATCACCGGGTTGTCGAACTCGGCGGCCACCTCGCGGATAATGTGGATGCTTTCCGCCTCCAGCTGTTTCAAGTGCGTCAGTTTGTCGACCATGGCTACTCACGAAAAACGATCTTATGGACGGCCTGCGGGCCGTGTTCGAGCGAGCCACTTTATCACAGCGGCTGCTTCTATTTAGGAGGCGGGCTAGATCGAAAAGGTCTAACGATATGACTGCGGGTTTGGGCTGCCAGGCCCGGCCCTTTCGCGGGCAACGCTGATATCAGATGGGATTGGGGCAATCGATGAACAGGTGCTCAACGGCAAACCGCCGCGCCAGGTAATCGCCCAGCGCCTGCACGCCGTAACGCTCGGTGGCATGATGCCCGGCAGCAATGAAGCTGACGCCATTCTCGCGCGCGCTGTGGTAGGTCTGCTCCGACGCCTCGCCGGTCAGGTACAGGTCCACCCCGGCGGCAATCGCCGTCTCGATGTAACCCTGCCCGCCACCGGTGCACCAGCCGACCCTGCGGATCATCTGCTCGCCGTCCACCAGCAACGGTTCACGCCCCAGCACTTCCTGAACCCGCCGGGCAAAATCGCGCGCAGTCACCGGTTCGGCCAGTGAGCCGACCAACCCCACCACCTTGGGGTTCTCCGGGTCCAGCGGGCCTTCGACGGTGATGTCCAGTTGCCGCGCCAACTGCACGTTGTTGCCCACCTCCGGGTGCACATCCAGCGGCAGGTGAAACGCCAGCAGGCTGATGTCGTTGTTCAGCAAGGTTTTCAGGCGACGCTGGCGGATACCGGTAATGCACGGGTTCTCACCCTTCCAGAAGTAACCATGGTGCACCAGCACCAGGTCGGCCTGGGCCTCGACCGCAGCATCCAGCAACGCCTGGCTGGCAGTAACGCCGCTGACGATACGGCTGACCTGCGGCCGGCCCTCCACTTGCAGGCCATTGGGGCAATAATCCTGGATCTTCGCGCTGCCCAGGTAATGCTCGGCTTCCTCGACCAGGATGTTTAGAGCGACGGCCATGAAAATCTCCTCGAAAACTGCGCTTTTCTCGGGCACAACACCAATGGAACGCCCGTATAATGCCGGCCATTATGGGCCGTCGCCGGCACTGGGGGAACCGGTGTATGATCCCGCGCGCTCATGCCCCACTGCGCGGCCACTGGCCCTCGCTCTTTCCAGGATTCGTTCATGTTCAAGGCTTTGCGTTACTTTGGCTGGCCCCTGCTTACCGGCGTACTGATCGCCATGCTGATCATCCAGCGTTTCCCGGAATGGGTCGGCCTGCCCAGCCAGGACGTCAACCTGCAACAGGCACCGCAGACCACGCGGATCATGCAGGGCCCGGTGTCGTATGCCGACGCCGTGACACTGGCCGCCCCCGCCGTGGTCAACCTGTACACCACCAAAGTGGTGAACAAAAGCGCCCATCCGCTGTTCGAAGACCCGCAGTTCCGCCGTTTCTTCGGCGACAACCTGCCCAAGCAACGCCGTTGGGAATCGAGCCTGGGCTCGGCGGTGATCATGAGCCCCGAGGGCTACCTGCTGACCAACAACCATGTCACCAGCGGCGCCGACCAGATCGTCGTGGCCCTGAAAGATGGCCGCGAAACCCTGGCCCGCGTGATCGGCAGCGACCCGGAAACCGACCTGGCGGTGCTGAAGATCGACCTGAAGAACCTGCCGGCGATCACCATCGGCCGTTCCGACACCATTCACATTGGCGACGTGTCACTGGCCATCGGCAACCCGTTCGGTGTCGGCCAGACCGTGACCATGGGTATCATCAGCGCTACCGGCCGTAACCAGCTGGGCCTCAACAACTACGAAGACTTCATCCAGACCGACGCAGCGATCAACCCCGGCAACTCGGGCGGCGCACTGGTCGATGCCAGTGGCAACCTGGTCGGCATCAACACCGCGATCTTCTCCAAGTCCGGCGGTTCGCAGGGCATCGGCTTCGCCATACCGGTGAAGCTGGCACTGGAGGTGATGAAGTCGATCGTCGAGCACGGCCAGGTGATCCGTGGCTGGCTGGGCATCGAGGTGCAGCCGCTGAGCCAGGAACTGGCCGAATCGTTCGGCATGAAGGACCGCCCGGGTATCGTGGTGGCCGGTATCTTCCGCGAAGGGCCGGCGGCCAAGGCCGGGTTGCAACTGGGTGACGTGATCCTGAGCATCAACGGCGAACCGGCCGGTGACGGGCGCAAGTCGATGAACCAGGTGGCGCGGATCAAGCCCACCGACAAGATCACCATCGAGGTGATGCGCAATGGGCAGCAGCTGAAGCTGATTGCCGAGGTGGGGCTGCGGCCGCCACCGGCGCCGGCTGCCAGCCAGGAAGAGAAATAAACCCAGGGCCGCGTTGCGGCCCTTCGCGGGCACGCCCGCTCCCACAGGAATTACGCAGGCTCCAAAGCCAGCGCTAAACCTGTGGGAGCGGGCGTGCCCGCGAAGGGCTGCCGCGCAGCCCAAACAGCATCAATGCAGGATCTGGCTCAGGAACAACCTGGTCCGGTCACTGCGCGGCCGGTCGAAGAAGTCATCCGGCGCCGCCTGCTCCACGATCTCCCCCTTGTCCATGAAGATCACCCGGTTCGCCACGGTGCGGGCAAAGCCCATCTCGTGGGTCACGCAGAGCATGGTCATGCCGTCTTCGGCCAGGCCCACCATGGTATCGAGCACTTCCTTGACCATTTCCGGGTCCAGCGCCGACGTCGGCTCGTCGAACAGCATGATCTTCGGCTTCATGCACAACGCACGGGCAATGGCCACACGCTGCTGCTGGCCACCCGACAACTGCCCCGGGTACTTGTGTGCCTGCTCGGGAATACGCACACGCTCCAGATAATGCATGGCAATTTCCTCGGCCTTGCGCCGCGGCATCTTGCGCACCCACATGGGCGCCAGGGTGCAGTTTTCCAGAATGCTCAGGTGCGGGAACAGGTTGAAGTGCTGGAACACCATGCCCACTTCGCGGCGGATGGCCTCGATCTGCTTGAGGTCGTTGGTCAGCTCGACGCCATCGACCACGATGCGCCCCTGCTGGTGCTCTTCCAGGCGGTTGAGGCAACGGATGGTGGTGGACTTGCCCGAGCCGGACGGCCCGCACAGCACGATGCGCTCGCCCTGGCGCACGTTCAGGTTGATGTCCTTGAGCACATGGAACTGGCCGTACCACTTGTTCACACCCTGCATCTGGATGATGCCTTCGGGGCCGGCAGGCTGCTTGATCGCTTCACTCATTTCGAAACTCCTAACGCTTGTGGCCAGTGTCCAGCTTGCGCTCCAGGTGCATGGAGTAGCGGGACATACCGAAACAGAAAATCCAGAACACCAGGGCGGCGAACACATAGCCCTCGGTAGCCATGCCCAGCCAGGCCGGGTCGGCGGCGGCTTGCTTGACGCTGTTCAGCAGGTCGAACAGGCCGATGATGATCACCAGGCTGGTGTCCTTGAACAGGGCAATGAAGGTGTTGACGATGCCGGGGATCACCAGCTTGAGCGCCTGCGGCAGAATCACCAGGCCCATCGAGCGCCAGTAGCCCAGGCCCATTGCCGCAGCGGCTTCGTACTGGCCCTTGGGGATGGCCTGCAGACCACCGCGCACCACCTCGGCGATGTACGCCGACTGGAACAGGATCACGCCGATCATTGCCCGCAGCAGCTTGTCGAAGCTCATGCCTTCGGGCAGGAACAACGGCAGCATCACCGACGACATGAACAGCACGGTAATCAACGGCACGCCGCGCCAGAACTCGATGAAGGTCACGCACACCACCTTCACGGCCGGCATCCTCGAACGCCGGCCCAGGGCCAGCAGGATGCCCAGCGGCAAGGCGCCGACAATACCCACGGTGGCGATCACCAGGGTCAGCATCAGCCCGCCCCACTGGCTGGTCGGTACGCTTTCCAGGCCCAGGTACCCTCCGTGCAGCAGGGTGTAGGCCAGTATCGGGTACAGCACCAGGAAGCCCAGGCCGTAGAACGCCTTGCGCGGGAAGCGCTTGATGAACAGCGGCGCAGCGCCGATGACGGCAAGCCACACCGTCAGGTCCACGCGCCAGCGCAGCTCGGCCGGGTAGTAGCCGTACATGAACTGGCCAAAGCGCTGCTGCACGAACACCCAGCAGGCGCCCTCCTTGGTGCAGTCGGCGCGGGTGGTGCCGACCCAGTTGGCGTCGATCAACGCCCACTGCAGCAGCGGTGGCACGATCAGCCATACCAGGTAGATGGCGAGCAGGGTCAACAGCGTGTTGAGCCAGCTGGAGAACAGATTGGCACGCATCCATGCGAGCACGCCGACGGTTTTCACCGGTGGCGGCATATCGGGTTTGAAAACATGGGCATTCACGGGCGTATCCTCACCGCTCGATCAGCGCTATGCGCTTGTTGTACCAGTTCATCAGCAGCGAAATGCTGATGCTGATGGCGAGATAGACACTCATGGTGATCGCAATCACCTCGATGGCCTGGCCGGTCTGATTGAGCACGGTGCCGGCAAACAGCGAGACCATCTCCGGGTAACCGATACCGGCCGCCAGCGACGAGTTCTTCGCCAGGTTCAGGTACTGGCTGGTCAGCGGCGGAATGATCACCCGCAGTGCCTGGGGAATGATCACCTTGCGCAGGGTCGGGCCCTCGCGCAGGCCCAGCGACCGCGCGGCTTCGGTCTGGCCATGGCTGACCGAACGGATGCCGGAACGCACGATTTCAGCAATGAAGGCTGCCGTATAGATAGTCAGCGCCAAGGTCAGCGCCAACAGCTCGGGGATCAGCACCCAGCCACCGACGAAGTTGAAGCCCTTGAGCTGCGGCACTTCCCAGCTGACCGGGCTGCCGAACAACAGCACACTCAGGCCCGGGATGACCAGCAGCAGGGCCAGCCCCACCCAGAACTTGTGGAACGGCACGCCAGTCTCGTCGAAGCGCTTGTTGGCCAGGCGCACCATCACGACAATGGCGACAATGGCCACCACCAGGGCAATGATGAACGGCCAGAAGCCATCGGCCATGGATGCGCCAGGCATGTTCAGGCCACGGTTGCTGATGAAGAACATATCGTCGATGTTGATGCTGCCCCGCGGTCCCGGCAGGGTCAGGAACACGGCGAAGTACCAGAACAGGATCTGCAGCAACGGCGGGATGTTGCGGAAGGTTTCCACATACACGGTCGCCAGTTTGTTGATCATCCAGTTCGGTGACAGGCGAGCCACACCGATGATGAAGCCCAGAATGGTCGCCAGGATGACGCCGATGAAGGTCACCAGCAGGGTATTGAGCAGGCCGATGACGAACACCCGCGCATAGCTGTCGGATTCCACATAGGGGATCAGGTGCTGGGCGATGCCGAAGCCTGCACTGCGGTCGAGGAAGTCGAAGCCTGAGGTGATACCCCGGTGTTGCAGGTTGGTTTGTGTGTTGTGGAACAGGTACCAGCCCAGGCCGACCACGAAGACGATCGTGAGGATCTGGAACAGCCACGCGCGCACACGCGGATCGTTAAGGGACAAGCCCTTGGGTGCGCCGATTTGATTTTGCATGAAGTGCCCCGGACAGTAGGGATTCGAACAGCCTGCGGCGGCGGGATGCCGCCGCAGGGTGCAACCATCAGCGCACAGGTGGCGCGTACTGGATGCCGCCGTTGTTCCACAGGGCGTTCATGCCACGGTCGATCTTCAGGTCGGTGCTCTGGCCCAGGTTCTTCTCGAACACTTCGCCGTAGTTGCCGACCTGCTTGACGATCTGGACTACCCAGTCTTTGGGCAGCTTGAGGTCCTTGCCGTACTCACCATCCGCACCCAGCAGGCGGGCGACGTCCGGGTTTTTGGTGCCTTTGGCTTCGGCCTCGACATTCTTCGAGGTGACGCCCGCCTCTTCGGCGTTGAGCATGGCGAACAGGGTCCACTTGACGATGCTGAACCACTCCTCGTCGCCTTTACGCACCACCGGGCCCAGGGGCTCCTTGGAGATGGTTTCCGGCAGTACCACGTAGTCGGTCGGCGCGGCCAGCTTGGAACGCTGGGCGAACAGCTGCGACTTGTCCGAGGTCAGCACGTCGCAACGGCCCGACTCCAGCGACTTGGCGCTTTCGTCCGAGGTGTCGAAGGTGATCGGGGTGTACTTGAGGTTATTGGCGCGGAAGAAGTCCGACACGTTCAGCTCGGTGGTGGTACCGGCCTGGATACAGATGGTCGCACCATCGAGCTCCTTGGCACTGGAGACACCCAGCTTCTTGTTGACCAGGAAGCCTACACCGTCGTAGTAGGTGACCCCGGCGAACACCAGGCCCATGCCGGCATCGCGCGAGCTGGTCCAGGTGGTGTTGCGCGACAGCACGTCGACCTCGCCCGACTGCAGGGCGGTGAAGCGTTCCTTGGCGTTGAGCTGGCTGAACTTGACCTTGGTCGCATCGCCGAACACGGCGGCGGCCACGGCGCGGCAGACATCGGCGTCGATACCGACGATCTTGCCCTGCGCATCAGGTACCGAGAAGCCCGGAAGACCGTCGCTCACGCCACACTGGACGAAGCCCTTCTTCTTGACCGCATCATAGGTGGCGCCGGCCTGGGCATTGCTCACGGCGCCCAGTGCGGCGGCAGCGGTCAGGACTGCCAGGGTGGTTTTCAACATCTTCATTCACAACCTCCAAATCGCTCTTGTTGTGTCGAGCCGGAATTGCACCGCACCCTTTTGAGGCGTATCCGACCCGTATTGGCTTGTTATTGGGTCAATTGGCGCAATGGACTGTTCTGTGACAGCCTTCGCGTACAAAGGGTGTTACCGTCTCGGCCTGCCCTTTGCATCACAGATTGAATTGCAAAGCGCGTACCAGATTCTGTGGCTGTAGCGTTTAAGCGCTCGTCAAGTAGGGAAAGTTGTATCGTTGCGACATTCTTTTTCCGACAATCATTTCCAGCGCCTTCTTTTCACGCACGCCATAACAAGACCCGCACACTTTCGGAGCAGTCATGACCAACCCGCTGATTCTCGAACCACAGAAAACCGCTGACGCCTGTGTGATCTGGTTGCACGGTCTGGGGGCCGACCGTTACGACTTCCTACCTGTGGCCGAATTCATGCAGGAGCGCCTGCTCAGCACCCGGTTCATCATGCCCCAGGCCCCGACCCGTCCAGTCACCATAAATGGCGGGTATGCCATGCCCAGCTGGTATGACATCAAGGCCATGACCCCGGCCCGCGCCATTGACGAAGCGCAGCTGGAAGCGTCGGCCGAGCAAGTGGTTGCCTTGATCAAGGCCGAGCAGGCCAAAGGCATCAACCTGTCGCGGATCTTCCTGGCTGGCTTCTCCCAGGGTGGCGCGGTGGTGCTGCACACTGCCTATATAAAGTGGCAAGAAGCACTGGGTGGGGTGATCGCCCTGTCCACCTACGCCCCCACCTTCAACGACCAGCACCAGTTGACTGCCTGCCAGCAGCGCACCCCGGCCCTGTGCCTGCATGGTGTGCATGACCCGGTGGTGATCCCGTCCATGGGGCGCACCGCCTTTGAGTACTTGAACACCTGGGGCGTCGCCGCCCGCTGGTACGAATACCCGATGGAACACGAAGTGGTGGTCGAAGAACTGAACGACATCCACAACTGGCTCAGCGAGCAGCTGCAATAGGCTGGCTCTCTTGTAGTTGTGGGAGTATTCCCCTACGCCGCGCCCGGATCTTGCATTACACTGCCCGGCGTACATTCCTTAATCAGTTGATGAGACGATCGTGCTCAAAGCACTCAAGAAAATATTCGGCAAGGGAGACGCCGCGCCACAGGCCGTCGCTCCTGCTGCCAGCGTGACGCCGCCTGCGCGCGCACCCGCCAGCGAGGCCCGGCCCGCAGCAAAACCGGCCGTACCGCGCGCCAACACCGCCCCCGAGGCTGAACAACCCGCAACCGCTACCGCTATGCCACTTGCCGACAAAGCGGCCAAGGACAAACCGCGTCGCGAGCGCAAGCCCAAGCCGCAGGCCAGCCTGTGGAAGCCGGAAGACTTCGTGGTCGAGCCGCAGGAAGGCAAGACCCGCTTCCACGACTTCAAACTGTCCAACGAGCTGATGCACGCCATCCACGACCTGGGCTTCCCGTACTGCACGCCGATCCAGGCGCAGGTGCTGGGTTATACCCTGCGTGGCCAGGACGCCATCGGCCGCGCACAGACCGGTACCGGCAAGACTGCTGCGTTTTTGATTTCGATCATTTCCCAGCTGCAGCAGACGCCACCGCCCAAGGAACGCTACATGGGCGAACCGCGTGCGCTGATCATCGCGCCTACCCGGGAGCTGGTGGTGCAGATTGCCAAGGACGCCGCTGCGCTGACCAAGTACACCGGACTGAACGTCATGAGCTTTGTCGGCGGCATGGACTTCGACAAGCAGCTGAAGGCCCTTGAAGCACGCCACTGCGATATCCTCGTAGCCACCCCAGGCCGCCTGCTGGACTTCAACCAGCGCGGCGAGGTGCACCTGGACATGGTCGAGGTGATGGTGCTGGACGAAGCCGACCGCATGCTCGACATGGGTTTCATCCCCCAGGTGCGCCAGATCATTCGCCAGACACCACCAAAAAGCGAGCGCCAGACCCTGCTGTTCTCCGCCACCTTCACCGACGACGTGATGAACCTGGCGAAGCAATGGACCACCAACCCGGCCATCGTCGAGATCGAACCGGAAAACGTGGCCAGCGAAACGGTCGAGCAGCACGTGTATGCGGTGGCTGGCAGCGACAAGTACAAGCTGCTGTACAACCTGGTAACCCAGAACAACTGGGAACGGGTGATGGTGTTTGCCAACCGCAAGGATGAAGTGCGGCGCATCGAGGAAAAACTGGTGCGCGACGGCATCAATGCCGCCCAGCTGTCGGGCGACGTGCCGCAGCACAAGCGCATCCGCACCCTGGAAAACTTCCGCGAAGGGCGCATCACCGTGCTGGTGGCCACCGACGTGGCCGGGCGTGGCATCCATATCGATGGCATCAGCCACGTGATCAACTTCACCCTGCCGGAAGACCCGGACGACTACGTGCACCGCATTGGCCGTACCGGCCGGGCGGGGGCAAGCGGCGTGTCGATCAGTTTTGCCGGGGAGGATGACTCGTATCAGCTACCAGCGATCGAAGAGCTGCTGGGGCGCAAGATCAAGTGCGAAATGCCACCGGACGAGCTGTTGAAGCCGGTGCCGCGCAAACACCACTGACGCTGGGGCTGCTTTGCAGCCCAATCGCCGGCAAGCCGGCTCCCACAGGTACTGCAAGGCTTCAGTAGCTGCGGATTAGCTGTGGGAGCGGGTTCACCCGCGAACCGGGGCGAAGCCCCGGCCATCAAACCCTCATTTACCAGCGCCCCGCCGCATCCTGGTCACTCTGCTTGCCTTCAACCCACCGCGGCCCTTCCTCGGTATTCTCCTTCTTCCAGAACGGCGCCCGGGTCTTCAGGTAGTCCATGATGAAGTTGCAGGCATCGAACGCCGCCTGCCGATGGGCACTGGCCACACCGACAAACACGATCGGTTCGCCCGGCTCCAGCGCCCCGATGCGGTGCAGCACCTCCACCTTGAGCAACGGCCAGCGCTGCTCGGCCTCGACCACGATCTTGGCCAGCGCCTTTTCGGTCATGCCCGGGTAGTGTTCAAGGAACATCCCCGCTACTTCACGGCCATCGTTGAAATCCCGCACATAGCCGACAAAAGCAACCACCGCGCCCACGCCAACATTGGCCGCATGCATGGCATTCACCTCGGCGCCCGGGTCGAACGCGCCTTGCTGCACTCGCACTGGCATGGTCAGCCTCCAGTCACCGGCGGGAAGAACGCCACTTCATCACCCTCCGCCAGTGGCTCATCAAGCTTGCACAGCTCTTCGTTGCGCGCGCACATCAGGTTCTGCTCAGCCAGCAGCGCATAGTGCCCACCCTTGCCCACCAGGGCCTGGCGCACATCGTCCAGCACCTTGAACGTGCCTTCTACATGCTCGCCATCCACACCCAGCAGTTCGCGGTAGCGGGCGAAGTACATCACCTTGACCTTCATCATGCCTGCACCTTGTAGTGGCCACTCTTGCCGCCGAGCTTTTCCAGCAGGCGCACCTGTTCGATGACCATGCCCTTGTCCACAGCCTTGCACATGTCGTAGATCGTCAGCGCGGCAACGCTGGCAGCGGTCAGTGCTTCCATCTCCACGCCGGTCTGCCCGGCCAGCTTGCAACGGGCGACAATACGCACGGCGTCCTCGCCCTCGGCGCTGAGCTCGACCTTGACGCTGGTCAGCATCAGCGGGTGGCAAAGCGGGATCAGGTCGCTGGTCTTCTTCGCCGCCTGGATCCCGGCAATGCGTGCCACGGCGAACACGTCGCCCTTGGGATGTTCGCCGTCGACGATCATCTGCAGGGTCTGCGGCAACATGCGCACTCGCGCCTCGGCGATGGCCTCACGCTCGGTCACGGCCTTTTCAGTGACGTCGACCATGTTGGCCCGCCCCTGGGAATCAAGATGTGTCAGCACTGCTCTGCTCCTGTGAAGGGAACAGCCAGTGTAAACCTGTGGGTCAGGTTTGAGCAGAGGTATGAGGCATGCACATCACCTGCAGGAGCAGCCTTGTGATGCGAAAGGGCCGGCATGACTGGAAAATAGCTATGCCTGTAATGGCCTCTTCGCAGCACAAGGCTGCTCCTACAAGGGAAGGCCGGGCGGCGAACCGCCCGGCAGTGAAGGTTACAGATGCGACTCGGCGTACTCGGCCAGCACCGAGCGTGGCACGCCCTGCAGGGTGATGTGCACGCCATGGGGGAAGTCCTTGAAGCGCTCGGTCAGGTAGGTCAGGCCCGAGCTGGTCGCGGACAGGTAGGGGGTGTCGATCTGCGCCAGGTTGCCCAGGCAGACCACCTTGGAACCGGAGCCGGCACGGGTGATGATGGTTTTCATCTGGTGCGGCGTCAGGTTCTGGCACTCGTCGATCAGGATCAGGCTTTGCTGGAAGCTACGGCCTCGGATGTAGTTCAGCGACTTGAACTGCAACGGCACGCGCTCAAGGATGTACTCGACGCTGCCATGGGTGCTTTCGTCATCCATGTGCAAGGCTTCGAGGTTGTCGGTGATGGCGCCCAGCCAAGGCTCCATCTTCTCGGCCTCGGTGCCCGGCAGGAAGCCGATTTCCTGGTCCAGCCCCTGCACGCTGCGGGTGGCGATGATGCGCCGGTAGCGCTTGCTGACCATGGTCTGCTCGATGGCCGCGGCCAGGGCCAGGATGGTCTTGCCGGAACCGGCCGCGCCAGTCAGGTTGACCAGGTGGATATCCGGATCGAGCAACGCGAACAGCGCCAGGCTCTGGTGGATATCGCGTGGCTTCAGCCCCCAGGCCTCCTGGTGCAGCAATGGTTCCTGGTGCAGGTCGAGCAGCAGCAGTTCATCGTTGCGGATACCCTTGATCCAGCCGACGAAGCCCTGTTCGTCGATGATGAACTCGTTGATGTGAACCGCAGGCAGGTTGTCGATCATCTGCACCCGATGCCAGGTGCGGCCGCGCTCCTGACGGGTATCGACCTTGCTGACCCGGTCCCAGAACGAGCCGGTGACCGAGTGGTAGCCCTTGGACAGCAAGGACACGTCATCCACCAGCTGGTCGGTGCTGTAGTCCTCGGCCGCAATGCCACAGGCGCGCGCTTTCAAGCGCATGTTGATGTCTTTGGTAACCAGCACCACGTCCAGGTCGGTGCGCCGCGCCCGTACTTCAAGTAGCTGGTTGATGATGATGTTGTCGTTGAGGTTTTCCGGCAGCAGCTTGTTCGGCTCGTTGCGCGGGGTCATCAGGATGGACAGGAAGCCTTTGGGCCCGCTCTTGTTGCGCTGGATCGGCACCCCCTGCTCGACATCGTTGGGCGAGGCGTCGCCCAGGGTCTGGTCGATCAGGCGGATGGCCTGGCGGCATTCGGCGGCGATGGTCTGTTTGCCGGTCTTGAGCTTGTCGAGTTCCTCCAGCACCGTCATCGGGATGGCGACATGGTGCTCCTCGAAGTTCAGTAACGCGTTGGGGTCGTGAATCAGGACGTTGGTATCGAGCACATACAGGATTGGCTTGCTGGAGGAAGGGTTGCGTCCTTGGTCATCCATACTCGGTCACCTTATGTCGAAGCCACACGGCGCGGTCTGTTGCGCCGCAGAGTGACTACCGGTCTCCCCTGCACCGCGTTGTTACGGGCGGGAAGCGAACCTGGCTAGGTGGGCCTGGATGACGCCACCTGTGCTGCAGGAATCGGCTGTCTGGTTTCTTCATACCGCAAAACCGATGAACGAAAAAAGTATTTTTATGTGTTTTGAAGTTTATTTTTCTGATTGATGAAGAAGCCTTGGCGGCGAAGCCAGAGGGGACTACGCTCAGAAGTCATACCCCCTCTTCGCGATAAGCATATTCCCGGCAATCCGCCCAGCCAATGCCACTCTGGGCAGTGTTGCGCAGCAACCACTCCACCGCCGGCTGGGCCTTGGGCAGGCTGTCATGGAGCTGGATCACGCCCTTGCGCCACAGCAGCATCAGGGTCAGCACCCGCTGCGCAGAGGCCTCTGCGCTCAGTGCGCCATCGTCCAGGGCATCGATATCCCACAACGACACCCGCAGCTGCTGGCTGGCCATGAACGCCTCGCCATCGGCACGACGCTGCCCGTAGGGGGGCCGAAACAACGGCACATACTCTGCCGGCAGGTCGGCCTGCACCCGTGCCTGGCTGCGCCGCAACGAGTCCTGCCAGTCCGTCCACTGGGCATGGGAACGGTATTCCCAACCCTGAATGCCCACACACTGGCCGCGGTAGACCTGGCGCAAGGCATTTGCCGCCCCGGCGTCACGGCGTTGCTGTAAGCGGTTCCCCAACACGAAGAAGGTGCCTTCAAGCTTCTGCCGGCGCAGGTAGTCGGCAAGCGAATCGGTGTTGCCACCCTCTGGCCCCGGGCCGCCGACGAAGGTCAGCAGGAACATACGGTCGTTCAGTTCATCGCCATTACGCTCACGCGCAGAAAGGCGCTCCACCTCGCTGCTGGTTTGCGGCAGCAAGGCGGCTTTGCGCAGTTGTTCGTCCAGGTAACGCACATGGAACTGGTGGCTCGGCTCGATCCAGTTTGTATAGAACGTGCCGACATCGGCGGCGAACGTCGCGGATTGCATGCGCAGATCCGCCATTGATGTTACCGGGTAGCAGAATGAGGCATCCTGCTCGCAGCTGCGCTGCGCCTGTTCATACCCTTCCCACAGCCGCTGCCACATGCGCGCACGCACAAGGCGTACCTTCTGCAGGTTGATCTGTCGTAACCCAAGCCGCGCCGCCAACGCCGCGTCGTCCAGCAATTCACTTTCATGCAGCACCTGGGCAAACGAGAGAATCTCGGCCCGCGAGGCGACATCGAACAGCGCCGGGCTGTTCAGTTGCTCGGGCCACAGGCTGCGGTCCAGGCTCACCTGGGGTAAAGGGGCGGCTTGCACGGCCAGGCTCAGCAGAGCGGCCAGCAAGGCAAAGGCAATGCGCACGGTGGAAGGCTCCGTAACGGCAAAACGCGAACTATAGCGCCTGCACCGGGCATGGTCTGTGACTATCGTCGCCATAGTTTGGAGTTGCACCGCCCGGCCCGTAGAATCTGTGGCCAACGATGCCAGGAGCCGACCCGATGCTGACGGTGATTTCCCCCGCCAAGACCCTCGACTACGACACCAAGCCTGTAACCGAGCGTTTCACCCTGCCCCAGTACCTGGACGACTCCCAGGAACTGATCCAGCAACTGCGCGAACTGTCGCCGGCGCAGATCAGCGAACTGATGCACCTGTCCGACAAGCTCGCAGGCCTGAACGCCGCCCGCTTCGGCAGCTGGACCCCGGACTTCACCCCCGCCAATGCCAAGCAGGCCCTGCTGGCGTTCAAGGGTGACGTGTACACCGGCCTTGACGCAGAGAGCCTGGGCGAGGACGACTTCAGCTACGCGCAAGACCACCTGCGCATGCTTTCGGGCCTGTACGGCCTGCTGCGCCCGCTCGACCTGATGCAGCCCTACCGCCTGGAAATGGGCACCAAGCTGGCCAACGCCCGCGGCAAGGACCTGTATGCCTTCTGGGGTACACGCATCAGCGAATGGCTGAACCAGGCCCTGGCCGAACAAGGCGATGACGTGCTGCTGAACCTGGCCAGCAACGAGTACTTCAGTGCAGTGAAACGCAGCGCGCTGAAGGCCCGGGTGATCAATGTCGACTTCAAGGACCTGAAGAACGGCCAGTACAAGATCATCAGCTTCTACGCCAAGAAAGCCCGCGGCATGATGAGCCGCTTCGTCATCCAGCAGCGCATCAGCGACCCGGAACAGCTCAAGCAGTTCGACGTGCAGGGGTACTACTACAGTGCCGAGCACTCCAGGCAGGACCATCTGGTGTTTTTGCGGGATCATCCCTCGGACTGACCCTGTGACGCCCTCTTCGCGGCTAAAGCCGCTCCCACAGGATGCGCGATGAGCTACCGGCCAGCGCCACACCTGTGGAAGCGTCTTTAACTGCGAAGAGACTGCTGCCATGAAACGTCCCCCCGCCCTGCAATGGGGCTCGCTGCAAATTGCCACTATGTCACTATTTCGACGCCAAAAAACCACCACCCACACATTTATCGCCAAACGCCATAAGACCGTTCATACCTTTTTTGACGAATTCTGAAAAATTTTTTCGGATGCTGGCATAAAAATATCTCGTAACAGTTTCACCCTTGATACACGGGGGTGAAACACCCGCGTGCTATCAATTTGAAACTGCCCATAACTGAATAAATATTTAGAAATCTTTCATTCGGGCGAAACCCGCTCAGGAACTTCTCCTGCGGGAGATCGCTCATAGTGCCGTAACGATTTTCCTGCCTACGGGCTGTGAGAGATGACTTACAGATGACAACGGCAGGTATCTACTACCCGCCCTGGTAACTTCGACAGGTAGCACGGGATCCCCCGAAAACCTTGTCCCATGCAGGAGACGCGTCCCTTACACATCGTCCTAGTGGTTGATTTCAAAGGATTTATCCACTTGAAAAAACAAGCACAGCAACGCGCCAAGTAGCGCATTGCAATAAAGACGGCTGCATTTCAGGGCACGTTTTTTAATTACTGGCTTTTTACTGCCAACTTTGAGTGCATAACTTTTTGCGCTCCGGATTTATTTTGCCTGCGCTCGGCGAAGTGTGCATTCGCCATGGACCCGTGCGCCTGAAAACTGATGTTAATCAACCCAGCCCGGCTCTCTGCGGAGGCGCCGGCGTGATAAACACATGAGGTGATAGCGATGCGTATCAGCATCTTTGGTTTGGGTTATGTAGGTGCAGTCTGTGCAGGCTGCCTGACGGCGCGTGGCCATGAAGTGATCGGTGTGGACGTGTCCAGCACCAAGATCGACCTGATCAACCAGGGCAAGTCGCCCATCGTCGAACCTGGCCTGGAAGCACTGCTGCAACAGGGCATCGCCAATGGCCGCCTGCGCGGCACCACCGACTTCGCCGAAGCCATCCGTGCCAGCGACGTGTCGATGATCTGCGTGGGCACGCCCAGCAAGAAGAACGGCGACCTGGGCCTGGAGTACATCGAGTCGGTGTGCCGTGAAATCGGCTACGTACTGCGTGACACCACCCGCCGCCACACCATCGTGGTGCGCAGCACCGTGCTGCCGGGTACCGTCAAGAACGTGGTCATCCCGATCCTCGAAGACTGCTCGGGCAAAAAAGCCGGCGTCGACTTCGGTGTCGCAGTCAACCCGGAATTCCTGCGTGAAAGCACCGCGATCAAGGACTACGACCAGCCACCGATGACCGTCATCGGCGAACTGGACACCGCCAGCGGCGACATCCTGCAAGCCCTGTACGAAGAACTCGACGCCCCGGTCATCCGCAAGCCGATCGAAGTGGCCGAGATGATCAAGTACACCTGCAACGTGTGGCACGCCACCAAGGTCACCTTCGCCAACGAGATCGGCAACATCGCCAAGGCGGTAGGCGTTGATGGGCGTGAAGTGATGGACGTGGTCTGCCAGGACACGGTGCTGAACCTGTCCCAGTACTACATGCGTCCTGGCTTCGCCTTCGGCGGTTCGTGCCTGCCAAAGGATGTGCGCGCCCTCACCTACCGTGCCGCCAGCCTCGACGTGCGTGCACCGCTGCTCGACTCGCTGATGCGCAGTAACGAATCGCAGGTGCAGAACGCCTTCGAGCTGATCGAAGCCCATGACAAGCGCAAGGTCGCCCTCCTCGGCCTGAGCTTCAAGGCCGGTACCGACGACCTGCGCGAAAGCCCCCTGGTAGAGCTGGCCGAGCGTCTGATCGGCAAGGGCTACCAGCTGGACATCTACGACGAGAACGTCCAGTACGCCCGTGTACACGGCGCCAACAAGGACTACATCGAGTCGAAGATCCCGCACGTGTCGTCGCTGCTCAATGCCGACTTCCAGCAGGTGATCGACAACGCCGACATCATCGTCCTCGGCAACCGTGACGAGCAGTTCCGCGCGCTGGCCCAGCAAGCGCCAGCCGGCAAGCAGGTGATCGACCTGGTCGGCTTCATGAGCAAACCGACCTGCACCACCAGCCGTACCGAAGGCATCTGCTGGTAAGCCCTCGGCCGGGCGGTGCAGGCCTCACAGCCTGCGTCGCCCACCCTTTCCCGAATTCTCGACGGATGCTGAACATGCAAAGGCTCCAGACCGTGCTGTTGCAGTGCGCCGGGTGGCTGCTCTACATGAGCCTGCTCATGCTGATCGCCCTGGCCCTGCCAGCCGATATCTTCGACTCGCAGTCGAAGCACTTCATCTTCCTGGTCGGCGCAGTCGGCATCTGGCGCTATTCCATGGGCGCCACCCATTTCATCCGCGGCATGATCTTCCTCTACGGCGTATACCCGTACCTGCGCCGCAAGGTGCAGAAAATGGGCGATGCCACCGACCCGTCGCACGTTTACCTGATGGTGACCAGCTTCCGCATCGAAGCGCTGACCACCGCCCAGGTGTACAGCTCGGTGATCCGCGAGGCGATCAACTGCGGCTTCCCCACCACCGTGGTCTGCTCGCTGGTGGAAATGTCGGATGAACTGCTGGTTAAGAGCCTGTGGGCCAAGTACAACCCGCCGGCCCATGTGAAGCTGGACATCGTGCGCATTGCCGGTACCGGCAAGCGCGATGGCCTGGCCTACGGCTTCCGCGCCATCTCGCGCATGCTGCCGGACGAGAACGCCGTGGTGGCCGTGATCGACGGCGACACCGTGCTGGCCGATGGCGTGGTCCGCAAGACCGTGCCGTGGTTCAAGCTGTTCCCCAACGTTGGCGGCCTGACCACCAACGAGTTCTGCGAAGTACGTGGCGGCTACATCATGAGCGAGTGGCACAAGCTGCGCTTCGCCCAGCGCCACATCAACATGTGCTCTATGGCCCTGTCCAAGCGCGTGCTGACCATGACCGGACGCATGTCGATGTTCCGCGCAAGCGTGGTGACCAACCCCGAGTTCATCGCCGACGTCGAAAGCGATTCGCTGATGCACTGGCGCCTGGGCCGCTTCAAGTTCCTTACCGGTGACGACAAATCCAGCTGGTTTAGCCTGATGCGCCTGGGTTACGACACCTTCTACGTGCCGGACGCCGCCATCAACACGGTCGAGCACCCGCCAGAAAAGAGCTTCTTCAAGGCCAGCCGCAAGCTGATGTACCGCTGGTACGGCAACAACCTGCGGCAGAACTCCCGTGCACTGGGCCTGGGGCTGGGCCGTCTGGGGCTGTTCACCAGCATCGTGCTGTTCGACCAGCGCGTGTCGATGTGGACCAGCCTGCTGGGGCTGACCGTGGCGGTGATCGCCAGCCTCAAGTTCGGCCTGGCCTTCCTGCTGGTGTACCTGCTGTGGATCGGCATCACCCGCCTGATCCTCACCATCATGCTGCTGTGCTCCGGCCACAACGTGGGCCCGGCCTACCCGCTGATTCTCTATTACAACCAGATCATCGGCGCGCTGATGAAGATCTACGTGTTCTTCCGCCTCGACAAGCAGTCCTGGACGCGTCAGCCCACTGCCCTCAAGCGTGACCTCGCCAGCTTTCAACAATGGTTCAACACCTGGTCCTCGCGGACCATGACCTTCTCGGCTGCCAGCATCTTCGTTGCTGTGCTGTTCATGGTCGTGTGAGCCCAACCCGGATCGGATCTAACAGGAACAAACCACCATGAATACCGCCGTGAACGTCAATGTCGTGCATGAGTCCGAAGCCCAGCGCCAACACGCCCGGGTACGCATTCCCGCCAAGCTGCGTTTCCTGGACGCCCAGCGCCAAACCCACGAAGTGAAGGTCGACGACCTTTCCGCCGGTGGCCTGAGCTTCCACACCAAGCAGCCACTGTCGGTGGGCGATGTGCTGCGCGGGCGCCTGCAGTTCGTGGTCGACAACCTGGGCCTGTCGATCGACATCGAGTTCCAGGTGCGCTCGTACAACCCGGACAATGGCCGTACCGGTGCGCAGTTCCAGAACCTTGAACCACGCGACATCGCCACGCTGCGACACATCATCACCAGCCACCTGTCGGGTGAGCTGATCAGCATCGGCGATGTGCTCAGCACCTTGCAGCGCGACAACTTCACCAAGGCACGCAAGCAGAAGGACGGTGGTTCGGGCCTGAGCGCCTTCGGCCGACTCAAGGCGGTTACCGTCACCCTCGGCGTGTTCGTAGTTGGCGTTGCGGCGTTCGGCTTCGTCGCCAAGTCGCTGTACGGCATGTACTTCGTCAGCCACGCCGAAGCCGGTGTGGTCGCGGTACCGACCACCACTATCACCATGCCGCGCGACGGCACTGTGAGCAGCCTGGTCGAAAGCGGTGGGCAGATCGCCAAGGGCGCACCACTTGCCAGCTTCACCACCAGCATGCTGGACATGCTCAAGGGCAACCTGGACGACGCGCAGCTGGAACCGGCGAAGATCGAGGAACTGTTCGGCAAGCAGCTGTCAGGCACCCTCACCAGCCCCTGCGATTGCGTGGTCGCCCGCCAGCTGGTGGACGATGGCCAGTACGCGGCCAAGGGTCAGGCGATCTTCCAGCTGATCCCGCGCACCACCACGCCGATGGTCGAGGCGCGCTTCAGCTACCGCCAGTTCGACGAGGTCAAGCCAGGTACCCGGGTCAACTTCCAGGTCGCCGGCGAAGACGAAGTGCGCACCGGCCAGATCGTCAGCAGCACCAGCCTCAACAGCGAAGACCTGTCCTCCGACATCCGCGTGCAGATCAAGCCTGACAGTGGCATGCCCGCCGAACTCGCCGGCCGCCCGGCAGCGGTCAACAGCGACCGTGGCCCGTCAATGAACTGGCTGATCGACAAAGCCGTGGCCCGTGGGCTGTAAGAGGATCACCGCATGATTCCCTACAAGAAGCGCGCAAACCTGGGCCTGTGTGCCCTTGCTGCTGCCATCACCCTGGCCGGCTGTGCCGGCCTGCCTGACCAGCGCCTGGCCAACGAAGCCCTGAAGCGTGGCGACACGGCATTGGCCGAGCGCAACTACAAGGCCCTGGCCGACCTGGGCTACAGCGAAGCGCAGGTGGGCCTGGCGGATATCAAGGTGGCCACCCGCGACCCGTCGCAAATCAAGGAAGCCGAGGCCACCTACCGCGCCGCGGCCGCCACCTCGCCCCGCGCCCAGGCGCGCCTTGGCCGCCTGCTGGTAGCCAAGCCCGACAGCACCCAGGCCGAACGCGAGGAAGCGGAAACCCTGCTCAAGCAGGCCGCGAAACAGGGCGAAAGCAACACCCTGATTCCGCTGGCCATGCTCTACCTCAGCTACCCGCAGAGCTTCCCCAAGGTCAACGCGCAGCAGCAGATCGACCAGTGGCGCGCCGCCGGCAACCCCGAAGCGGGCCTGGCCCAGGTGCTGCTGTACCGCACCCAGGGCACCTACGACCAGCACTTGGGCGACGTGGAAAAGATCTGCAAGGCCGCGCTGAGCACCACCGACATCTGCTACGTCGAACTGGCCACCGTGTACCAGAAACGTGGCCAGGCCGACCAGCAAGCCGCCCTGCTCGGCCAGCTGAAATCCGCCTACGCCCGTGGCGCCGTACCGGCCACCCGGGTCGACAGCGTTGCCCGGGTACTGGCCGACCGCAGCCTGGGCCAGACCGACGAGAAAACCGCCAAGGACCTGCTCGAACAGGTAGCCCCGGCCAACCCGGCATCCTGGGTCAGCCTGGCGCAACTGGTGTACGACTTCCCCGAACTGGGCGACACCGACCAGTTGCTGGCCTACATCGACAAGGGCCGCGAGGCCGAACAGCCACGCGCCGAACTGTTGCTGGGCCGCCTGTACTACGAAGGCAAGACCCTGCCGGCCGACGCAAAAAAAGCCGAGCAGCACCTGCAAGCCGCCGCCGACGCCGGTGAAATCAGCGCCCATTACTACCTGGGCCAGCTGTACCGCCGCGGCTACCTGGGCAATGTCGAGCCGCAGAAGGCCGTCGACAACCTGCTGGCCGCCGCCCGTGGCGGGCAGAACAGCGCCGACTATGCGCTGGCCCAGTTGTTCAGCGAAGGCCACGGTATTCGGCCGCAACCGGGCAATGCCTGGGTGTTCGCGCAGTTGTCCCAGGCCAACCCGACGCCGCAATCGACAGAAATGCTCCAGCAGCTCGACCAGCAACTGACCCCTGACCAGCGCAGCCAGGCCCAGCAACTGCTGGCGCAAGAGAAACAGGCGCGCGGCAGCATGGCGCAGGGGGCCAACAGCACCCTGGCCATCGAAGCCCTGCAAGACGACGAAAAAGAAGTAGACGGTGAGGACTCGCTATGACGCTTAATCCCTTCGTGAAAGCTGGCATCGGCCTGAGCTTCGCCCTGCTGTGGTCCTGCCCGACCCTGGCGGAAATGACCGCCGAGAAAAACTTCGGCCTGGACGTGAAAATCACCGGCCAGTCGGAAGACGACCGTGACCTGGGCACCCGCCCTGGCGGCGACGTCAACGGCCTGGGCCTGGACCTGCGCCCCTGGGTGTACGGCGAGCGCGGTAACTGGAGTGCCTATGCAATGGGCCAGGCAGTCGCCGCCACCGACACCATCGAAACCGACACCCTGCGCCAGAACGACGACGGCACCAGCACCGAAACCGGTGACGACAGCCGCCAACCTGACAAAAGCTACCTGGCCATGCGCGAGTTCTGGGTCGGCTACAGCGGCCTCACCGCCTACCCAGGCGAGCAACTGCGCCTGGGTCGCCAACGCCTGCGCAGCGACGATGGCATGTGGCGCGACACCAACATCGAAGCGCTGAACTGGACCTTCGACACCACCCTGCTCAAGGCCGACCTGGGCGTGGCCCAGCGCTTCAGCGAGTACCGCACCGACCTCACAGAACTGGCCCCGGAAGACAAGGACCGCACGCACATCTACGGCAACGTAGCCACGCAGTGGACCCCTGGCCACTGGGTAGGCGTACGCGCCCACCACACCCATGACAGCGGCAGCCTGAAGAACCCGGGCGAAACCGTGGATGCGCTGGACAAGACCCGTACCGGTGACCTGACCTGGCTGGGCCTTGAGGCCAACAGTGACGCCTATAACTGGCGCAACGACCACACCGTCAACTACTGGGGCAGCGTCACCTGGCTGACCGGTGACCGCGACACCCTCAGCAGCCAGGCCGTAGGCAACGAGCAGGTTGCCACCGGCAAGCAAAGCGGCGACGTGAATGCCTGGGCCACCGACCTCGGCATCCGCCTGCGCCTGGACCCGCAATGGCAGGTCGGTGCGGCCTACGCCCGTGGCAGCGGCGGCGGTGGCGACGACGGCTCGAACAACTTCGAGCAGACCGGCCTTGAAAGCAACCGCTCCAACTTCACCGGCACCCGCTCGCGCGTGCACCGCTTCGGCGAAGCCTTCCGCGGCGAGCTGGGCAACCTGCAGGCGGCCACCCTGTTCGCCTCGTGGCAGCTGCGCGACGACTACGACGCCAGCCTGATCTACCACAAGTTCTGGCGTGTCGACGGCAACCAGAACATCGGCTCCAGCGGCATCAACGCGGTGGTCAACGACAACGGCGTGAACCGCCCGCTGGTCGATGGCGAAAAAGACCTTGGCCAAGAGATGGACGTGGTCGTGACCAAGTACTTCAAGCAAGGCCTGCTGCCAGCTTCCATGAGCCAGGCCATCGACGAACCGTCCGCCCTGGTGCGCTTGCGTGCCGGTGTATTCAAGCCGGGCGACGCCTACGGCAAGGAAGCGGACTCGTACATGCACCGCGCCTTCGTCGATGTGATCTGGCGCTTCTGAGGCCGGTAGGGGACTGACCGTTATGAACCTTCACCCGCACTTACGTCACAGCCTGCTGGCCAGCGCCTTGCTGCTGGCCAGCGGCCTGGTCGCTGCCGCAGAACCTAAGGTGATCGCCAAGGAGCTGCAGCAGGCCAAGACCTACACCGTGGCCAGCGCACCGATCGAGCCGCTGCAGATGGACCCGCCAAAGCTGCCCGACCTGACCGGCTTCACCGCCGAAGCGGTGCAGAAGAAAATCGACCGCCGCCACAAAGGCAAGGTCAGCCTGCGCCGCATGTTCCAGGAGGACACCCTCAAGGAGTTCGTCGGCGGCGACAACAAGGCAGCCGAGTGGGTGCAGCGCCAGCACGGCATCCCGCAGGCGATCTTCGTCGATGACGGCCATATCGACCTGGTCGAGCTGAGCAAGAAGGTGCCCAAGCAATACCTCAGCGAGGTCGAGCCAGGGGTTTACCTGGCACGTCTGCCGATCGTGGTCGGGCAAAAGGGCATCCTTGAGATCGACGGCAAGGTCAAGCAGCTGCGCCTCTCCCAGGAGGGCGGTTCGTTCCTGGTCAATGACGGCAAGCTATTCGTCACTGACACCCAGGTGACCGGCTGGCGGGAAAAGGACAACGGCCCGGCGACCTTCCGCTCGCCCAAGGAATTCCGCCCGTTCCTGTTGTCGTGGGGCGGTACCGAGACCTACATCGTCAACACGAAGATGGCCAGCTTCGGCTACGCCAAGTCCAAGTCGTATGGCGTGAGCATTTCGCAGTACACGCCGAACATGGCCAAGCGCATGGGCCGCCCGGAACCTACCGGCTGGATCATCGGCTCGGAGTTCAGCGACATGTGGTACGGCTTCTACTGCTACGAGACGCAGGACTTCGTGGTCAAGGACAGCACCTACCGCGACAACATCGTCTACGGCATCGACCCGCACGACCGGTCGCACCGCCTGATCATCGCCGGCAACACCGTGTACGGCACCAAGAAGAAGCACGGCATCATCGTTTCGCGTGAGGTGAACGACAGCTGGATCATCAACAACAAGAGCTACGACAACAAGCTCTCGGGCGTGGTGATCGACCGTAACAGCGTCAACAACCTGATCGCCTACAACCAGATCTACCGCAACCACACCGACGGCATCACCCTGTACGAAAGCGGCGACAACCTGATCTGGGGCAACAAGCTGATCAACAACCGCCGCCACGGCATCCGCGTGCGCAACAGCGTGAACATCCGCCTGTACGAAAACGTCGCCATGGCCAACGGCCTGGTGGGCGTGTACGGCCACATCAAGGACTTGTCCGACACCGACCGCGACATCGCCCTTGACCCGTTCGACACCAAGGTGTCGCTGATCGTGGTGGGTGGCGAGCTGGCGGCCAATGGCTCCGGCCCACTGTCGATCGACTCGCCGCTGTCGGTCGAGCTGTACAAGGTGTCGATGCTCGCCCCGCGCAAGGCCAGCGGCATCAGCCTCAACGGCATCCTCGGCGAGCGCCAGGACGAAATCCTCGACCTGCTGGTGCGCCAGCAAAAGGCTGTGCTGATCGACCCGGTCGAACGCCAGACCGAAATGATCGATTAAGGAAGCCCAGACCATGACTCCACACCTGATGAAACTGCTGGGCCTGTCCGCCGCCCTCCTGGCGATCAGCCAAGGCGTGCGCGCCGAAGAAGTGAAGGCCCCCACCTTCAGCGCCGAGCCCTGCTGCCAGCTGTGCCCCGAAGCGCACGACGCCAGCCGCTACACCACCCGTTACCAGCAGAACTTCACCACGCTGGTGCAGGCCAAGGGCGACTGGCTGTTCCGTACCCGCGAAGACCTGCGCACCGAGTTCAACACCACCCCGGCCGGCTACAAGCGCCTGCAACAAGTGCATGACGCCTTCAAGAAGCGCGGCGTGGAACTGGTGGTGGTGTACCAGCCGACCCGCGGCCTGGTGAACCGCAACATGCTCAACCCGGCCGAGAAAGCCGCCTTCGACTACCAGAAGGCCTTGGGCAACTACCAGGCCATGCTCAAGCGCTTCGCCAGCATGGGCTACAACGTGCCCGACCTGTCGCCGCTGACCAACGAGCAACTGGCCGCCGCCGACCAGGGCAAGGACTTCTACTTCCGTGGCGACCAGCACTGGACGCCATATGGCGCCGAGCGGGCTGCCAAAATCGTGGCCGACACCGTGCACAGGATGCCGGCCTTCGAAGGCATCCCGCGCAAGGAATTCGAAACGAAGAAATCCGGGCGCATGGGCAAGACCGGCACCCTGCACAACGTCGCCGGCCAACTGTGCGGCACCAGCTACGCGGTGCAGTACATGGACCAGTTCGCCACCGAGCCGAAAGGCTCCAGCGGCGGCGACGACCTGTTCGGTGACAGCGGCAACGCGCAGATCACCCTGGTCGGCACCAGCCACAGTGGCAAGAACTACAACTTCTCGGGCTTCCTCGAGCAATACATCGGCGCCGACGTGCTCAACGTCGCCTTCCCTGGCGGCGGTCTGGAAGGCTCGATGATCCAGTACCTGGGCAGCGAGGAATTCCAGAAGAACCCGCCGAAGATCCTGGTGTGGGAATTCTCCCCGCTGTACCGCCTGGACCAGGAAACCATCTGGCGGCAAATCCTTGGCCTGCTTGATGACGGCTGCGACGACCGCCCGGCCCTGATGAGCGCCAGCACCACCCTCAAGCCCGGCAAGAACGAACTGATGGTCAACGGCAAGGGCGGCGTGATCAAAGACCTGATCAACCGCAACCTGCAGATGGACGTCAAGTTCGAAGACCCGTCGGTGAAGGTGTTGCAAGCCACCCTGTGGTACCTCAACGGGCGCCATGAGGACATCAAGCTGGAAAAACCGGAAACCTCCGACACCGACGGCCGCTTTGTCTTCCAGATGCGCGAAGACGAAGACTGGGCCAGCCAGAGCCTGCTGGCGTTCGAGGTACAGGGGCCGGAAAACGGCACCCAGAAGGTCGAGGCCAAGCTCTGCAAACGCAACAACTTCGCCGTGCCTGCGCAAACCGCGCAGGCCGGCCAGTGAGGCGACCCATGACCCATCTGAAGCACATCTTTCGCCCCGCCCTCCTCGCGTTGGCCCTGTTCGGCGGTGCCGCGCACGCCGCGCTGGTACCGCCCCAGGGTTACTACGAGGGGATCGAAAAGCTCAAGACCGGTGACGGCAACTTCCGCTGTGAAGCGGCGCCCAAGCCATACACCGGCGCACTGCAGTTTCGCAGCAAGTACGAAGGCTCGGACAAGGCACGGGCGACGCTCAACGCAGCCTCGGAAAAGGCCTTCCGCAAGTCGACCGAAGACATCACCACCCTTGAGAAAGGCGTGAGCAAGATGGTTGGCCAGTACATGCGCGACGGCCGCCCGGCGCAGCTCGACTGCACCCTGGCGTGGCTGGGCACCTGGGCCCGCGCCGATGCGCTGCTGTCCACCGATTACAACCACACCGGCAAGTCGATGCGCAAATGGGCGCTGGGCAGCATGAGCGGTTCGTGGCTGCGCCTGAAGTTCTCCAATTCGCAGCCACTGGCCGCACACCGGGCCGAGGCCGAGCTGATCGAAAAATGGTTCGCCCGCCTGGCCGAACAGACCGTGCGCGACTGGAGCGACCTGCCGCTGGAGAAGATCAACAACCACAGCTACTGGGCCGCCTGGTCGGTCATGGCTACCGCCGTCGCCACCGACCGCCACGACCTGTTCGACTGGGCCGTGAAGGAATACAAGGTCGGCGCCAACCAGATCGATGACCAAGGCTTCCTGCCCAACGAAATCAAGCGCAAGCAGCGTGCGCTGGCTTACCACAACTACGCCCTGCCGCCGCTGGCGATGATTGCCAGCTTCGCCCAGGCCAATGGCGTCGACCTGCGCGCCGAGAACAACTTCGCCTTGCAGCGCCTGGGTGAAGGCGTGCTGGCCGGTGCCCGCGATCCCAGCCACTTCAAGGCGCGTGCCGGTGAAAAACAGGACATGACCGACCTCAAGGTCGACGGCAAGTACGCCTGGCTCGAGCCCTGGTGTGCGCTGTACCACTGCGTCGGCGACACGCTTGAGCGCAAGCACGACATGCAACCGTTCAACAGCTTCCGGCTGGGGGGCGATGTGACCCGGGTCTACGACCCGAGTGCAGAGACCAAGAAATGAATTGACCCCCATTGCGGGGGCGGAACCTGTGGGAGCGGGCATGCCCGCGAAGAAGCCACCGCGGTGCATGGCAAGGGCTTCGCCCTTGTTCGCGGGCTTGCCCGCTCCCACAGGGATCTAAGTTGCCTTCCAGTCTTGCACTGGGGGGTTTGGGGGGCGCTTTGCCCTGGATGCTGTGAACAAATTAGGAGAACCGGGATGGTCTTCTCGTCCAACGTGTTCCTGTTCCTGTTCTTGCCGATCTTCCTCGGCCTGTATTACTTGAGCGGGCAACGCTATCGCAACCTGCTGCTGCTGGTCGCCAGCTACATCTTCTATGCCTGGTGGCGGGTGGACTTCCTGGCCCTGTTCGCCGGGGTCACCCTGTGGAACTACTGGATCGGCCTGAAAGTGGGTGCCGCCGGCGTACGCACCAAACCCGCCCAGCGCTGGCTGCTGCTCGGCGTGGGCGTCGACCTGGCAATCCTTGGCTACTTCAAGTACGCCAACTTCGGCGTCGACAGCCTGAACGCGATCATGACCTCGTTCGGCCTGGAGCCGTTCATCCTCACCCACGTGCTGCTGCCGATCGGTATCTCGTTCTACATCTTCGAGTCGATCAGCTACATCATCGACGTGTACCGCGGCGACACCCCGGCTACCCGCAACCTCATCGACTTCGCAGCATTCGTGGCGATCTTCCCGCACCTGATCGCCGGCCCCGTACTGCGCTTCAAGGACCTGGTCGACCAGTTCAACAACCGCACCCATACCCTGGACAAGTTCTCCGAAGGCTGCACCCGCTTCATGCAGGGCTTCATCAAGAAAGTGTTCATCGCCGACACCCTGGCCGTGGTCGCCGACCACTGCTTCGCCCTGCAAAATCCGACCACGGGTGACGCCTGGCTGGGCGCGCTGGCCTACACCGCGCAGCTGTACTTCGACTTCAGCGGCTACAGCGACATGGCCATCGGCCTGGGCCTGATGATGGGCTTCCGCTTCATGGAGAACTTCAAGCAGCCGTACATCAGCCAGTCAATCACCGAGTTCTGGCGGCGCTGGCACATCAGCCTGTCGACCTGGCTGCGCGACTACCTGTACATCACCCTGGGTGGTAACCGCAAAGGCACCTTCAACACCTACCGCAACCTGTTCCTGACCATGCTGCTGGGCGGCCTTTGGCACGGTGCCAACTTCACCTACATCATCTGGGGCGCCTGGCACGGCATGTGGCTGGCCATCGAGCGTGCGCTTGGCCTCGACACCAACCCGCAGCGCTTCAACCCGGTCAAATGGGCCTTCACATTCCTGCTGGTAGTGGTCGGCTGGGTGATCTTCCGCGCCGAAAACCTGCACGTGGCCGGCCGTATGTATGGCGCCATGTTCAGCTTCGGCGACTGGCAGTTGTCCGAACTCAACAGCGCCCAGCTGACCGGCCTGCAGGTGGCCACCCTGGTAGTCGCCTATATCTCCCTGGCGTATTTCGGCCTGCGTGATTTCTACCGCAATGCCAAGCCAGCGCCCCAAGCCACGCCGGTGCAGGTCAACAACGACGGCTCGATCGGCCTGGACTGGACCCGGGTGATGACCCGCGCCCTGGTGCTGCTGCTGTTCGTGGCCTCGATCCTCAAGCTTTCGGCGCAAAGCTACTCGCCGTTCCTGTACTTCCAGTTCTGAGGCCGATGACATGAACCGCACATTACGCATTACTTACTCCCTGTCGTTCCTCGGTTTGCTGGTGGGCATGGGCGTGTGGTCCACCGGTGGCCTGCAAAGCTTTCAGCGCACCGAGCAGATGACCCTGCTCAACGGCAAGCTGGCCAAGGCCGCCGAGACCCACTACGACGCCGAGTTCCCGATCAAGCGCCTGGGCACCAACCTTTGGGCGGCCATGGACTTCAAGCTGTTCAACGAGGGCCGCCCCGGTGTGGTGCTGGGCCGCGACCAATGGCTGTTCAGTGACGAAGAGTTCAAGCCCACGGCTGGCGCCGAACAGCTGATGCAGGAAAACCTGGCGCTGATCCGTGGCGTGCGCGACACCTTGCAGCAGCACGGCAGCCAGCTGGTGCTGGCGATCATCCCGGCCAAGGCGCGCCTCTATTCGGAATACCTGGGCAAGGAGCAGCCGGCCAGCCTGCACGATGACCTGTACAACCAGTTCCATGCCCAGGTGCGCCAGGCCAACGTGTTCGCCCCGGACCTGCAAGCGGCCATGGAACAAGCCAAAGCGCGTGGCCAGGTATTCCTGCGCACCGACACCCACTGGACACCGATGGGCGCCGAAGTCGCCGCCCAGGCGCTGGCCGAGGCTGTTAGCCGGCAGAACCTGCTCAACGGTGACCCGCAAACCTTCGTCACCGAAGCCGGCAGCACGGCGCCCTACAAAGGCGACCTGACCAATTTCCTGCCACTGGACCCGCTGTTCAGCAACCTGCTGCCGGCCCCGGACAACCTGCAACAACGCAGCACCCGCCCGGCGCAAGCCGAGGGTGAAGGCGACGATGCACTGTTCGCCAACAACGAGATCCCGGTCGCGCTGGTAGGTACCAGCTACAGCGCCAACCCGCACTGGAACTTCCTTGGCACGCTGCAGCAGGCCCTGCGCAGCGACGTCGCCAACTACGCCGAAGACGGCCACGGCCCATTGCTGCCGATGCTCAAGTACCTGCAAAGCGATGCCTTCAAGAACGCCGCACCGCAAGTGGTGGTGTGGGAATTCCCCGAACGTTATCTGCCGATGAAAAACGACCTCAGCAGCTTCGATCCGCAGTGGATCGCCCAGCTGAAAAACTCCCGTAAATCCGAAGAAAACCTGGCCTTGTCGTCCACCCGGACGAACCACTGAACGATAGAGAGGAAATGCACATGACTACCAAGACTTCCATTGCCAAAGCCCTCACCCTCGCGGCCGGCCTTTCCCTTGCTTCCATGCAGGCCTTCGCCGGTGCCGACGCCGCCCTGTACGGCCCTAGCGCACCGAAAGGCTCGACCTTCGTGCGCCTGTACAACGCAGCCAGCGCACCGGCCGCAGCAAAGGTCGGCAACACCCAGATCAAGCAGGTTGGCGCCCAGGCCAGCAGCGACTTCAGCTTCCTGCCAGGCGGTGACTACACCGCCCAGGTCGGCGGCAAGAGCGTGCCGGTGAAGCTGGCCTCGGACAAGTACTACACCCTGGTCAACAGCGGCACCGGCAACCCGCAGCTGATCGAAGAACCACCGTTCAAGAACAAGCAGAAAGCCCTGGTGCGCGTGCAGAACCTGAGCGACCAGCAGCTGACCCTGAAAACCGCCGACGGCAAGACCGAAGTGGTCAAGCCGGTGGCCGCCAACGGCCGAGGCGAGCGCGAAATCAACCCGGTCAAGGTCAACCTGGCGCTGTACCAAGGTGACAAGAAAGTGGGTGACGTGAAACCCGTCGCTCTGGAGCGCGGCGAAGCCGCCGTGCTGTACGTAACCGGTTCCGGCAACGCCTTGTCGCCGGTGTGGGTAACTCGCCCCGTGGCTAGCAACTGATCCCCCTGCCTTTAACGACTATTGGAGAAACATGATGATCCCGGTAATTCTTTCTGGTGGTAGCGGTTCGCGTCTGTGGCCTCTGTCGCGCAAGCAGTTCCCCAAACAGTTCCTGGCCCTGACCGGCGAACACACCCTGTTCCAGCAAACCATCGAGCGCCTGGCGTTTGAAGGCATGGACACGCCAATCGTGGTCTGCAACAAGGACCATAAATTCATCGTCCAGGAACAGCTGGCTGCGCTGAAGCTGGAAACCCAAGGCATCCTGATGGAGCCGTTCGGCCGTAACACCGCGCCGGCCGTGGCCATGGCCGCCATGAAACTGATCAACGAAGGCCGCGACGAGCTGATGCTGGTGCTGCCCGCCGACCACGTGATCGACGACCAGAAGGCCCTGCAGCGCGCCCTGGCCCTGGCCACCATCGCCGCCGAGCGTGGCGAAATGGTGCTGTTCGGCGTGCCGGCGACCAAGCCGGAAACCGGCTACGGCTACATCCGCTCCAGCCAGGACGCCCTGCTGCCCGAGGGCGTGGCGCGCGTGGCGCAATTTGTTGAAAAACCCGATGAGAAACGCGCCGCCGAGTTTGTCCAGGCCGGTGGCTACTTCTGGAACAGCGGCATGTTCCTGTTCCGCGCCAGCCGCTTCCTCGAAGAGCTGAAAAAGCACGACGGCGATATCTACGACACCTGCGTGCTGGCCCTGGAGCGCAGTGAGGAAGAGGGCGATGTGCTGAGCATCGACGAAGCCACCTTCGCCTGCTGCCCGGACAATTCCATCGACTACGCGGTGATGGAAAAGACCCAGCGCGCCTGCGTGGTGCCGATGTCGGCCGGCTGGAGCGACGTGGGCTGCTGGTCGTCGCTGTGGGATGTGCATGAGAAGGACGACAACGGCAACGTCACCAAGGGCGACGTGGTGGTGCAGGACAGCCGCAACTGCATGATCCACGGCAACGGCAAGCTGGTGTCGGTGATCGGCCTGGAAAACATCGTGGTGGTCGAGACCAAGGACGCCATGATGATTGCCCACAAGGACAAGGTCCAGGGCGTCAAGCAGATGGTCAAGACCCTCGACGAGCAGGGCCGTACTGAAACCCAGAACCACCTGGAAGTGTATCGCCCGTGGGGCTCGTACGACTCGGTGGACATGGGCGGCCGCTTCCAGGTCAAGCACATCACCGTCAAGCCGGGTGCCAGTCTGTCGCTGCAGATGCACCACCACCGCGCAGAGCACTGGATTGTGGTGTCTGGTACTGCCGAGGTCACCTGTGACGAGAACGTGTTCCTGCTGACCGAGAACCAGTCGACCTACATCCCGATCGCTTCGGTGCACCGCCTGCGCAACCCGGGCAAGATCCCGCTGGAGATCATCGAAGTGCAGTCCGGCAGCTACCTGGGCGAGGATGACATCGAGCGCTTCGAAGATGTGTACGGGCGCACTTCCACGCCGGTCGAGCGTGGGGTATCGGTCAAGACCATTGCCCAATAAGTGAACCTTGGGGCCGCTTTGCGGCCCTTTCGCGGGACAAGCCCGCTCCCACAAAGGCTGGGAGCGGGCTTCGCGCTTTTGAGCCCTCCCCCATTTCAGGCTACGATGGTCAGACCCCGCGCATTCAAGGTCTGCAAGCCCCATGATCATCGGTGCCTTCCTCATCCTTACCTGGCTGGTACTGCTGTTGCGCTACCCGGCCAAGGCCCTGCCGATCTCGCTGGCCGCCGTGTTTGGCCTCGGCCTGGTGGCGCTGTTCGTCGCCTGGCAAGACAACCGCGAAACCTCGCAACTGGCCCGGCTGGACCTGCGCCTTGCCTATGCCCCCGAACAATGCCCGGCCGACCGTGCGTTGCAGGTACACATGAAAAACGGCAACAAGGCCCCGCTGACCGAACTGCGCTGGCGAGTGGCAGCATACGCACCAGGCGACACGGTGAACCTGGCCGAAAGCACCTACAACGCCCCGCGCTACCGGGGGCCGGGTGATTTGCAGCCGGGGGCCGAGTGGAAGGACTGCCTGCCGCTGCCCCCCCTGCGCGCCGGGTACCGGCCACAGACCCTGGAATTTCGTGCCGAGCACCTGCAAGGTACATTTGCCAATTGATATATCGCCTGTACCGGCCCTTTCGCGTCTGTGGGGTACCTGTGGGAGCGGGTTCACCCGCGAAGAGGCCGGCACAGGAAAACCAATCCTCCTTACAACAGGCCCCAACCATGCCCACCGTCCTGATCACCGGTTGTTCCAGCGGCATCGGCCGCGCCCTCGCCGACGCCTTTCGCGATGCCGGCCACCACGTCTGGGCCACTGCTCGCAAGGCAGAGGATGTTGAAGTGCTGAACGCCGCCGGCTTCACTGCCCGGCAACTGGATGTGAACGACAGCGAGGCCCTCGCCCGCCTGGCCGAAGAACTCGAAACCCTGGATATCCTGATCAACAATGCCGGCTACGGCGCCATGGGCCCGTTGCTGGACGGTGGTGTGGAGGCCCTGCGCCAACAGTTCGAAACCAACGTGTTCGCCGTGGTCGGCGTGACCCGCGCGCTGTTCCCGCTGCTGCGCCGCTCACGCGCAACGGTGGTGAACATCGGCAGCGTTTCCGGTGTGCTGGTCACGCCATTCGCCGGTGCCTACTGCGCCTCGAAAGCGGCCGTGCATGCGCTGAGCGATGCCTTGCGCCTGGAACTGGCACCGTTCGGTGTGCAGGTGATGGAAGTGCAGCCGGGGGCGATAGACACGCAGTTCGCCAACAATGCCCAGCGCCAGGCCGAGCAGGTACTGGCGGCGGACTCACCATGGTGGCCGTTGCGTGAACATGTCCAGGCGCGGGCGCGGGCTTCGCAGGACAGGCCGACTTCGGCGGCGGTGTTTGCCCAGGGTGTGTTGGCGGCAGTCGGCAAGTCGCCGGTACCGGGGGTGGTGCGGTTGGGGAATGGCAGTACGGCGTTGCCGATGATGGCGAGGTTGCTGCCACGGCGGTTGCTGGATTGGGCACTGCGCAAGCGCTTTGGCCTGCTGCGCCCGCTCTGAGATCTCGGCTGCCCTGGGGCTGCTTTGCAGCCCATCGCGGCACAAGGCCGCTCCTACAGGGGACCGCGATCGCCTGTAGGAGCGGCCTTGTGCCGCGATGGGCCGCAAAGCGGCCCCTGCCTTTACGCTTTCTTCGCGGGCTGCTCGTCAAACGCCTGCCAGCCACCACCCAAGGCCTTGTAAAGCCCCACCAACGCCTGCGACACCGCCGCTGAGCTGTCGATCCACTGCTCCTCGCTGGCCAGCAATGCGCCCTGCACCGTCAGCACATTGAGAAAGTCCACCGCCCCTTCCACATACTGGCGCTGGGCAGTTTCCAGGGCGATGCGGTTCTGCCGCACGGCCTCGGCCAGGTGGTCACGGCGCAACTGGCTGGCGTTGTAGAGGCGAAGCACATCGTCAATTTCATGCCAGGCACCCAGCACCACCTTGCGGTAGTTCAGCGCCGCTTCCTGCTGCTGCGCCTCGCGCAGTTCCAGGGTGCCCTTGAGCCGGCCGCCCTCGAAGATCGGCAGCGACAGCTGCGGCCCGAAGGCAAAACGGCGCGAATCCCAGCCACCGAAATCAGACAACTGCATGGCCTGGAAGCCGACACTGCCCGACAGCCGGATGCTCGGGTAGAAATCCGCCTTGGCCACGCCAATGCTGGCGGTGGCGGCATGCAGGCGGGCTTCGGCCTGGCGGATGTCAGGGCGGCGCTCGGCCAATTCGGACGGCACGCCGATGGCGAACTTCTGCTGCGGCGCGGGCAGCTCGCCGCCCTGCAGCAATTCGGCCTGCAAGCTGCGCGGTGGTTCGGCGGCAAGCAAGCTGAGCGCGTTGATCAGGTCATCACGACGGGCTTCAAGGCTTGGCAATCGCGACTCGATCGAAGCAACCTGGGCGCTGGCCTGGGCCACGTCCAGGCGCGTGGCAACGCCTTCGGCCTGGCGGTTCTGGGAAAGCTTCAGGCTGTGCTGGGCAACCTTCAGGTTGTCCTGCGTCACATCCAGTGTGTGCTGCACGGCGCGCAGCTGGATGTAATTGCCGGCGGTTTCCGAAAGCAGGGCCAGCAGCACTCCCCGGCGGTCGTTCTCGGCCACTTCGACGGTGGCATCGGCAGCCTCGACCTGGCGCCGCACGCGCCCCCACAGGTCCAGCTCCCAACCGGCCACCAGGTCGCCCTGCCAAAGGTTGTACGCCGCTTTGCCCGCCTTGCCAGACGGATCGCTCAGGCCTTCGGCGCTGTTGCGGGCGCGGCTGTAGCCGGCGTTTGCATCCACCGACGGCACTTCATCGGCGGCCACGGTACTGCGCAGGGCGCGGCTTTGCAGCAACCGTGCACTGGCCATTTGCAGGTCGAGGTTGCGCTCGGCAACGCGCTGGATCAAGGCACTGAGCTGTGCGTCATGGAAGGTTTCCCACCAGCGCAGTTCCAGCGGTTCGGCCTGCGGCTGGCTGGCCGCCGCTTCGCCTTGCAGCGGCGCCCACTGCTGCGGTGCCTGGCTGTCGGGGCGCAAGAAGTCCGGGCCCATGGTGCAGCCGGCCAGCAACACGGCCAGCAGCAACGGGCTCAAGCGTAATGCCGGTTTCATCGTGCGCTCACCTCTTTGCCGTCCAGCTTGTCGCCATGGGTATCGATGGTCGCTTCTACCGACATGCCCACACGCAGGCGGGTGAGCAGCGGCTGGCCGTCATCGAAGACGATCTTCACCGGAATGCGCTGCACCACCTTGGTGAAGTTGCCAGTGGCGTTGTCCGGTTTGACGGCGGCGAAGGTGACGCCGGTGGCCGGGGCGATGCTTTCCACATGGCCTTGCAGCTTTTCGCCGGAGAAGGTGTCGACGCTGATGCTCACCGGCTGGCCAGGCTGCACGTGGGTCAGCTGGGTTTCCTGGAAGTTGCCGACCACATAGGCCTGTTGCAACGGCACCACCGACAGCAGGCGGGCACCCGGGTTGACGTAGGCGCCTATGCGCAGTGCGCGCTCGCCCACCATGCCGTCCACCGGCGCAGTAATGCGTGTGTAGGACAGGTCGAGCTGGGCCTTTTCCACGCCCGCTTCGGCACGTTTCAGCTGGCCATCGGCGCTGGCCACTTGGGCCGTGAGAATGTCCACCTGCTTGCGCGCCGCCACTAACGCTGCCTGGGCATTTGCCAGGCGTGCACGGGCCTGGTCTACACCGCTGCGCGCCTGCTGGGCGTTCTGCACGGTACCGGCGCCCTGCTCGGCCAGGCGGCTGTAGCGGTTGACCTCGTGGTCGGCGAACGCCGCTTCGGCCTGGGCGGCTTTGACAGCAGCCTCGGCCTGGGCAATCAACGATGCCTGGCGCTCAAGGGTGGCGCGGGCATCGGCGCTTTGCGCCTGGGCCACCAGCAACTGCGCCTGTGCGGCGTCCAGGGCGGCCTGGTAATCGCGGGGGTCGATGGTCGCCAGCAACTGGCCGGCCGTAACCTGCTGGTTGTCCTCCACCAGCACTTCCTTGATAAAGCCGGCCACCTTGGGCGCGACCACGGTGTAGTCGGCGATCACATAGGCGTCGTTGGTGCTCTGGCGATGGTCGCTGCCAAACATCCAGGGGCCGACGATGCCAGCCAGCACGGCCACGGCCAGCACCGAGCCGATGAACAGGGTTTTGCGGTTGTTGGTCATTTCAGATGTTCTCGAATTCATCCAGGGTTCAGGCCACCGCACGCGGCGGATAGACCCGGGTAGGCACGAAAGGAATCAGGCAGATCAGGGCCACGGCAATGCAGGCCATGACCAGGTACAGGTCGGCGGAAGTGAGTACCAGCGCCTGGTCGTGGATGCGCCTGGCCAGGCCGGCAGCGCTGTCGTCAACCAGCGGGGCATTGCCCAGGCTGTCCACCAGGTGGTTGGAATGGAAATGCCGGCGCAAGGTGCCAAGGGCATCCAGCAGGCCACCGGCGATCACTGCGGCCAGGCCTTTCACGGTGTTGAACCAGCTGGAGGCGAACGGACCTTCCTGCGGGGTCATGCCGTTGGTGGACAGCATCAGCAACGGCAGCACCGCCATTGGCTGGCCGAACACCTGCAGCAGGTAGAACGGGTAGAAGTCGCCACGGATCCACTCGCTGGTCATCAGGCTGCTGCCGATACAGGACACCGCCAGCATCGCCAGGCCGATGCCCAGCACCCAGCGGCAGTCCACCGCGCGGATGTTGCACAGCGCTGCGGTCAGCGGCAGGGCGATCAGCTGCGGCATGGCCACCAGCATCATCAGCGGGCTGGTCTGCGCAGGGCGGTAGCCCTGGATCTGCGCCAGGTAGGCCGAGGGGATGCTGCCCACACCCGACAGTACGATCAGCACACCGGCCAGGGTCACCAGGGCAAAACTCAGGTTGCGCCGCTTTAGCATGCGCAACTGGAAGAACGGCAGCGGCTCGGACCACTCGTTGTACATGAACAGCACCAGCAACAGCAGGCCACCGCCCAGCAGCCAGCAGATCAGCGGCGAATCGAACCAGCCCCAGCGGTCGCCCAGCGACAGGCCCAGCACGATGGAACTGATGGCCGGCAGCCCGAGCAGTACGCCACGCCAGTCAAACTGCTTGAAACGCTCCAGACGCAGCGGGTCTTGCGGCAGGCCCCAGCCGACGCAGACGATGGCCAGCAGCGAGGGCAGGATGATCTGCCAGAACGCCCATTGCCAGCCGACGTACTCGGTCCACAGCCCCGCCAGCGGCGTGCCGAGGTTGGGGCCGAAGGTGGCGGTCAGGGCATAGCAGGCCAGGCCGTAAACCTTTATACCCGGCGGCAAAAAGCGCAGGGCCACGCTCATCAGCATCGGTGGCAAGGCCCCCGAGGCAAAGCCCTGCAGCACCCGCAGCAACATCAGGCTGTGCAGGTTGGGGGCGAACGGTTGCAGCAGGCCAAGTACGGCAAACAGGGCGATGGCGCTCATGGTGAAGCGCCGCAGCGAGAAGGTGGTGGCCAGCCACGGCGCAAAGGCCATGGCCGAGACCGAGGCGGCGCTGTACACCGCCAGCAACCAGGCGCCTTCGTCGGCACCGATGCCCATTGCACCGCGGATATCGGCAAGGGAAATCTTGGTGACCGACTCGTTGAGGCCTGCACACAGCACGGCCAGCAACACACCGAACAGCCCGACCACCACCTGCAGGCCAAACGCCGTCTGCGCAGGCGCGGCCGGCGCGGGGGCGGCGGCCAGCGCCGCAGAGGGCGCCGTCAGGGAAGTCATGAGAATACATCTCCAGCAACAATTTCAGGGCTGGGGCAAGTTTAAGAAGGTCGAATGCTGACGAAAACTGACTTGTCGGTAGTTGTATATTGCGTCAGACGCAATCCATGCCTGAATCACGGATCGATGCGGCCACAGGCTTTCAACGTCTGGCGCAACCAACGGTGCGCGGGGTCGTTGTCGAAGCGCGGGTGCCACGCCTGCATCACATTGACCTTCTCCAACGGCACCGGGATCTCGAACGAGCGCAATGGCAACTTCAACCGCTGCACACTGTTGAGGATATTGGCGGGTATCGGCAGGATCAGGTCCGAATCCGGCAGCGAGAACATCGCCGAGTGGAAGCTGGTGGTGATCAGGGCCACGCGCCGCTCCACCTTGTGGTTGGCCAACGCCACATCGATCGGCCCGTTGGCACGGCCGCGTCGAGACACGCTGATCTGCGGGTAGGCGGCAAAACGCTCAGGGGTGATCGGGGCGTCGAAGATCGGGTGGCCCACACGCGCCAGGCCTACAAAGTAAGTATTGAACAGGCTCTGCACCTTGATTTCCGGGCCCAGCTCAATGGCTGAGCTGATGATCAGGTCGATATGCCCGTTGCGCAGCACTGCATCATCGTCACCACTGCCCTCCGGGACAAACCGCAACACCGTACGCGGCGCCTGGGCCAGCATCATGCGCAGCAGCTGGGCGCCGTAAAGGGCAATGAACAAATCATTGGTGCGGATGTTGAAGGCACGGTCCAGGTTCACCAGGTCGACATCGTCACGGCTGCGGAACACCTGCCCGGCCTGCTCCACCAGGCCATGCACCTGCTCGCGCAGGGCCAACGCACGGGGCGTAGGCACCAGGCCACGGCCGGCGCGCACCAGAATCGGGTCACCCAAGGCATCGCGGATACGCCCCAATGTCCGGCTCATGGCCGCCGGGCTCAGGTTCATGCGCTGCGCTGCGCCCACCACGCTGCCCTCGTCGAGCAAGGCATCGAGGGCGACGAGCAGGTTCATGTCCGGGAGTTGCATGGCCGTTTTCCGTTACAGCTGCGAGAAACGCGATGGTAGCAGGTTGGTGGATTGCATCAGACGCAATGCGCTCTTGCGTGGTGGGGCATTTATTCACTGAGTGGACTGAGCCAAGAATGTGGCATGGCAGGTTCACCCTCTTCGCGGGTAAACCCGCTCCCACAGGGACGGCGCAGGTTTGAAATACTGTGGAATAACTGTGGGAGCGGGTTTACCCGCGAAGAGGCTAGAACAGGCACCCATTCAGCCAGCCTTGTACAAGGATCCCCAATGCCCAGCCCCGTCCTGATCGCCATCGACGCCTCCCCCGCTTCCAGCGCCCTGCTCACCCTCGCCCGCCGCTACTGCCGCCCCGGTGAACACGAACTGCACGTGCTGCTGGCCATCGATTCCACCTTCGCCGTGCATGAGCAACCTGCGCCCTACACCGCCGAGGAACTGGAAGAATACCCCGCCGCCTGCGAGGAACAGCAGCATGCCGACCACGCCGTAGCCGAGGCCGTACGGGAGCTGCAGCACGCCGGCTTCACCAGCCAGGGCTGCATGGTGGCCGGCCAGCCGGTCGAAGCGATTGTGGCCAAAGCGCGGGAATTGAACTGCGAACTGATCATCATGGGCCACCGCCACCTGTCGCGGTTGGGGCGGTTGCTGGACCCGTCAATCAGCGCGAAGGTGATTGACCGGGTAGACATGCCAGTGTTGGTGGGCTCTGCCTGACCGCTCATCACCGTGGTAATGCACCTGCATTGACGAGGCAATGCAATCGCATTACCTTGCACTGTATCGCTGTCACCCACAGGACATTACCCATGGCTGCCACCTTCGACGTCGAGTCCACGCTGACCGATCGCTATCAAACCACTGTTCCCGAAACGGTGCGGCGCGCCTTGGGCTTGAAAAAACGTGACAAGATCCATTATTCGATTCGCCCCGACGGTGGGGTGATACTCACCCGCGCAGAGGCAACCGAGGACGATCCGGTACTGGGCAAATTTCTGGATTTCCTGGCGCACGATATCGCTACCAACCCTCAACGGCTGCAGGTTGTCGATGCTGGCCTCATCGCGCGCCTCGACAAGCTTGTCGGCGACGCGGAGGTCGACCTGGATCAACCTCTGTCGGCGGACGATGAATGAGTGATGCGAGCAGGAAGCCTCTGGTTATTCATGGATGGACTGTCATTGCCCACCCGCTGTTCCTGGCCAAACTGGACGCGCTAAGCGCTCAAGTCGAGGCTCAACGGGACAAAGACCCAACGGGTTATACGAGAAGAAATGCCTTTAAAAGGCTGGCCGCCATCCGGCGGTTGGCGTTCGATGTAATCCCTCAAGACCCGACCAAACCCGAATACCGGCAAGGGGCAACACTTGGCGGTGACCACAAGCACTGGTTCAGAGCAAAGTTCTTCCAGCAGTACCGGTTGTTCTTCCGCTACCACACCCCCAGCAGGATCATCGTGCTGGCCTGGGTCAATGACGAGTCGAGCAAGCGGGCCTGCGAAAGTAGCGACGATGCTTACAAGGTCTTTCAAAAGATGTTGCATGGCGGCCACCCACCGGACGATTGGGACCAGTTGCTGCAAGAGGCTGCCGCAGATTGAGCCGACTGGCTAATACGCATGCATCAGCAGGGCTCCCACAGATGATGCGGGAGGCCGGGATGGTTGCGAAGGTCAACCTTCGCCAGGCTTGACTACCACCGTGCACGTCGTCCCCGCCGCCAGCAAAAACCCTTCCGGCACTTCATCGATGTGAATACGTACCGGCACCCGCTGCGCCAGGCGCACCCAGTTGAAGGTGGGGTTCACGTCGGCGATCAGCTCGCGGCTTTGTGGGTTGTCGCGGTCATAGATACCACGGGCGATGCTCTCTACATGCCCTTTGATGCGCTCGCCGCTCATCATCTGCAACTCGGCCTGGTCACCCACCTTCACGTGGGGCAGCTTGGTTTCCTCGAAGAACCCGTAGACCCAGAACGAATTTTCGTCGACCACCGCCATCACCGCCTCACCCGTGCGCGCATAGTCGCCCCTGTGGATGTTCAGGTTGGTCACGTAGCCATCCACCGTGGCGACGATATGGGTGCGCTTGAGGTTCAGCTCGGCTGCAGCCAGTTCGGCAAGGGCTTGCTGGTAATCGGCCTGGGCGGAGTTGGCGATATTGCTGGCGTCGTCGCGGTTTTCCTTGGAGATCACCAGGTTGTCCATGTCGGCACGGCGCTTGGCGTTGACCTTGCGCATTTCCCAGGTGGCCTTGCGCGAGGCGACCATGGCTTTGGCCTGGTCGACCGCCAGTTGGTAGTGCTCGGGGTCGATCTGGATCAGCAGGTCGCCCTTCTTCACCCGCTGGTTGTCCTTGACCGGCACATCCACCACGTAACCCGGTACGTCGGCGGCGACGTTGATGATGTCGGCGCGCACGCGACCGTCGCGGGTCCATGGCGTGGTCATGTAGTGCAGCCACAGCTGGCGACCGATGGCCACGGCAGCGACCAGCACCAGCAGGGTGGCGATCAGGCTGAAGAACTTTTTCATCGAAGGTTTCTCACCAGTAGACAGTAAGCGCCATGGCGCCGAACAGGCAGACGAACAGGCTCAGGCGCAACAGCGCCGGGTGCCAGAAGAAGCGGTAGCCATCATGGCTGGCGATGAACCGGTCCAGGCCCCAGGCCAGGCCAAGGGCGAACAGGAACATCAAGGTCATGGTGGGCATGTACACGCCATGGAAGGCGATTTCACGGGGCATGGTGCAATCCTTTCGCCGGTGCCAGTGGCGACTGTGGGTCCAGCAAGGAGGAACGGATGAAGTGCAGGTAGCTTTGCGCGCGGCGCAGTACCGAGGTGTCGAAGTGCCGGGCGAACGGTTCGTCGGTGGCCTGCACGCGGGCAATGGCATGGTCCACGGCGACCAGGGCGCGTTCGTGGTTGCTCGCACTGGGCTGCAAGAACAACCGCGTCAAGGCACGGCCCATGACGCGGATGGCCTGGCGCCACGGCTGCGACTCGGCGTAGGCCGGGTGCACCGGTGCGCGGGCTTGTTCCTTGCGCAGCTCGATCACGGCGTGGCCGATTTCCAGCACGGTGAACATCCAGCCCATCAGCTGGCTCTGCACCTGCGGCTTGCCGGCCGCCAGGCCATAGGCCTGGTGCAACAGGTCGCGGGTGCGGCTTTCGAAGGCCGTGCCGATGCCGCGCAGGCGCCCGCTGATGGCAAACAGCACCTGCTCGCGCAGCTCTTGCTCCAGGCGGCTCCACAACCAGCGGCTGTTGGGCGGCAGGATGATCGCCCCGGCGGCGGCGCAGACAAACATGCCGATGACCATGCCGATGTAGTCGTTGATGAAGGTGTACGGGTCATACACAGTGAGGTTGTTCGGCACCGAGCCAATCGCAAAGAACACCAGCAGGCCGATGCCGTAACCGGCATAGGCCGGGCGTGACGAGAGAAACGCGCCCAGCACGAACACCGGCGCCAGCACCATGCACAGCAGCGGGAAGCCGTCGATCCAGGGGAACACGAAGAAGGTTTCGAAAAAGCCGATGAAAGCTCCGATGGCGGTGCCGCAGGCCATCTGGAACGACATGCGCTTAGGGTTCGGCGAGGCCGCCGAGAGGCCCACGGTGACGGTGGCGATCAGGGTCATCATGGCGCCACTGGGCCAGTCACTGAGCAGCCAGTAGCTGCCCAGCAGCAACAGCACCGCCGAAGCGCGGATACCTGCAGCCAACGACACCAGCCAGCTGGTCTGCGCCACGTAGGGCTCGTCCCACTGCTCGCGTTCGTGCTTGTGCGCAGCCAGCGAGGCGTGGGTTTCGGCGTAGCTGTACATCTCGTCGACGAAGCGGTACAGCAGTTCGAACGCAGTGTGGAAGTCGAGCAGGTCGGATTCGCTGGGCTCGGTCGCCAGGTACTCGGCGCGCAGCCCGCGCACCTGGGCTTGCAGGCCTTCCTTGTAGGCCGCCAGCTCCAGGGTCAGGCGCAGTGCATCGGCGTCGGTCAACGCCCGGCCCACGTAAGGCTGCAGCAGCTCCACCAGGGTGTTCAGGCCCGGTTCGATGGCGCTGACGATCTGCAATGGGCCACGTGCGCGCAGGCGTTCGAGCAACCGGTGCAGGGCGTTGAAGCGCGTGGTGATGGCCATGAACTCGCTGTTCATCCGTACCAGCCGGCCACTGCGGCGACGCATGTGCGGGTCTTCGAAGGCGGTGACGTTGCGCAGGCTCTCAAGGCCCACGGCCTCGGCAACGAAGCGCACGTTGCTGCTCTCGAAACGGTCCTTCTGGCTATCGCCACGCAGGGCCTCGACCACCACCCCGGCGAACACGCCAAAGCGCTGGTACAAAGCGTTGCGCATGGCAGCACTGGCCGACTGCGGCAGGATTGCGGCGCTGACGAAGGTCGACACCAGAATCCCCAGGGCAATTTCCAGCACCCGCCATACCGCGGCCATGAATGCCTGGTCAGGGTGCTGCAGCACTGGCAGGCCGATCATCGCAGCGGTGTAGCCGGCCAGCACAAAGCCATAGGCGCGGAAGGTGCGGTAGCGCATGGCGCCGGCCGAGCACAGGCCCACCCACAGCGCCAGGCTAGGCAGGAACAGCTCGGTGTTCTGCGGGAAGATGGCGATCAGGGCCACCATCATCGCCGAGCCGGCCAGGGTGCCGAGCACCCGGTAGAAGCTCTTGGCGAACACATGCCCGCTTTGCGGCTGCATGACGATGAACACGGTGATCATGGCTGTGCGCGGTTGCGGCAGCTCCAGGCGCATGGCCAGCCACAGGGTGATGAACGCGGCGGCCAGCACCTTGAAGATGTACACCCAGGTCACGCCGTCGGTGCGTGCCCAGGCAAAGAAGCCCCGGCGCCACTCCAGGCTTTGCAGCCAGCGCACGGGCAAACTGGAAGTGCTCATTCGGCGTTATCCGGCTTCTTGTCGAAAATGGCCAGGGTGGCCGGGGTTTTCGGCGCGGCCTGGCGTTCCTCTTTCGGCGCATCCTGACCGGCCTGCAGGCCACCACCCAGGGCGGTCACCAGCTCGGCATGGGCGATCAGACGGGCGGCCTGCACCTGCTGCTGCACCTGTTGCTGGCGGAACAGCAAGGTCTGCGCGTTGAGCACGTTCAGGTAGTCGGTAAGGCCGCGCTGAAAGGCGACCATGGCGATGTCATAGGTTTTCTGCGCGGCGGCAACCGACTCGGCAGCGAAGTGCGACTGTTCTTTCATCGACTCGCGGCGGATCAACTGGTCGGAGATGTTCTTCAGTGCCCCCACCACGGTCTGGTTGTAACGGGCCACAGCCACGTCATACCCCGCCGAGGCCACACCCAGTTCCGAGCGCAGGCGGCCACCGTCGAAGATCGGCAAGCTGATGGCCGGCCCGACGTTGTAGTTGAACTTGCGCCCGGTCAAGAATTCCAGCGGGCCACCGCCGGTGGCCATGAAGCCGAGGCTGCCAACCAGGTCGACGTTGGGGAAAAAGCCGGCGTGGGCGACGTCGATACCTCGCGCCTGGGCGGCCACCTGCCAGCGGCTGGCGACCACGTCGGGACGCTGGCCGACCAGTTCGGCAGGCAGGTTCGATGGCAGTTTCAACGGCGCGGCCAAGGCCAGGGCCGGGCGCTGCAATTGCGCGCCCTCCCCCGGGCCCTTGCCGGCCAGTGCGGCCAGCTGGTTGCGGGTCAGGGCAATGTCTTCGTTCAGGCTGTCGAGCTGGCGGTGGGTTTCCGGCAGCGGCGCTTCGGCCTGGCTGACTTCGAAATGGGTACCGATGCCGGCATCCAGGCGGCGTTTGGCCAGGGCCAGGATCTGCTCCTGCTGCTCCAGTTCGGCCTTGACGATATCGCGCTGGGCAAAATGCAGGCTCAGCTGGATATAGGCGCGCACCACGTTGTTCTGTAGCTCCAGCTGCGCCTGGCGGGCTTCGGCCACGCTCATGTGTGCCTGGTCGACGGCCTGCTCGCTGGCATTGCGTTCGCGGCCCCAGAGGTCGAGGGCGTAGCTGAAGCCGATGGCGGCGTTGTTGTCCCAGGTGTTGGCGCCCGACAGCGCGCCCGGGCCGTAGAACTGGTCTTCAGGCCAGTTGTGGCGCTTGAGGGTGGCCTGGCCGTTGGCCTGGAGCTTTTCCGCCGACTCGACCACGCCGGCCATGGCCTTGGCCTCACGTACCCGCGCTGCTGCCATCGCCAGGCTCGGGCTGCCGGCCACGGCCAGGGTAATCCAGCGATCCAGCTGCGGGTCGCCATAGGCGTGCCACCACTGCTGGTCGGGCCAATGGGCGTCGGTCGCGGCTTCGCGTATGGCCGCGTCGGTGGTCAAGGTATTGGCTTGCAGCGTCTTGCTTTGCGGGGCGATGCCCCAGGTTCCGATACAGCCACTCAAGGTGAGGGCAAGGGCACAGGCACTGAACGCATTGAGCGTTCTGATGATGCGACGCGGCACAGCTGCGATTTCCCGAGGAAGAGGTGAAGGGGGCTGGGCAATTCTAGGGGGCGGCAGCACTGGCGATAAGCGCAGATTCCTGCGAATCTTTGTTACCAAAACAGCGATAATCCGCCTTTGGTCGAAGGCAACTTTTCAGCTTTTCTGCGTTACTTCGTGACACAATTTTGTCCTCTACATCGAGAGTGACCCATGGACACCCTGCAAAACATGCGTGCTTTCAGTTGCGTAGCCCAGCTTGGCAGCTTTACCGCTGCTGCCGCGCAACTCGATACGACCACCGCGAACGTGTCGCGGGCGGTCTCCAACCTGGAAGCCCATCTGCAAACAAGGCTGCTCAACCGTACCACCCGCCGCATTGCGCTGACCGAGGCCGGCAAGCGCTACCTGATGCGCTGCGAACAGATTCTTACCTATGTGGAAGAAGCCGAAGCCGAAGCCAGCGATGCCCATGCCCGCCCGGCCGGGCAGCTGAAGGTGCACTCGATGACCGGGGTGGGCCAGCACTTCGTGGTCGATGCCATTGCCCGCTACCGCGAATCGCACCCGGACGTCACCTTCGACCTGACCATGGCCAACCGCGTGCCCGACCTGCTTGACGAGGGCTATGACGTGTCCATCGTGCTGGCCACCGAACTGCCCGACTCCGGGTTCGTGTCGCAGCGCCTGGGCATCACCTACAGCATCGTCTGCGCCTCGCCCGACTACATCGCTCGCCACGGCAGTGCGCAAAAGCCCGCCGACCTGCTCAAGCACGCCTGCCTGCGCATGGTCAGCCCGGTGATCCCGCTGGAAAAATGGCTGTTCGACGGCCCGGAAGGCCAGGAGATGGTCAACATCACCAGTTCGCCGTTCATGGTCAATACAGCTGATGCCATGAAGACTGCCATCCGCAGCGGCATGGGCGTAGGCGTGCTGCCGATCTATTCGGCCATCGACGGCCTGCGGGATGGCAGCCTGGTGCGGGTGCTGCCCGAATACCGCCTGCAGGAGCTGAACCTGTACGCCATCTACCCGTCGCGGCAGTACCTGGATGCCAAGATCAAGACGTGGGTCGAGTACCTGCGCAACTCGCTACCGGAGATTCTCGCGGCCCATGAGGCGGACCTGAAAACCCATCAGGTGCTGATCGCCAACTAAAAAGCTGCTGCATTGCGGGGGTGGACAATGGTAGGTTGCTAACCATTACCTACCCCCGCCTTGCAGAGAAGTTGCCCGATGAAAAAGACCGTCCTGGCCTTCAGCCGTATCACCCCGGCCATGGCCGAGCGCCTGCAGCAAGACTTCAACGTGATTTTGCCCAACCCCAAGCTGGGCGACATCAACGCCCAGTTCAACGAGGCCCTGCCGGAGGCCCACGGTCTGATCGGTGTCGGGCGCAAGCTGGGCCGTGCGCAGCTTGAAGGCGCGGCCAGGCTGGAGGTGGTGTCCAGTGTGTCGGTCGGCTACGACAACTACGACCTGGACTACTTCAACGAACGCGGCATCGCCCTGACCAACACCCCCGATGTACTCACCGAAAGCACCGCCGACCTGGGCTTCTCGCTGGTCATGGGCTGCGCCCGCCGCACTGCCGAACTGGATGCCTGGACCAAGGCCGGCAACTGGCAGGCCACCGTGGGCCCGGCCCTCTTCGGCAGCGATGTGCATGGCAAGACGCTGGGTATCGTCGGTATGGGCAACATCGGAGCCGCCATTGCCCGTCGCGGCCGGTTCGGCTTCAACATGCCGGTCATCTACGCGGGCAACAGCCGCAAGACCGCGCTGGAGCAAGAGCTGGGCGCGCAGTTCCGCAGCCTGGAGCAGTTGCTGGCAGAAGCGGACTTCGTCGTCATTGTGGTGCCATTGTCCGACGCCACCCGCAAGTTGATCAGTGCGCGTGAACTGAAGCTGATGAAACCAAGCGCGTTCCTGATCAACATCGCACGCGGGCCGGTGGTGGACGAAGCCGCGCTGATCGAAGCGCTGCAGAACGGCACCATTCGTGGGGCAGGCCTGGATGTGTACGAGAAAGAGCCGCTGAGCGATTCGCCGCTGTTCAAACTGCCCAACGCGCTGACCTTGCCGCACATCGGTTCGGCCACTGCCGAAACCCGTGAGGCCATGGCCAACCGCGCGATGGAGAACCTGCGCGCGGCTCTGCTGGGTGAACGGCCGCGGGACCTGGTGAACCCGCAGGTGTGGAAGGGCTGATAGTTATTCGTTGCCTGCACCGGCCTCTTCGCGGGTAAACCCGCTCCCACAGGTACCCCACAGCCCTCAGGACCTGTGCAATACCTGTGGGAGCGGGTTTACCCGCGAAGAGGCCGGTACAGGCAACAGATTATCTATTTGGCCACCAAAATACCGTCAGCCACCTTGGCCTTGGACTTGCGAAACACCAGCACATTCCCCGCCATCACCGTCACCAGCCCCAACAAGGCCGGCGCCGTCCACTGATACCCCTCGGCCACCGCCGACACATTCAACGCCACCAACGGGAACAGCACCGTGCAATAGGCTGCCCGCTCCGGCCCCATGCGCCCGACCAGGGTCAGGTAGGCAGTGAAGCCGATCACCGAACCCGGAATCACCAGGTACATCAGCGAACCGATGTAGCGGGTGTTCCACTCCATGGTGAAAGGAATGCCGCTGAACAGGCAATAAACCATCAGCATGGCGGCCCCGTAGACCATGCCCCAGGCATTGGTAGTCATGGGCTTGAGCCCGGCCTTCTGCTGCATGCTCGACAGCATGTTGCCTGCCGAGAAACACAGCGTGCCGAGCAGGGCAAGGCCGAGCCCGAACAGGGTCTCGCGGCTGGCGGCATGGTGGGACAGCTCTGGCCAGAACAGCAGCCCCAGGCCGAGCAGGCCCAGGGCACCGCCGCCCAGTACATTGGCGGCGATCTTCTGGCCGAAGAAGACCCGCGCGTTAAGTGCGTTCCACAGGGTTGCAGTGGAGAACACCACGGCGATCAGGCCACTGGCAATCCACTGGCTGGCAGTGAGGAAGCACATGAAATTGACGCAGAACAGGCACAAGCCCTGAGCCAGGCAGATCTGGTGGCCGCGGCGGTTCATGGGCTGCAGGCGGCGGGTGAGCAGCAGGATGGCGAACAGGATGAGGCCGGCCAGGGCGAAGCGATAGACGATCGAGACCGGGATGGCGACAACGCCCAGCTGGAGCTTCAAGGCGATCCAGGTGGTGCCCCAGATCAGGACGGTAAGCAGGTAGAGTGACAGGTTCATGGGTAGGGCTCCTCAAGCGGTCGTCCATTCACACCGGGGCCGCTTCGCGACCCATCGCCGGCAAGCCAGCTCCCACAGGTACAGTGCCCGGCTTGAGGCAGGTGCTGTACCTGTGGGAGCTGGCTTGCCGGCGATCGAGGGTGCAGCCCTCGCCAGTGCCACCAGTGTTTGCCCTGTGCGGCGCCTGGCGCTTGCACAAACTTGCGCTTTTCCTTTGCCGGTAGCTGTCACTCGATGCAAGGCGCAGTAGGATGGCTGGCAAGAGGAGCCCCCCATGACGCCACTCACCCAACTGCAAGTGTTCAACGCCATGCATGCCTCGCCCCACGCCAGGCTGGAGCTGAGCGCGCACCTGGGCGATGGGCTGGCGGCGGCGCTGTGGAGCAACCGCGACGATGCCCGCGACTATCAGGCCCCGACCCACCACACCCTGTCGTGCTACATCGCCGACGGTACCGGCACCTTTCGCCGCCAGCGCCCGGCCGACAAGGGCGCGCCCGGCAAGCTGTGCGTGATGCCAGCCGGGCAGGAGTCGAACTGGGTGGTCAATGGTGCAATCCGCCTGGCGCACCTGTATGTCAGCGAGGCGCAGTTCGCCCTGGGTTGTGTGCGCCTGCTCGACCGGGAACCGCGTGAACTGCAGTTGCAGGAAGCGACTTTTCTCGACGACCCGCAACAGGCCGTGCGCTTTCGCCAACTGATCCAGCTGGACTGGGACGAGCCCGGCGAGCGCTTGCTGGCCAGCAGCCTGGCCCACGAGATCGTCGACCATGCGCTGCTCAACCAGGTCGGGCTGCGCCAGGGCCTGCGCCTGAAAGGCGGGCTGGCGCCGAACCTGCGCCGGCAGCTGGTCGATTACATCGAGGTGCACCTGGACCAGCCGATTACCCTGGGCGAACTGGCCTTGCGCTGCAACCTGTCCGAATACCACTTTGCGCGCATGTTCCGCAGCAGTTTCGGCCTACCGCCGCACCAGTATTTGCTGGCCCGGCGACTGCACCGGGCCTGCCAACTGCTGCAGCTGGGCGTAATGCCGCTGGGGGAGATTGCGCTGCTGTGCGGGTTTGCCAGTGCCAGCCATTTCAGTAACCGGTTCAGGCAGGCGCTTGGTGCAACACCCGGGGAATACCGTTCGGCATTCAAGTCGTGAAACGGGGCCGCTTTGCGACCCCAAATACCTAGAATTCGAAGGTGCTGGACAGGCTCACCTGCCGCGCATCCCCGATAGCCACGAAGTACTGGTTCACCGCCGAGCTGTAGTAAACCTTGTCGAACAGGTTCTTTACGTTCAGCTGCAAACGCACGTTGTGCTCATCCAGCTTGGTCTCGTAGCTGGCGAACGCATCGGCCACGGTGTACGACGGCAGGTCGAAGGTGTTGGTCGAGTTGCCCGCCCGTTCACCCACATAACGCGCGCCTGCACCTACACGCAGCTTGTCGCCACCGAACAGGCTGCCGAAGTCGTACACAGCCGACAGCGAACCACTGTGTTTGGCAACGTTCTGCAAACGGTTGCCCTCAAGGTCCGGGTCTTTTGTAACCTTGGCATCGGTGAAGGCATAGCTGCCGATCAAGCTCCAGTGATCGCTGAGCTGGCCGGTCAGGTCAAGCTCCACACCTCTTGAATTGACCTCACCGGCATTGCTGTAGACCGTCTCGCCAGTCCCGCTGTCGAAATTGGCAACCAGCACATTACGCTTGGTGATATCGAACAGCGCCAGCGTACCGGTCAGCCGACCGGGCATGTCCAGCTTGGCGCCCAACTCCCACGACTTGCCTTCCTCAGGTGCAACGGACGCGTCCAGCACCACACCGCCAGTCAGCGGCGCAATGCTGGAGTTGGGCTTGAACGACTCGCTGTAACTGCCGTAGAACGACAGCTGCTCATCAAGCTTGTAGACGATGCCGGCATGCGGCACCCAGGCCTGGCCGCTGTTATCGGTATTGGCCGTGAACGGGCGGCCGCGGCCGGCGTACTGGTCGAACTGCTGGAAGCGTGCGCCGGCCACCAGGATCCAGTGGTCATCCAGGTGCAATGCGTCCTGCACGAACAGTGCATCGGTGCGCAGCTTGTCGGTCTGGTCGCTGTCGCTGGCACGCACCGTGCTGCCTTCCACTTCCTGGCCGTAGACCGGGTCCACATAGCTGAAAGTGGACTTGGCAGTCTGGCGAATCAGGTCGCCGCGATACACCTTGCGGTCTTCATGGTCGACGCCGAACAACAGGTCATTCTGCAGGCCGGCCAACTCCACATTACCGGCCAGGCTCAGGGTAGCGAACTGGTCACGGCTCATGGCGTTGTGGGTGCCATCGATGCTGCGTGTCAGCGTGCCTTTGGCTTCATTGACGCCGGTCACCCGTACCTGGCTGGCATCATAGGTCTCGCGGTTGAAGCTGTAGCCAAAGTGCAGCTTCCAGTCATCGGCCAGCTGATGGTCGACTTCCAGGCGATACAGGTCGGAGCGCCCTTCCATGTCGTTGAACGGCTCGTCCAGGCGGCGCGTGGCGGGGATGTTCAGCGGGTGGCCATTGCTGCCGAACGCTGTGCCCCGGTCGAAGGGGTAGAGAAACTCGCGGTGCTCGTAGGCCAGTACCACCTGGGTGTCTTCGCCCAGCCAGGCCAGCGACGGCGCCACCAGCGATTCGCGGTGCACGCCGTAGTTGCGCCAGTAGTCTTCGTCTTCATGGTCGACGATCAAGCGGTAAGCGAAGTTGCTGTCGCCCAGCGCACCGGTACTGTCGAGCCCGCCGCCACTGCCATTCTTGCCGCTGCCGTAGGTCGAGCCGCGCACGTTCAGGGCGTTGTACTGCTGTAGTTGCGGGCGCTTGCTGACCACGTTGATCACCCCGCCCGGATCCTGGATGCCGTACAGCAGCGAGGCCGGGCCCTTGAGCACTTCAACCCGCTCGGTGCTGGCGTTGAGGCTACGCCCCTGCACGATGGGCATGCCATCGCGCATGATCGAGCCGTCGCGGTTGTCGCCAAAGCCGCGCTTCATCACCGTGTCGGACGTGCCGCCAAAGTTGTTGCCCTGGGTGATGCCGCTGACGTTGGCCAGCGCATCGTCGAGGTTGCGCGGTGCCTGGTCGCGGATGACCTGGGCCGGGACCACGTTGATGGCCTGGGGGATGTCCTGATTCGGCCCCTGCCCGCGCATGATCGAAGCGCTGGCCGGGGGCTGGTAGCTGTAGTCGTCCAGCTGCGAGGTTACGTTGGTGGCCTGCAGGTTGAGGGCGCCTGAGGTGTCGGCGGGTTCGAGGGTCAGGGTGCGTGCGTCGACGCGCCGCCAAGCCAGCCCGGTGGTGCCCAGCAGCTGTTGCAGTGCCTGCTCGGCGCTGAAACGGCCATTCAAATCGGGCGCTTGCCCGCCCGGCAGTTCGAGGGTGTAAACCACGCTCTGGCCGGTGGTGCGGCTGAACGCGTTGAGGGCCTGGGCCAAGGGTTGGGCCGGCTGGGCGAAGGCATAGGCCTGCAACTGCTCGGCGGCGCTTGCCAGAGGGGCGACAGCCAAGGCCGGGACCGCAGTCAGGCCGAGCCAGAGAGGGACGCAACGCGAGGAGAACTTCATGGACGCTGACCTGTGAGAGGGTGACGATTGCGAATGAATCGCACTTTCACTCATTACACGGATGCCACGTCCTGTTACCTCACCCGTTGATTGAAATTATTTTTCCTGTGCCGGCCTCTTCGCAGCACAAGGCTGCTCCTACAGGTATTGCATGGCCCCTGTAGGAGCAGCCTTGTGCTGCGAAGAGGCCGGCACAGGCAGTTACCGGACCAGGGTCAAACGCCCCAACACGGTCTGCCGCGAAAAACCCATCACCTTGCCCAGCGAATCCAGCGCCAGCAGCGGCTCGGTCACCGGGAAGCTGCCGCTGACCTTGCGCTGCCCCAGTTCGCCATCCAGCAACAGGATGCGCCCCGGGTAATAGCGCCCAAGGTCTTCGACCACCTGCGCCAGCGGCACCTGGTAATAGTTCAGCCACCCCTGGCGCCAGGCCAGGCGGTTTTCACTGTCCACCGCCAGGGTGTCGCCTACCCTGCCTGCGCTGTAGGCCACCTGCTGGTTGGCCGTCAGCTCACGCGCAAGAGTGCCTTGCGCAGGGCTCACGCCCACACGCCCGCTGCGCACCGTCACCTGGGCGCCGTCGCCTTGCTCACGCACCTCGAACTGAGTGCCGAGCACCCGCACTTCGCCACCGCCGGCTTCGACCAGGAACGGCTCGCCGGTGTGCGTGACCTCGAAGAACGCTGCGCCATGCAACAATCGCACACGGCGCTCTCCCTGGGCAAAATCGACCGCAATGGCGCTGCCGGCATCAAGCGTCACCTGCGACTGGTCGGCCAAAGTCACCTGGCGAACCAGCCCGGCACTGCTGTAGTCGGCCTGCAGGTCTTGCAACCAGTACGCCGGGTGCCAGCCACCGGCAAAGCCCACGGCCAGCACCAGGCAGGCCGCCATCGCCAGTGCTGCCACCTGCCGCCACGGGCCGCGGGTCGGCGGCTTGGCCATGGCATCCAGGTAGCGCTGCAGGGCGTCCTGTTCTTCGTCCGCCAGGCGCGCCGCCGGGGCGGCGCTTTTCTGCCACAGCGCCTGGGCCTGTTGGTAGGCGTCACGGTGCACGGGGTCGGCCAGCAACCAGCGCTTGAACGCAGCCCCTTCGGCTTGCGCGGGCTGCTCATTGATGCGGCTGAGCCATTGCAGGGCGGCCTGGGACTGCGCCTCGGTGATCGGGGGCAAACGGCTCATCGACGGACACTCCCTGGCCGGCGTGGGGTGGACGCGGGCTCGGCAACACTCGCCTTGCACGCTTCAAGGGCGCGCATCATATGCTTTTCCACGGCGCTCTGGGACAGCTGCATGGCCTTGGCAATTTCGCCGTACTTGCAGCCGTGGATGCGGTTGAGCAGAAAGATCTGCCGGGTGCGCTCGGGCAAGGCGCGCAAGGCAGCTTCGATGCGCTGCAGGTCGTGGTCGACCTCCAGCGCCTGCTCCGGCGCCTGAGCCATGGCCGCCTCGTCCATGGGCAAAGCGGCTTCTGCCACGCGTTCGCGGCTGCCTTCACTGCGCAGGTGGTCGATGGCCAGGTTGCCGGCACAGCGCAACAGGTAGGTGTCCAGCGCCTCGACCTTGACCTCGGGGCGGCGCCAGAAACGCAGGAACAGTTCCTGTACCAGGTCTGAAGCCGTGGCGCGGCAGCCAACGCGCCGGCTGACCAGCGCCTCCATGCGCGCCCGTTGGGCCAGAAACACCTGCACGAAACGTGCGCGCCCGCCACTGCTGTCGGCTTCGGGCTCGATGATATCCCCCTGCTCGCTCACAGGTTCACACGGCAAACACGGCCAGCAACGGGCCCAGCACCACGCTGGCGGCGGCCAGGCCCAGCAGCAGACGTGGCTGGTACGGCAGGCCGAACACCCACACGGTCACCCCGGCCATCATCACTGCCGTCCATTCCACCAGGCCATGGGCCCAGCCACGCAGGTGCACGCTGAGGATCAGCGACAGCATCAGCAGCAGCCAGCCGGCAACGCGCAACTGCTGTAACTGCCCGGGGCGCGGCTTGCGCCCGAGCAAATCGCTGAAGTGCTTTTCCATGGCCAGGCACAGGGCGACAAAACCTGCGAATGCAATCAGTGCGTTACCCAGCATCAGCTCACCTGCGCCGTTTCAGTGCCCGCTTTTTTTGCCGCGCGTGGCCGCTTGGCAACCGGTTTGGGGCTGCGCAGCATCTTGCCGGCCAGCCAGGCCAGGAACAGGCCAGTACCCAGGGCCGTCAGGTCGAAGCCGGCCATGGCCCAGTCACCCGCCTGCAACGAATGGTTCAAACCCCGGTCGGTGCTCAAGCCATTGAGCAGAGGCAGCAGGGCAAAGGCCAGCGCCCCCAGCGCCAGTTGCTCGCCCCATGCCCGGCGCCCACTGCGCAGCACGGCATGCACCAGTGACAAGCCCCAGGCGATGAAGAAGGCATTGACCTCCCAGCCGGCGCGGCCCTCGACACCCACCGGGATCAGGCGGTTGGCCCAGAAGAAGCCCGCCACCGCCAGCAGCAGGCCGCTCATGCTGGCGATATTGAGCACCTCGACCAGGCGCAACTCACCCGGCATGTGCGCGCTCTTGGCATGCTTGAGCTGGCGCTTGCCCAACCACATCACCAGCCCGGTGCCGATCACCGCAGTCCCGGCGACGCCAAAGAAGAAGTACAGCCAGCGCAGCCAGGGCCCGGCAAAATTGCCCATGTGCAGCCCGGCAAAACTGAAGGCAGTCATCATCGCCCCGCTCTCTGGCTTGCCCTGGCTCAGCAGCGCACCGCTGGCGCCGTCGAACGTCCAGTTGGCACTGCGCCGATAAGCCACGTGGTCGGCAGCCGACTGGGTGAAGGTGACGCGGGCATTGCTGTCGCCGGGGTTCTGCACCTGGATGAAGCCGATACGCGCGCCCGGTTGCAGTTCCTGGACCTTGGCGTACAGGGTTGGCAGCGCAACCAGCGGCGTGGCCACCTGGGCCGCTTTGGGCGAATCGTCGCGGCCGAACAGGTCGTTGAAGTACTTGCCCGTGTCATTGCCATAGCTGGCCATGATGCCCGCCGGCATCACCATGTACATGAACAGCACCAGGCTGCTGTAACTGATCATCAGGTGGAAGGGCAGCACCAGCACGCCGATAGCGTTGTGCCCGTCCAGCCAGGAGCGCTGGCCCTTGCCGGGGCGGAAGGTGAAGAACTCCTTGAAGATTTTCTTGTGGGTGATGATGCCGGTGACCAGCCCCAGTAGCATGATGAAGGCGCAGAAGGTCGACAGCCAGCGGCCAAACGGGTACGGCATCTGCAGCTGGAAGTGGAACCGGTAGAAGAACTCGCCACCCCGGCTGTAGCGTGCTTCCACCGGCAGGCCGGTCTGCGTGTCGAGGGTTTTGTTGACGAAGCCACGCGGCCCGCCGTTGGGGTCGCGATAGCCCACGCTCAGGGCCGCCTCACGCTCGTTGGGCATGTCGATGAACCAGGAAGCGGAATGCCCGGCATTGTCCTGCAGGTATTGCTGGGCCTTGTCCAGGCTAAGGGCCGGGTCCAGGGTATGACGGCGCACTTCGGGCTGCGCCCAGTGGGTGATTTCATCCTTGAAGTACGACAGCGTGCCGGTGAGGAAGATGGCAAACAACAGCCAGCCAAAGATCAGGCCGGTCCAGGTGTGCAGCCAGGCCATCGCCTGGCGGAAGCCTTCTTTCATGGGTTTTTCATCCAGTAGGCAACGCCGCTGATCATGCCCAGCAACAGGCTCGGCGCCAACACCCCCAGCCAGGCACGCCAGGCGCTGCGACAGGCGAAGCACCAGATGAATGCCAGCAGGTAGAAGACGAACGACAACAGCAGGCCAGTCAGCGTGGCGTCGACCTTAGGCAGTGGCGCCACCAAGGCAATGCAGACGCTGGCCATGGACGCCAGCAGGTAGCCGCCCAACAGCGCGGCCAGGCTGCGTGAGGCAACGGCCAGCCGATAGCTGAGCGAGAGGCCGGCGGTTTTGCGCGTCATGGCGAAGGTCCGGGCGTTTTTGGGGCTGCAATAATAATGATTGCAATTCTCATAGGCAAAGAGTTAGCGATGTGTTGCCTGTTCTGGCCCTATCGGCAAGCCAGCCCCCACAGGTATTGCACAGGGCTTGAAGACAGCGGGGTTATGTGGGAGCTGGCTTGCCGGCGATAGGGCCGGTGGAGATTGCCGAGCATTCTGCCCTGCAATACAATGCGAACAATTCTTACTACCAGTTGCGCTACCCGGCGCCGGAGTATCACGGTGCCCAGCGCGCTTACATCCACGGTCGAAGGCCTCTACCACGCTCATCACAACTGGCTCACTGGCTGGTTGCGCCGCCGCCTGGGCTGCCCGCAGAGTGCCGCCGACCTGGCCCAGGACACCTACCTGCGCCTGCTGCAGGCCCGCGAGGCGCCACAGTTGGTCGAGCCGCGTGCGTTCCTTGCAACGGTAGCCAAGCGCGTGCTGTGCAACCACTTTCGCCGCCAGGAACTGGAGCGTGCCTACCTGCAGGCACTGGCACAGGTGCCAGAAGAAGTAGCACCGTGCGAGGAGCAGAAGGCGATCATCCTGGAGACCCTGCTGGAGCTGGACCGCCTGCTGGACGGTTTGCCGTCACTGGTCAAACGCGCCTTCCTGCTGGCCCAGGTCGATGGCCTTGGCCAGGGTGAAATTGCGCGTGAACTGGGCATCTCGCTGGCCACGGTCAAGCGCTATCTGACCAAGGCGGCCATGCGCTGCTACTTCGCCCAATGAACGCCGCGTTTTCCCCACAGGTGGCGGAGCAGGCCGTGCAATGGTTGATCGAGTCCCAAGGCGATGATTTTGACCAGGCGCAGCGGTTGGCGCTGGAACACTGGCTGCGGGCCGACCAGGAGCACCAGCGTGCCTGGGCCCATATCCAGCAGGTAAACCAGCGCCTGCATGGGGTGCCCTCGCCGGTGGTGCACGCGACACTGCAAGCCCCCCACTCGCCCGCCCGGCGACGCGCGCTCAAGGCATTGCTGCTGGTGGGAGTGGCCAGTGCCACCGGTCTGGGGCTGCAACAGCACAACCCGATGCCCGGCCTGATGGCCGACTACCGCAGTCCGGTGGGGCAGCGCCGGCGCATGGGCCTGGAAGATGGCAGCGTGCTGCAACTTAACACCCGCAGTGCCGCCGACGTGCGCTTCGACGGGCAACAGCGCCGGGTGCGTTTGTTCGAGGGCGAACTGGCGCTACAGGTGGCCAGCGATGCCCGGCCGTTGCTGCTGCGCACCGGCGAAGGGGCCTTACGCCTGGACAGCGGGCGCTTCAATGTACGCCAGTTCGATGGCTACAGTCTCGTGTCGGTATTCGAGGGGGTGGCCAGCGTTGCAGGGCAACCGTTACTGGCTGGGCAGCAGGCACGCTTCACGGGTGCCTGGCGGTCGACTTCTGCGCTCGACCGCAATGTGGGCGCCTGGGTCGACGGCATGCTGGTGGCCTCGCAGATGCGCCTGGCGGATTTCCTGGCAGAGCTTGGGCGCTATCGCCACGGGCAGCTGGGGTGCAGCGAGCGGGTCGCCGACTTGCGCATCTCCGGGTCGTATCCGCTGGATGACAGTGAGCGCATCCTGCAAATGCTGGAGGTAGCACTGCCAGTGCGGGTGCGACGGTTCACCCGGTACTGGGTGACGGTGGAGCCAACAATGAGCTAAAGCAGGCCTGGCCTCTTCGCCGGCAAGCCAGCTCCCACCTTGAGCGCATAGGCCTTACGTCATGTGCATTCCCCGTGGGAGCTGGCTTGCCGGCGATGAGGCCGGTACAGGCAAATTATTTTCAATCAAGTGAGCCATTTTCCCAACCTTGCGTGACAGACATGGCAGAACCCCTCTCTCAGGACCCGACCCATGCCGTTGCGCCCCAGCCCCCTCCTCCACGCCCTGCTGCTCACCACCACGCTCGGCCTGGCCATGCCCGCCGCCCATGCCGAAACCCGCAGCTACCATATCGCCGCCGGCTCGCTTGAAGACGCACTCAACCAGTTTGGCCGCGAAAGCGGTGCGTTGATTTCGTTCGGCTCGCAACTGACCCAAGGCATCAGCACCCAGGGGCTGGACGGCCAGTACGATGTGCGCCAAGGCCTCGACGCGTTGCTGCGCGGCAGCGGCCTGCAGGTGCGGCAGGAAACCGACAATGCCTTCAGCTTGCAGCCAATCGGTAGCCCCGTTGCTGGCGCCCCGGTCGAGCTCGGCGCTTCCACCGTGGTCGGCGACTGGCTGGCAGAAGCGCAGCAGGACAATGTGTTCGAGCACCCAGGCGCCCGCGACGTGGTACGCCGTGAAGAGTTCGAGCGCAGCGGCGCGACCACCGCCCGCGAAGTGCTCAACCGCATCCCCGGGGTGAATGCCCCCGACAACAACGGCACCGGCAGCCACGACCTGGCGCTCAACTTCGGCATTCGCGGCCTCAACCCGCGCCTGGCGTCGCGTTCGACCGTGCTGATGGATGGCATCCCGGTGCCGTTCGCCCCGTATGGCCAGCCGCAGCTGTCGCTGGCACCGCTGAGCATGGGCAACATGGACGCCGTGGATGTGGTGCGCGGTGGCGGCGCGGTGCGCTACGGCCCGCAGAACGTCGGCGGCATCGTCAACTTCGTCACCCGGGCGATCCCCGAGCAGGCCACCTTCAAGGCCGCCATGCAAAACCAGATCAGTCCCTCCTCCAGCCACGACGGCTTCAAGAACAGCGCCAACCTGCTGGTCGGCGGTACCAACGACAACGGCCTGGGCGGCGCACTGCTGTACTCCGGCACCCGTGGTGGCGACTGGCGGGAACACAGCGACACGCAGATCGACGACCTGATCCTCAAGGGCAAGCTGCAACTGGATGAAGCCAACAGCCTGCATGCCATGGCCCAGTACTACGAGGGCGAGGCCGACATGCCCGGTGGCCTGAGCACCGCCGACTTCGCTGCCGACCCGTACCAGTCGACGCGCCTGAAGGACAAGTTCTGGGGCCGCCGCACGCTGTTCAACTTCGGCTACGACTACAAGCAGGACGACCGCCAGTTCAGCGTCAACAGCTTCTTCACCAAGACCCTGCGCAGCGGCTACCTGGACCAGGGCAGCTTCGTTTCGCTGTCGCCACGCGAGTACTGGGTGCGCGGCATCGAAACCCGCTTCTCGCAGGGCCTGGCGCTGGGCGATAGCTGGCACGAACTGGGCGTTGGCTATCGGTATGTCAACGAAGCCGGCCACGAATTGCGCTTCCGCGAGCCGGTGAACGGCAACCTGCCGACCACTGCCAGCCGCAACGACCGCGACACCCGTGGTAGCACCGAAGCCCACGCCATCTACCTGGATGACCGCATCGACATCGGCCGCTGGACCATCACCCCGGGCGTGCGCTACGAGATGATCGACTCCGAGCAGAGCAACAAGCTCAACGGCCAGCGCTACCAGGGCAGCTACAACACCGCGCTGCCGGCGCTCAACGTGATGTACCACCTGACCGACAGCTGGAACCTGTACGCCAACACCGAGGGCTCGTTCGGCAGCGTGCAGTACAGCCAGATGCCCAACCGCGTCAGCAGCGGCGAGGTAAAACCGGAGAAGGCACGCACCTGGGAAGTCGGCACCCGCTACGACAACGGCGACCTGCAGGCCGAGATTGGCGCGTTCCTGATCAACTTCGACAACCAGTACGAAAGCAACCAGACCAACGACTCGGTAATTGCCCGCGGCGAAACCCGTCACCAGGGTATCGAAACCAGCGTCCGCTATGCGCTGGATGGCCTGAGCCCGGCCCTGGCCGGCTTCGATGTGCACGCCAGCTATGCGTTCGTTGACGCCACCATCCGCGAGGACGGGCCGAACAAAGGGAACCAGGTGCCGTTCTCGTCGCGGCACAAGGGCAACCTGGGCGTGGGCTACACCGATGGCCCTTGGCAGCTGAACCTGGACGGCAGCTTCCAGAGCAGCCAGTACGCCGACAACGCCAACACCGGCACCGAAAGCGCCGATGGCAGCACCGGGCGCATTCCGGGTTACATGCTGGTCAGCACCCGCGCCGGGTACGATTTTGGCGCGCAGCTGTCGAACCTGAAGGTGGCGGTGGGCGTGAAGAACCTGTTCAACCGCGAGTACTACACGCGCTCCTACGATGACAACAACAAGGGCAAGTACGTGGGTGAGCCGCGAACGCTGTATGTGCAGACGTCAGTGGAGTTCTGATCAATTGTAAGGGGCCGCTATGCGGCCCTTCGCGGGCATGCCCGCTCCCACAGCAACCGCGCCAGCTCAAAGTCTGTGTAAACCCTGTGGGAGCGGGCGTGCCCGCGAAGGGCTGCACAGCAGCCCCATTTGCAACAAGAAATTTATTTTCAAAAAGGGCTTGAATTCGGTCTGCGGTTGCCTGACCTTAGAGTCAAGAGGCGCAGAAATTCCAAGGGTCTCAAAGGCCTAGGCGCGTCTCCATGCGAGCAAGCTGAATAAGGATTGAATCATGCAAATCCAGGTCAACAGCAGCAACCATTTCGAAAGCAACGCCCGTCTCGATCAGTGGGTCCGCAGTACCCTGCAGAGCTCTCTGGAACGTTACGAAGAAGACCTCACCCGCATCGAGGTTCACCTGCGCGACGAGAACGGCGCCAAGCCCGGACCGCATGACAAACGCTGCCAGATGGAGGCTCGCCCCAAAGGCCACCAACCGATTTCCGTGACCCACACTGCCACTTCTGTAGACCAGGCAGTCGACGGTGCCGCCACCAAGCTCAACCACGCGCTGGAACACTTCTACGGCAAGCTGCGCAGCAAGCGCGGCGCCCTGGAACTGAGCGACCCGGACGCCTGACCCCAGCAATGAAAACGCCCGGCCAAGTGCCGGGCGTTTTTATTTAAGGCCATTCAAGGGCTCCCTCAATTCACTACCCTCAGCCTTGGCACGGGGAACAGGTTCTCCAGGGTTGTCAGCAAACGCTTGTGATAAAGCGGCTTGCGAAAAAAATCCACCACCTGCAGGTGCAGCAGTTCGCTGACATCATCCAGGTCGGCCTGCCCGGACATGACAATCACCGGCAGGTGCAGCCGGGCCGTATGCTCGCGCATGCGCCTGATCAAACCGATGCCGCTTTCCTCGGGCATACGCAGGTCGGTGATCACCAGGGCAACGTCCGGATGACGGGTAAGCTGTTGCAAGGCAGCCTGTACCGATGTCGCGGTCAGGCAGGCGAAGCCTTCGTTCTCTAAAAGTTCGGCCAGCTCCAGCAGAACGTCCTGCTCGTCATCCACCAAAAGGATCTGCTGGCGCGAGGAGGCGTTCTGCATGGCGTTGGCTCCTGTTCAATGGTCAAAGGGCATTTTTGATCGTGGTGAAGGTGGCGTTGACGGCCGTGGAGATGTCCCCGACGAATGCGGCCAACACCACTGCAACCATCGTCGCGATGACCGCGTATTCGATACCGGATGCTCCGTCCTTGCGATGCAGGAAGTTCATGCAGTGCAAAATGAACAGTTTCATGGCTCAGCTCCTTGCGGCATGCATGCCGGCGATGGCGGTATCAAAGTGACACCTATTTGCCATCAGCATCGTCAAGCTGGAGAGGTCTGCAAATGTATTAAAGGATTAATTACAAAGTATTAATTCCCGAGAATTAACACCCGTAAAGATGCTAACCCGCTGTATTTCCTCGACTTACTCACAATCCCTAAAAAAACCGCCTTGGCTCATGGCAAATGGTGAGGGCTGGGCTACCGTCCTATAGCGAAATAGTGACTTTTTGCCATCAGTCGACGCGTGCAGGGAGGCCGGGATGAGTAGTCGCTTGACCCTGATACTGGCGGCATTCTTCCTGCTGGCAGCACTGCTGGCAGGCTACTGGGGCATTGTGCTCAGCCGCCCTGCTGCTGTGCCTGCACCGGTTCCCCCTGCGGGCGAACAACCGGTTGTCGCCGTCGCCCCACCCCCCGCCGCTCCACCGGAGCCACTGCGTACAGCCGTCGTCGTCCTGCGCAAGGCACTGCCCGCCAATACGCCGATCACTGAAGACGATGTGCTGATCGAGCGCCTGCAGGTAGCCCCCGCCGGGGCCTACCAGCAAACCGCCCAGGTGATCGGGCGAACCAGCGCCAGGCCACTTGCCGCGGGCACCTGGCTGGATGAGTCCAGCTTCCAGGCCGGCGGCCCGCTGGCGCGGATGATCCGCGCCAACGAGCGCGCCGTGGCTGTCGGTGTGGACGAAGTGGTCGGTGCCGCCGGCCAAGTGCGCCCGGGTGACTACGTGGATGTGTTGCTGTTCCTGCGTGAAGAGCCCAACAACCCTCAGTCCTCCGCCCAGGTGGTGCTGCCGGCCTTGCGCGTGCTCAGCGTCGGCGAGCAGACGGGCCTGGCCAACGATGGCCGCCCGGCGCAGACCGCCGAAGAGCAAAAGGCCCGGCGCGAACAGGCCAGCATGAGCGGCAACGGCACCCGCACGGTAGCGCTGGCAGTACCCGAGGCCTTCGCCAGCCGCTTGATGCTGGCTGCACAGGCCGGCACGTTGCGCCTGGCCGTGCGCAGTGCCGATGAACAACGCCTGGCCCGGTACTGGAACGAACCCGATGTAAAACCGCAGGTAGAAGCCGCCAACCGCGAACTCTATCGCTTCAGCCAGCTGTCCCAGTCGCCGGTGGTCAACGCTGCCAGCCTGGCGACCCGTAACCCCACACCCGCCATGCACATCATCCGTGGCGCACAGGCTGACGATACGAATAAAACCCCCTGACCCGGCAAGGATGCAGCGATGCGTAGTTCCTTTTTGAGACAAGCATGTTGTACCGGGCTGCTGGCCGCGCTGTTGCCCCAGGCGCAGGCGGCGGGCAAAGGCTGCGAAGCGATCAGTCAGCTGCCGTCGGTCATCGAGATAGACCAGGGCCTGCAGCAGGAACTACGCCTGCCGCTGGCGATCAGCCGGGTTGCCGTGGGTGAGCCGAAGGTGGCCGATGTGCAGGCCAGCGGCGAGCGCGGCGTGGTAATTACCGCGGTGGGCCAAGGCAACACCACCCTGATGCTGTGGACGGCATGCGCCCCGTCACCGCACCGGGCCATGGTATTCGTCAAAGGCCGGGCCAGTGCCGACATGGCCGAAGACAGTTTTTTGCCGTCGCAGGATGCGCAACTGATAAGCCAGGTGCAGGCCGACATCCGCTTCGTGGAAGTACGCCGCACCAAATACAAGGAGGCCGGTGCACGGTTGTTCTTCAAAGGCTCCAACAATAGCCTGATCGGCTCGCCGGGCACCGTGCCCGGCACGTCCGTCAGCCCCGGTTCGGTCCCCAACGTAACCCCGTCGATCCCCCTCGACGACACCGTCTTCAACATCGTCTGGGGCGGCGGCAGCAGCCGCTTCCTGGCCATGATCAACGCCCTGGAAAACAGCGGCTTCGCCTACACCCTGGCGCGCCCCAGCCTGACCGTGCTCAGCGGCCAGACTGCGAGCTTCCTGGCGGGCGGCGAAATCCCGATCCCGGTGCCCAGCGCGGGCAGCGACAACGTGTCGATCGAATACAAGGAATTTGGCGTACGCCTGGCGCTGACACCAACCGTCATCAGCCAGGGCAGGATCACCCTCAAGGTGGCGCCGGAAGTCAGCGAGCTGGACTACAGCAACGTGGTGACCATCGCCGGCACGCAGGTGCCGGGTTTGACGGTAAGGCGCACCGACACCAGCATTGCCCTGGCCGATGGCGAGAGCTTCATCATCAGCGGCCTGGTCAGCAACAACACCCGTTCCGCCGTAGACCGCCTGCCTGGCCTGGGTAGCCTGCCGGTACTGGGCGCGTTCTTCCGCAACTCGGCCATGCGCCGCGAAGAAACCGAACTGCTGATGATCGTTACCCCGCACCTGGTCCAGCCGCTGGCCGCCAACGCCCGGCTGCCGCAACTGCCGGGCGAGAACCTGCGCACCTACGACCCCAGCTGGGGGCGCCTGTTCTTCCTGGAGAACGGCAACTTCGATGGCCAAGGCGGGTTATCCCAATGAACGAGAGCCTGAACCCCACCTTCCTCGCCATCACCCGCAACGAGGAGGACCTGCACTGGCTGCAAGGCGCACTGGCGCCGCAAGGCCAGGTGATCGGTGCCAGCGCCGGCAGCCTCGACGAGCTGCTGGCGCTGGTCAACGCCACCTTCAGCAACCTGATGTTCATCGGCCTGGACCGCGAACAACTGGTCAGCCAGTGCGCCTTGATCGAAGGGGTGCTGGAGGCCAAGCCGATGCTGGCGATCGTCGCCCTCGGCGATGGCATGGACAACCAACTGGTGCTGCACGCCATGCGCGCTGGCGCCCGCGACTTCGTCGCCTATGGCTCGCGCGCAAGCGAAGTGGCCGGGCTGGTGCGCCGCCTGGGCAAGCGCATGCCGGCGGTGGCCAGCAACCCCGCCCTCGGCGGGCTGACGGTGCTGTTCGGCGTACAAAGCAGTGCCGACGGGGCATTGCTCACTACCCACCTGGCCCGGGTGGTGCAGGAGAGCGGCCAGCAAACCCTGTTGCTGGACCTGGGCCTGCCGCGTGGCGACAGCCTGGCACTGCTCGGCCTGGAAGCGTCGTTCTTCTTCGGCGACGCCCTGCGCCACTTGCGCCGCCTCGACACCACACTGATCGACAGCGCATTCACGCGCGACAAGAAAGGCTTGCGCCTGCTGACCTACGCCGAGGCCGACGACCCGCTGCAGCAGACCAGCGCCGCCGAGCTGTACATGCTGTTGAGCGCCCTGCGCCAGCATTTCCAGCACATCGTCGTGAACCTGACCGGGCATGCCGACAGCGAAGCCCTGCGCACGTTGGTGAGCCATTGCGACAAACTGATCGTCTACACCGACCAGAACATCCTCGACTGCCGGCGCAACCTTGAAGTGCTCGACCTGTGGCGTGACCACGGCATGAAACTGGAGCACGCCAGCCTGTTGGTGGACCGTTATCTGAACAACGTTGCACCCGACGCCGATACCCTGGCCAAACGCTACGGGCTGCCCTTGCTCAAGGCCATCCCCTACAGCCCGGAAGTGCGCCTGAACGTGAAAAACCAAGGCCTGAGCCTGTTCGAACTGGCCCCGCGTGAAAACCTCACTCAAGCCCTGCGCAGCCTGGGCGAACGCCTGGCACGGCGCTCGGAAAACCTCGCACCACCCGCCTTCACCTGGCTGCGTCGGCTTTGGGGGAGCAAATGAGCAATGACCAACCCTTTGGTGGCCCGCAACACGCCTCCGGCGACCCCTACGCGCTAAAGCGTGCACTGCACCGCTTTGCCATCGACGCCATCGAGGACAGCGGCCGCAACCTGCTCGAAGGCGCCCGTCCAGCGCTGACCCAGTTCGTGCTGGAGCAGGTGGGCGACTACGTCGCGCGGCTACGCCTGGCCATGTCGCGCTACGAAATGGAGCGCCTGGCCGAAGAGCTGGTGGATGAGCTGACCGGTTTCGGCCCGCTGGAAGTGTTGCTGCGTGACCCCACCGTCACGGAAATCCTGGTCAACGGGCCGCACCGGGTGTTCGTCGAACGGGCGGGCCTGTTGCAGCAAACCGACCTGCGCTTTATCGACGCCCACCATGTGGAGCGGGTGATGCAGCGCATCCTCGCCCCGCTTGGCCGGCGCCTGGATGAATCCTCGCCAATGGTCGACGCGCGCATGCCCGATGGCAGCCGGGTGAATGCGATCATTCCGCCTGTGGCACTGGACGGCCCGTGCCTGTCGATCCGCAAGTTCCGCCAGGACATGCTCAAGAGTGCCGACCTGCTGGCCACCCGCGCCATCGACCAGCACATCTTCGACTTCTTCGAGCGCGCCGTGGGCAAACGTTGCAACATTCTGGTCAGCGGCGGTACCGGCACCGGCAAGACCACCCTGCTGAACATCCTCAGCCAGATGATCGCGCCCCGCGAACGCCTGGTGACCATCGAAGACGTCGCCGAACTGAATTTGCACCATCCCCACGTGGTGCGCCTGGAAACCCGCCCGCCGAATGCCGAAGGGCATGGCGAAGTCAAAGCCAGCGAACTGATCCGCAACGCCCTGCGCATGCGGCCCGACCGCATCATCCTGGGTGAGATACGCGGCAGCGAAGTGCTCGACGTGCTCACCGCAATGAACACCGGCCACGATGGCTCGATGAGCACGGTGCACGCCAACACCGCCCAGGATGCGCTGCTGCGCCTGGAAACCCTGGTCGGCCTGAGCGGCCGGCAGATTGCCGAAAAGACCATGCGGCAAATGGTTTGCGCGGCGCTGGATGTGGTGATCCAGCTGACCCGCCTGCCCGATGGCCGACGCTGCGTCAGCGAGGTGCTGGAAGTGGTCGGCGTGCGCGATGAGGTGTACGTGACCAACACCCTGTTCCGCCTCGATCGTCGTGGCGGCGATACCTTTCTGCGCGAAGCCCCCAACCCGGCAGGCAGCAAGCTGCACGCAGAGGGCCTGCTGTGACCGGCCCCGTGCTGCTGGCACTGTCCCCGCTGTTGCTGGGCGTGGCCTTGCTGCTGCTGCGCCGTGGCCTGTACAAGCGGCAAGAAGAGCGCATCCTGCAACGCCTGGGGCGGGCGTTCAGCATTGTGCGCAATGGCACCGCCCGGCGCGAATGGCTCGACGCCCTGCTGCAACGCGCCGGTTTGGGGGCTATCGACTTTGAGCCACAACGCTGGTTGCTGGCGTGGCTGGCCGTGGTGCTGCTGGCGCTGATCGTTGCCGGCTGGGTGGCCGCCTTGATGCTGCTGGTCGGCCTGCCGACCCTGGCGTACCTGATCCTGAGCTGGCAAAGCCGCCGGCGGATGCGGCAAATCGTCGACCAGTTGCCCAGCCTGCTGGACTACAGCGTTCGCAGCCTAAAGGCCGGCCGCACCCTCAACGACGCGGTGCTGGGCGGTATCGACAGCAGCCGCGACCCCCTGCGCTCCGCCATGGCGCGGGTGCGGCGCAACGTACAGTTGGGCGTGGCGCTGGAGGATGCCGTGAGCGAGCTGGCCGAACTGCACCAGCAGGACGAACTGCGGCTGTTCGCCCTCGGCTTGCGCATCAACCAGCGCTACGGCGGCAATGCCAGCGAACTGATGGAAAACCTGATCAAGCTGATCCGCGAGCGTGAACAAGGGGCGCGTCAGCTCAAGGCGATGACCGGCGAAACCCGCATTACCGCGATCATTCTCGGGTCGTTGCCGCTGGCCATGGTCGGCTACTTCATGATGGCCAACCCGCATTACCTGTTGGCCATGTGGCGCGACAGCAGCGGCCAGATGATGCTGTTGCTTGCCTTTGCCCTGCAGGTGCTCGGTTGCCTGGTGCTGTGGCGAATGATGAGGAGCCTGTGACCATGGCCTTGCTGATCTGCGCCCTGTGCCTGTTCATCGCCGCCAGCCTGTTTGGTCTACAGGTTATTCGCCAATGGCGAGCGCGGGTACTGGTGACCCGACGTCTGCAAGGGCGACTGACCCGCGACGAACGCCTGGGCGACTGGCTGCAGTGGCTGGGCAACAGCGTGTGGGGGCAGCGGCTACAGAAATTCGACGGCGAAAGCCAGGCCCTGCTTGAGCGGATCGGCTGGCGCCGCAGCCGCCAGCGCGCCCTGTTTGCCGCTGTTCAGCTGGGCCTGCCGCTGCTGGCCGTGGCGCTGACGCTGTTGTTGCAACAGGGGTTCAAGGGCAGCGCCGCGGCCGGCTGGATGGTCTGGCCATTGTGCGCACTGGGCGTCGGTTACCTGTTGCCCAAACGCCTGCTGGCCGTGGCTGCGGCCCGTCGCCAGCGGCGCATCGCAGAAGAGGTCAGCCTGATGATCCCCTTGCTGCGGATTCTCTTCGAGACCGGCCTGGCCGTTGAACAGGCACTGCGCGTGCTGAGCCACGAAGGCCGGACGCTGATCCCGCACATCAGCGCAGAGCTGCGCCAGGTGCTGCAGCGGGTGGATTCGGGCATGGCGCTCGGCCCGGAACTGGAAAAGGTCGCCCGGTTGCTGGCTGTGGATGAGTTCACCGATACCTGCGTGATCCTGCGCCAGTTGCTGACACAAGGCAGCGGCGCGATGAAGTCGTTGCAGGCACTGAAGGCGCTGCTCGACGACCGTCGCCTGACCCGTCTGCAAGAACGGGTATCGATGATGTCGGCAAAGATGTCGGCAGTGATGATGGTGTTCCTGTTTCCGGCCTTGCTCATTGTCCTTGCCGGGCCAGGCTTTTCTGCATTGGCGCGGGCGTTGAGCCCATGAGGACTGATTGATGAAGACAATCCTGTTGTGCGCAAGCCTGGTGTTGCTGACCGGATGCGCCGGGCAACAGCCCGAAGGCCTGCGCCAGTTGTTCGCCACCGCCAGTTGCAGCAAGCCGGACGCCGACCAGCAACTGGCACTGAACCTGGCAGACGAAATGCTCAACGACGGGCGCCCGCACGCCAGCCTTGCCCACCTGCAGCAACTGCCGGACACCTTCGACCAGGTGCGCCTGCGCAAGGCCAAGGTGTCACGGCTGCTTGGCCTCAGCGAGGCCGAGCCCTTGTACCGCAGCCTGCTCGGCGGTTGCCTGGCTGCCGAAGGCGAGCACGGCCTGGGCCAACTGGCATCGGCCCGCGGTGACGACGTACAGGCCCTGCAAAACCTGCAACGCGCCGTACGGCTCGCGCCTACCGACGAGCGGGTGCGCAACGACCTTGGCGTGGTGCTGATGAACCTGGGGCGCTATGACCAGGCGCGCTTCGAGTTGCTGACGGCAATCGAACTGAAGGACGACAACACGCTGTCTGCGGTCAACCTGGTGACCTTGGCGCTGGTGCAGGACAACTGGCAGCAGGCCACCGACCTGGTCGGCCGGCTGCAGCTCAAAGCCGGGCAATTTGCCGAAGCCCAGGCGCGGGCCGGCAAGATCAAGGCCGGCGGCCGAGGCCCCATTGCATCGGCCAGGGCCCCGGACATGATGGTCAATTGATACGCGGAGGTGATCATGATCAGGTACGTGATGCTACTGGCCTGCTGCTTAGGCAGCGCGACGTTGATGGCCGAGGAATACCCGCGCCATGCCGCTGCGGATGAGACGGCCACCGAACGGCTGTTGCGCGTGCAGTCCAGCGGCGAGCAGGCATCCACGCGCCTGCAGGTGCAAACCGCGCGGGAGCGTGACCAGTCCATGCAGCGCTGGCTGGATACGTACAAGTACGAAATCCCCGACTTCTACCGCTGGACCAAGATGACAGAGCGGAATAATTAGTTCGCGGGTATTTTTGCGTCGCTTGGGAGATCGAGCGCCGCCCGCGCGGCGCTCGATCTAACAGGCGACGCGATACTCAAAGCCAGGCAAGCGAAACGGCAAAACCGGCCAGCAAAAAAGGCGCAAACGGCCTCTTCTCCCCCGGCTGGCGTGCCCTGCGCCGCATCATCTGCCATGCCACCAGTGCCACTCCGGCACCAATGAAGGTACCGAGAACGTGGTCCACGCTGGTAGCCAGCGCCAGCGCGCCAAGCAGCTTGACGTCCCCAGCCCCGAACTGGCCGAGCATGTAGCCAGGCAGCGTCAGTAGCAAAACGATGACGAAAGCCAGTGCCGCATCGCTGCCCTTGGCACCTAGCCAGCTGTGCCCGGTGGCCAGCAACCAGGCCAGCGCACAGGCGGCAACACCGAGCGTAAGGACATTGGAAATCTGCCGCTCCCGGGCATCCTGACCGGCGCACAACGCAAGCCAGACAAGCACTGCAAGGCTGTGTATAGGCAATTGGCCATCCCTGTTCGTCGATCGGTTCTATGCTGTTACTCAGGATTCATGGTCAGGGTAGACGCAATCATGAAAGCAGGCCCGGCAAAACGGCAAAACGGCGCAGCGGCCATTGAGTTCGCGGCCGTATTCATGATTTTTTTCGCGGTGTTCTACGGCCTGGTCAGCTACACCTTGCCCATGCTGATGCTGCAGTCATTCAACCAGGCCAGCGCCGAAGCCGTGCGGCGCTGCGTGGCCCTGGACCCGAACAGCGCCAGCTACACCACCGATGTGCAGAACCTGGCCCACCAGGTCATCGGCCAACAGTTGCAGTGGATGCCCGCCGCGTTCAACTTCCAGCCCGCCAGTGACGCGCAGGTAACCCTGGGCGCCAACAAATTGCTGACCGTGACCATCAATTACCCCAAAACGAAACTGACCAACGTGCTGCCAATGCTCGTCCTGCCGCTGATCGGTGAAGTGCCGCGCCTGCCCGATCGCCTGCGGGCCGAAGCGAGCTTGCAGCTATGAGCGGCCTTTTCGATCGCTGGCTGGGCGGCCCGGCCACCGCGCAGGCCGAGCCGGCCCCGCAAGCGGTGGGCCTGCAACTCTGGCTGGATGACCAGGGGCATGTGCTGCGCCTGGCCGGGCCCCTGCGCACGGTGCTGCCTGCAAATTCACACAGCGCCCCGCGTGTGCATGACTACCTGCAACAGCAAAGCTGGCTGGTACTTGAAGGCCCCCCCGCCGACTGGCAGGGGCAACCGCTGGACCTTGATTTTGCGACCGTGCACGGCCCTGCCCTGCACACCCGTGGCTGGCTTCAGCGACAGGCCGATGGCTGGCTGCTGCAGGTGTTCGATATCGGTGACCTGCTGGGCGAACGCGAGCAGCACGGCCATCGCCTCACCCAGCAGAAGCTGGCAACGGAGCTTGGCCGCAGCCTGCGCGACTGCGACGAAGAACGCCTGCTGCTGACAGCCACCGAACAACTGCAGCAACTGGCCGAGCACTGGCATGCCGGCTCTGTGCGCCTGATGCTGCCGGGCGATAGCGGCTGGTACACCTACACCTGCAGCGACAACGACTGGCCCTGGGCCGAGGACGAGCGCTTGCGCCCCTGGCTGCAAACACTACCGCCTCGGGGCCGCGAAATAGCTGCTGGAAACCCGCTGTTGCAGCCATCGTGCGCCGGTTTGCCATTGTTGGCCGTGCCCTACCTGCACGGCCATACCGTGCAGGCCTGGTTGCTGTGCGCGGGCGCGCCACGGCCGCCGACCAGCGAAACGGTCGCTGCCTTGCTGCAGGCGCTGATCGAGCCCCTGCTCACTCGCCTGCGTCAGCAGCAGTTGCGGCAACGCTCACGCCACCTGGATGAACTGCAACAGCAGCTGGGCGCTGGCTGGTGGTCATGGCCCCTGCAGGGGCCGCTGCAGTTTGACCCGGCCCTGGCCTTGCGCCTGGGCGTACCGCCGGAAGCCACCGCCGAGCAATGGTTGGGGCGCTTGCACCCGGCCGACCGCGAAGCCGCACGCATGGCGCTGGAGCAACTGCGCGAAGGCATCGCCTTGAACCTGAGCCTGCGCCTTCTGCCAGCCAACAGCCTGGCAAGCCCGCGCTGGCTGCAGTGGGTAGGCCAGTTGCAAGGCCGTCAGGTCCAAGGATTTCTGCTCGATATCAGCGCGCTGAAGGCCCAGGAGCTGCAGGCCGGCGCCGCACGCGCGCGGCTGGAAAACCTGATCGCCAGCTCGCCCGCAGTGATTTACGTCCAGCGCTATGCCGAAGGCGCACTGCACAGTGAATTCTTCAGCGCCAGCCTGACGCCACTGCTGGGCTGGGAGCAGGACAGCGAACAGGCCCGCCAGCCAGGCCAGACGCTGCACCCCGACGACCGCTGGTTGTGGCTGGAACGCACCCGCACGCTGTTGCGCGACGGCCAGGCCCGCAGCCGCTACCGCCTGCGCGACCACCTTGGCCGCTACCACTGGATACTGGACGAAGCCCGCCTGCTGCGTGACGACCTGGGCCAGCCTGTCGAGGCAGTCGGCCTGTGGCTGGACGTCAGCGAAGCGACCGAGGCGGCCGAGCAAGTGCGCCAGAGCGAGGAGCGCTACCGCGTGCTGGTAGAAGACTCGCCGGCCATGATCTGCCGCTACCGCCCAGACCTCGAACTGCTGTTTGGCAACCACCCGCTAGCCGAACAGCTGGAGTGCGCACCCCAACAATTGACGGGCATGAACCTTGGTCAGTGGCTATCCGACAGCCAACGTGCGGCCTTTCTCCAGCGCCTGGCGCGGTTGACGCCGGCGCAGCCCTTGGCCAGTGCCGAAATCTGCCTGCAACTGCCCGGGCGCAGAACAGCCTGGTGGGTGTGGGCCGAGCGTGGCCTGTTCGATGAGCACGGCCAGTTGCAGGAAGTGCAGGCGGTGGGGCGCGACAATACCGAGGTACGCCACAGCCAGCAGCAACTGCTGCAAGGGGCCAAGATGGCCACCTTGGGCGAATTGGCAACGGGCCTGGTGCATGAAATCAACCAGCCGTTGAGCACCATGCGCCTGGCGCTGGTCAATACCCTCAAGCGCCTGGAAAGCGGTGAGGTCGATGCCGAGTACGTGACGGGCAAGCTGCAACGCATCGACGCCCAGGTGGAGCGCGTGGCGCACCTGGTGGAGCACCTGCGCACCTATGGGCGCCGCTCCGAGGTCGAACAGCATGTGTTCGCGGCGTGGGTAGCAGTGCACGGTGCGCTGGGGTTGCTGGCGGAAGGGTTGACCGGCAAAGGCGTGGCATTGCACATCGAAGAGCCCGACCTGTGCCCGGAAGTACTGGGCCATGAGGACCAGCTCGAACAGGTGCTGATCAACCTGCTGGTCAATGCCCGTGATGCGCTGCTCGAACGGCGGGTTGCCAAGCCGCGGATCAGTGTGAGCCAGCGCGTCGAGGAAGGGCAACTGTGCCTGCTGGTGGAAGATAACGGCGGCGGCATCGACCCGCGCCTGCTCGAGCGCATCTTCGAACCGTTCTTCACCACCAAGCCCGCCGGTATGGGCACCGGCCTCGGTTTGTCGGTCAGCCACAGCATCGTCGAAGCAATGGGCGGCCGGCTGGAAGCGCACAACGGCAACGAGGGGGCATGCTTGCGGGTGTGGTTGCCGCTCTACAACGCCAGCTGAGCGCGGCCGCCAGAGCAACTGAGGTTGGCGCCGACTTCCGCGTTGACCAGGTCGATGCCCAATACTTTCAGCAGCACGTTCACCAAGGGGTCAAGCAAGGGGCTCAGCAGGTTTTTGATCAGGGGCTCGACAATGCCCTTGACGCCGCTAAGCACGCTGCCAACGATAACCAGCACGTCGCCGAGGCCGCTATTGACGGTGGGTTTGTAAGCTTCCAGTTGTATGCCTTGCAGCGTGTCGGTGAGGCTGCCAACCACGTTGCTGTTGGCGGTTTGCATGCTTTGGTAAGCGGGGGTAAGGCCAATGTTTGGCGGGGTGCTGTTGGGCGCCTGGAAGATCAGCGGGCGCTCCACGGCACCGCTGCCCAGCAGCTTGCTGTTGACCCGCAGGCCGAGGCCGCCGCCGACGAAGGGAATACGGGCCTCACAGGTTGCAGGCAGTATCAAAAGCCGAGTGCATCGCTTGGAACCGATGTCTACCAACGGTAAAGCCTTTACGGCCGTGGTGCCATTGGTGAAGAACGCATTGGCGGACTCAAAACGCCCGACTGCAACCTTGGCCGCTGAGCTCTGGGTTTGCGTCGTCAGACGCTTGGGTGAGCAACTGAACGTATCGGGTGATTGGGGGTTGAGACGCGTGGTGGCCTCGGCAACCTCCAGCCCTATATCCAGCGACAGTTTATCTGGCACCAGAATGATGTCACTGACCGTGCAGGGTATGCCCACCAGGCAGAGCACCGATTGCAACGTGCTGGCCAGGTTCAGGCTGAGCAGGTTATTGATCACGTTGGTCAGCGGCGACACCAGGTCGAGCACTGCGTTGGCGAGCCCGAACACCGAATCCAGCAATGGCAACTCTAGCGAAATCATCGCCCGCACCTGTGCGGTATGCACCCGCAACTCATTCGTGCGCGGGTCGCCCACCGCCGAAATCTGCTGAGGCTCGATCACCTTCAGACGCACCCGGCCATTGACCAGCCCTAACACGGTTATGGGTAAATCCACCGTTGCCGCACTTTCGCTGACCGCCAGCTGAATGACTCCCTGCACCAATTGCAGCAACTGAATATTGGCGTCCAGCCCGGCCTGCGCCGTACCGTTCTGAATATCGAGCAAGTCGCCCAGCTGCAGCAACGTACTGTTGCTGGCACCGAGGGCCAGCTTGCCAAGGTTGGTCACCACATTTGCCGCTGCACCGCTCTGCTGCAACACCTTTACAGCCGCTTGCAGCAATTGCGTAGCGGTGGCGTTGGCAGTGAGCAATTGCTGGTAGTCGCCTGCCTTGAGCTTGAGGTCGATGGCCAACTGGTCGAGATAGTGGAGCAAATTGAGTTGGGTGCTGGCGATGCCTTGCCAGCCGGCTACATCAAGCTGAACGGAACCGCCCAAGGCGCCGAGCAGTGCATTGAGCAAAACCGACTGCCGCGAATCGACGGTCGCCAGCGTGGTCCGAATGGTCAACATCGCCTGCGGCGGCAGCGGCGACGATGCCACCGCGTGCGCCTGCAAGGTCGTGGTCAACGGCACACCACTGCCCTGCGCCAGGCTATACACCCCCGCCGCAACACTGGTGGGCACCGTGTTGCTCACATCCACGCGGATGGCTTCATTGCGATTGTTGTCACTGGTGAAGGTGCGCAAGCTGTTGGCGCCGGTCTGCAAGTACCCGCAACTTGTGGTCAGCGGGTTGCTGGCCGCGTGGCCGTTGCGGGTGGCGGCGGTGCGGGCAATCGCGTTGGCCTGGGGCCCGCTGCCAGTGCACACGGCAAACTGGCCTGCCGCCTCCAGCGCCGACATGTCGGCAATGCGCTGCAGCTTGCGCTGCTCCAGGTACAGGCGGCCGCTGTCGATCACCACCAGCATGAACAACAGGGCAAGGCCCAGGGTTATCACCGCCATGAGGCCAATTGCGCCACGTTGACGGGCTGCAGATGAGGGAACCACGGGCACTCCTTTGCCGGCCACTGGCCATGCGTCGCGGCTGCGATTCAAGGAGTGTAGTTGCGATAATGGCTAATTGCCTTGCAGGAACCAACCTGGCATCGCCCGGTCAACTTCTGCAGACATTCTTAGCAGGGCCCCAGGCATGAACAACCCTTTCGACCGAATCAGTGCTGCATTCGCCCCCGAATACCGGGTCAACCTGAGCATCGCCAACCTCGACGGCAGCATCATGCTGACCCTCTCGGACGACGCCGGCGTAGTCGCCAAGCGCCTCATCACCCAGGCCCAGCGCAACGACCCGGTGCGCCTGCAACGGGTGATCGACAGCATCCGCCTGGGCCTTGCCATTGAACTCAGCCAGAACCCCATGCAGGTGCTGGCCGCGCTCACCCGTGACGCCCGACACGAGCCGCGCCATTTCGTTGCCAACTGAGGGCTACTTGCCCTCCTCCACTGCCTTGCCATTGGCATCCAGCACCTTGGTCGAGGGGTAGCGGTACGAGGCGTAGCGCACCACCAGGATCGAGAACGCCAGCAACAGGATGCCCCCGCACAGGTACAGCAACCCTTCGTCCGGTGCCTTGTGGTGCGAGACATCGCCGATCAGCAGGCGGGTAAGCGCGGTGATGGCCACGTACAGCAGGAAGCGGATCGGCATGTGGTTGGTCTTGAAGTAGATACCGACCATCGCCCCCAGCTCCAGGTAGATGAACAGCAGCAAGATGTCATCGACGCTGATCCCGCCCTTGCCCAGCATTTCCAGGAACGTCGCCACCGCCGCGTAGGCGGTGATCGCGCCAATGCCGAACAACGCCAGGTAATGGAACGCCTCGACGCACAGGTTGCCCAGCGAGTCGGCCGAGCCGTGCAGGCCCTTGCGCAGTTTTTCTGCCCATTTGATGTTCACGATGTTCCATTCCCCGATACGACTTTAAGGATGATGCGTCACCCGTGTGACGCTTGTGCCATGCAGTTAAAGGGCCAGGCCCCTGTCTTGGAAGGCGACCGATTGCCGCAAGGCACTTTGGGCATGGCAAGAAGCCAGGTCGCCTGGGCCGGCCCTTCGCGGGTGAATCCGCTCCCACAGGTACTGCTTCCCTTGGTCACGCTACAATTTCTGCTTGCGAACCAACCAATATTGCCATTACTGTATATAGATACAGTAAATCGCAACACAACCAGCAAAAAGGCATAGAGGTGATGAATGGCCGTCGAAGTGGTGTACCGCAGCAGCCGCGACCCGGAGCGCTTGTTTATGGATAAGGCCGAAGCAGACCGTCACGACAAGATGCTCGAACTGGCCGAGCGCCTCGCTGAAGTGCTGCACAAAGCGGTGCCCTCGCTGACCGAGCAGCAGGTCGAGGAAGCCGGTATCTACATGGCCAAGAATCGCGATGTGTTCGCTCGGGCGTTCAAAAGCCAGCCGGATGCGTTGGCCGAACTGCTCGAAGCGCCCGCAGCAGAGTAAATACCTGCACCGGCCTCATCGCCGGCAAGCCAGCTCCCACAGGTACAGCGCACAGCCAAAAAATGGCACCCTACCTGTGGGAGCGGGCAAGCCCGCGAATAGGCCAGCAAAGCCAGTATCAACCTTCAGCCATACAACAACCGCTCCGCCAGCATCTGCGCCACCCGCGCCGGCGAACGCTTTTCCGCCTGTGCATGGCCAAATACTTCGGTCAGCCGTGAAGGAATGCGCGCCAGGTGCGCGGTAATGGTGCCCAGGTCCTCGCCCCGGTGGGTCAGCGCCACGTAGATAAGCCCGCCAGCATTTATCACGTAGTCTGGCGCATACAGTATCCCGCGGGACTCCAACTGGTCTGCCACCTGCAAGGTAGTCAGCTGGTTGTTGGCCGCCCCCGCCACTGCCGCACAGCGCAGCTGCATCACGCTCTGCCCGTTCAGTACCGGCCCCACGCCGCAGGGTGCGAAGATGTCGCAAGGGGTGCTGATCAACGCATCGTTGGTCACAGGTTTTGCATCGAACTGCTCCATCGCCAAGCGCACACGCCCTGGGTCCAGGTCGCTGACCAGCAGCTCCGCGCCCACCGCATGCAGTTGCTCCGCCAGCGCATACCCGACATTGCCCAGCCCCTGTACCGCTACCCGCAGCCCTCTGAGGTCATCGCTGCCCAGCCGGAACGAGGTGGTGGCACGAATGCCGGCGAACACCCCCATCGCCGCATGTGGCGAGGGGTCACCGGAGGCCGTGGTGCTGGTCACATGGGGGGTGCTCTGGGCGATGCAGTCCATGTCCAGGGTCGAGGTGCCACTGTCCACAGCGATGATGAAGCGCCCATGCAAGGTATCGATGAAGCGGCCAAAGGCCTCGAACAGCGCGGCGCGGTTCTCCACATGCGGGTTGCGCATGATCACCGCCTTGCCCCCACCCAGCGGCAAGCCCGCCAGCGCCGCCTTGTAGCTCATGCCTTGGGCCAGGCGAATGGCGTCGGTCATGGCGCTTTCGTCATCGGCGTACGGCAGATAGCGGCAACCGCCCATGGCTGGGCCCAGCTGCTCGCTGTGGATCGCCACAACCGCTTTCAGGCCCGTCGCCGGGTCGTTGAACAGGTGCAGTGACTGGGTACGGGTGCTTTGCATCAGTGCGAACATCGACAGGCTCCCCCACGAGGTGCTCCTTCCAGTATAGGCACGGCCCCGAAGCTGGCGTGGCCGCCGGACCACTGGACGAAACCGCCCGCCACAGCTAATACTCAAGCGTGTGTGGAGATACCCCATGAAGCCACGTCAAGCCTGCCTGGCCTGCCTGGAACGCGAGCCTGTCGCCCTGCTGGAAGCCGCATTGTGGATGGCCGCCGAGCACGACCGCAGCGTCGAGCCCGCGGCCAGCCTTGCCATGCTGCATGACCTGCAGCGTGAGATCAGCGCCAACCTGCCGATGCTGCCACTGTGTGAACTGGCCCAGCCACTGCTGCGACAACTCAATGCCCTGGGCTTTCAGCAGGATGAGTACCACCCCCTGCGCCCGCAGGCCGCGATGATGGACAAGGTGCTACAACGCCGCCGTGGCCAACCACTGACCTTGGCCATCCTTGCCCTGGAGCTGGCCCAGCGGCTGTCCATCCCGCTGGAGGGTGTGGGCTTCCCTGGCCATTTCCTGCTGCGCGTGCCGGGTGCCGACCACCTGCTTGACCCCTGTGGTGGCCGACGCCTGTACCCCAATGATTGCCGTGAGCTGCTGGCGCGCCAGTTCGGCCCGCACGTTGCGCTGACGGCGGAGCACCTGCGCAGCGCCAGCCCGCTGCAGATGCTGCAACGGCTGTCACGCAACCTGCGCCAGCTGCACATCAGTAACGACAATCACCTGGCGGCCTTGATCGATGCCGAGCGGATCATGCAGCTGGGCCCGGTTCAAGTCAGCGACTACGTGACCCGCGCCTCGCTGTACCAGCACCTGGACTGCCCACAGGCCGAGCGCTTCGACCTGGAGCATGCGTTACTGCTGACAGATGACCCGGTCCAGCGCCTGAAGCTGTCCGAGCGGATCGGCAAGCTTCCGACGGCGAACCGTTCCCTTCACTGAGCCGGGCTGTCCGGCTGCTGGGCTGGGTGGGCCTTGGCGAATGCCGGGTGCACGGCCGCCAGGGCGGCAACCCGGAGGATGCGCGGGAAGCTGTCGAGGTCGATATTGAAGCGCTCGGCGGCATAAAGCTGCGGGATCAGGTACACATCCGCCAGCCCGGGTTGCTCACCGAAGCAAAAGCCATGGTCACCGATCAGTTGCTCCACCGCTGCCAACCCCTGGCTGATCCAGTGGCCGATCCACTGGTTGACCTGGCCTTCGTCCTGGCCGGCCTGGCGCAACCGGTTGAGCACGCTGACGTTGTGTAGCGGATGAACGTCGCAGCCAATGATTGCCGCCACGCCGCGTACCTTGGCGCGCGCTTCGGCCGTGGCCGGCAGCAGTGCAGGCTGTGGATAAACCTCTTCCAGGTACTCGATGATCGCGGGTGACTGCACCAGCAATTCGCCGCCGTCGGTACGCAAGGCCGGCACGCGGCCCTGCGGGTTGACGGCGACATAGCCCGCACCCCGCTGCTCACCCTGTAGCAGGTTGACCGGCAGGGACTGGTAAGCCAGCCCCTTCAGTGCCAGGGCAATGCGCACCCGGTAGGACGAAGTGGAACGGTAATAAGTGTACAGCTCCATGCCCCTGCCTCCTCAGTTGGCCGCGATGACCGTGCCACGGCATTCGCCGAAGCCGATGCTGGCCACGCCGTCACGGCTGCAGCGGGCACGCAGGATGATCTCGTCGCCGTCTTCGAGGAACTTGCGCACCTCGCCGCTGGCCAGTTCAACTGGCAGCTTGCCGCCTTCGGTGATCTCCAGCAGGCTGCCATGCGAACCCGGCGTGGCGCCCGACAATGTGCCCGAACCGAACAGGTCGCCCGGCTGCAGTTGGCAGCCGTTGACGCTGTGGTGCGCCACCAGCTGCGCCACGGTCCAGTACATGCTGCGGGTGTTGCTCAGGGTCAGGCGGTGCGGGGCAGCGCCCTGCTCGCGCATGCGCTCGGTCAGCAGCAGCACTTCGAGTTCGATATCGAATGCACCGGCGGCCTGGTCGCGCTTGTCCAGCAGGTACGACAGTGGCTGCGGGTCGCCATCCGGGCGTGCCGGCTGGGCGCAGCGGAACGGCTCCAGCGCTTCAGCCGTGACCACCCAAGGCGAGATGGTGGTAATGAAGCTTTTGGACAGGAACGGCCCCAAGGGCTGGTATTCCCAAGCCTGGATATCACGCGCCGACCAGTCGTTGAGCAGGCACAGGCCGGCTACGTGCTCGGCAGCATCGCCAATCGGGATCGCCTGGCCCATGTCATTGCCCTGGCCAATCCAGATGCCCAGTTCCAGTTCGTAGTCCAGCCGCGCGCAAGGGCCGAAGCTCGGCTCGGTGTGCCCGGCCGGCAAGGTCTGGCCCTTGGGCCGGCGTACATCGGTGCCGGACGTGCGGATGGTCGAGGCGCGGCCGTGATAACCGATCGGCACGTACTTGTAGTTGGGCAGCAGCGGGTTGTCGGGGCGGAACAGCTTACCCACGTTTTTTGCGTGCTCGATGCCCACGTAGAAGTCGGTGTAGTCACCGATCTGCGCAGGTACATGCAACTGGCAGGCACTGGCCGGGTACAGCGCGGCTTGCAGCGCCGCCTGGTGTTCGCTGTGTTCGCCAAGCAGCACCTGCAAGCGCTCGCGCAGGGCGACACGGGCGCTGCGGCCCAGCGCGAAGAATGCGTTCAGTGCACCACCACGGGTGGCTTCCACGGCGGCCTTGGCGGCGCCGTCGAACAGGCCGGCGGCCAGTACCGCCTCCAGGTCAAGGATCGCGTCGCCGATGGCCACGCCACAGCGCCTGGCTTCACCCGGCCGGCTGAAGATACCCATTGGCAGGTTCTGCAGCGGGAAGTCGCTGTGCCCGTTGGCGTGCTCGACCCAGCTACGGGCATTGGCAGTGTGGTTCATCGGTTATCTCCGGTTCGGGTTGAAGGTGCTCGGCAAGGTGGCCCAGCAACTATCGTAGTCGGCCTGCAATTGCGGGCATTCAAGGGCCCGCTGGCTCGGGCGCAGCACTTGGCTGGTCTCGAACATGAAGGCCATGGTGTTGTCGATCTTGTGCGGCGCCAGGTCGGCGGCAATGGCTTTTTCGCAGGTTTCGGCGTCGGGGCCGTGGGCGCTCATCACCCCGTGCAGCGAGGCACCACCGGGCAGGAAACCCTCGGCCTTGGCATCGTAGGCACCGCTGATCAGGCCCATGAACTCGTTCATGAGGTTGCGGTGGAACCATGGCGGACGGAAGGTGTTCTCGGCCACCATCCAGCGCGGCGGGAAGATCACGAAGTCCATGTTGGCCAGGCCATGCACGCTGGTCGGCGAAGTCAGCACGGTGAAGATCGACGGGTCCGGATGGTCGAAGCTGACGGTACCGATGGTGTTGAAACGGCGCAGGTCGTATTTGTACGGCACGTTGCTGCCGTGCCAGGCAACCACATCCAGCGGCGAGTGCTGCAGTTCGCAGGCCCAGTGCTCGCCGAGGAACTTCTGCACCAGTTGCACCGGCCCTTCGGCCTCTTCGTAGTGCGCCACCGGGGTGAGGAAGTCGCGCGGGTTGGCCAGGCCGTTGCTGCCAATCGGGCCCAGCTCCGGAATACGCAGCGGTGCACCGTGGTTTTCGGCGAGATAGCCACGGGCCTGGCCGTCGAGCAGTTCGACGCGGAACTTCATGCCGCGCGGAATCACCGCGATTTCCAGGGGGCCGACTTCCATTACACCCAGTTCGGTGGCAATGCGCAGGCGGCCCTGTTCCGGCACCAGCAGCAGTTCACCGTCGGCGTTGAAGAACACTCGCTCCATGGAACGGTTGGCGCAGTAGATGTAGATGCTCACGCCGGCCGGTTTCTGCGCCGGGGCGTTGGCCACCATGGGCAGCCAGCCTTCGATGAAATCGGTGGGCTCGGCAGGTATGGGCTGGGGGCTCCAGCGCAAGCGGTTGGGGTTGATGGCCCCCAGCGGCGCGGTCAGCGGCTGGCGCGCCAGCCGCTCGAAGCGCGGGTGCAATGCAGACGGGCGAATGCGATACAGCCAGGTACGACGCAGCTCGCTGCGGGCCATGGTGAACGCCGTGCCCGAGAGCAATTCGGCGTACAGCCCATAAGGCGCCTTCTGCGGCGAGTTCTGCCCGACCGGCAAGGCACCCGGCAGCGCTTCGCTGGCAAACTCGTTGCCGAAGCCGCTGAGGTAGTGAAGGTCGGGTGATGTGTCGCGAATCATCGATGCCTCCGGGCTCTGACCGAGCCGTTGCTGGCAGCTGGCTGCTGGCCCGATGCGGGGTGACAGCGCGTCTGCATTGTTTTTATCGTAATCAGATTACGAATAACGTAATTTGCTACGGGCATGGCGTCAAGCTATAAAGGCGCGACTCGAAGAATCCGGAAGCAGATGTCCATGACCAAAGCCAGCTCCTCCGCCGACAACGGCAAGCAGAAAGTCCGCTCGGCGGAGGTTGGCACAGACATCCTCAAAGCCCTTGCCGAACTCTCCCCCTCCACCTCGCTGTCGCGCCTGTCGGAACATGTGCAGATGCCGGCGAGCAAGGTGCACCGCTACCTGCAGGCGCTGATTGCCAGCGGCTTTGCCGAGCAGGATGCGGCCACCAACCATTACGGCCTGGGCCGTGAGGCCTTGCGGGTGGGGCTGGCGGCGCTGGGCAGCATCGATGTGCTGAAGATTGCCGCACTGCCGCTGTCGCAGCTGCGCGATGAACTGAACGAGAGCTGCTTCATTGCGGTGTGGGGCAACCAGGGCGCAACCGTGGTCAGCATCGAACCTGCGGTGCGTGCAGTTACCGTGGTCACGCAGATGGGCTCGGTGCTGCCGCTGCTCACCTCGTCCACC